>PLDN01000168.1 GCA_003136185.1 Acidimicrobiaceae bacterium | reverse complement strand
TCGAGATCACGAACCCGACCGCGGGACCCGTCTCCGCCGAGGGATCCTCGGACGCGATGGAGATATCACTGGTCCACGGCACCACGGACCTCGGCGACGTGCTCCTCGCCGGCGGGGCCTTCTATCTCCGCTTGAACACGAGCGCCATCGATCAAATCGAGCAAGGCTCCGATTCTGCTGTCGGCTCAGTCTTGGGGCCGGACTTCGGGTCGACCCTGAATCGGGCTGCCAGCAAGCGGCCGGCGCTCGCTTGGCTCCACACGGTCGTGAACGGCGGCTGGATCGGGCTCGAGGAGAGCGCGGTCGAGCAGTATGTGAAGCAAGTCGACCCCCACCCGGCGGCGCCGAGCATCAACGAGTCCGCCCTGCGGTCCGCCTTCACCTTGTCGTTCGCACAAGCCTGGGATGCGTGGGAGAGCACGCACGTCGTCTCGACGACGAGCGGTGTCACCGAGTACTCCGTCTCGCTTCCTGTGCGCGACTTCCTCGGCACCTTCCTGGCACACCTCGAGACACAGCTCGAGAGCTCGGTGCCTAGCGCCGAGCGCCTGGTGCCGACCTTGCGCAAGGCGATCGACGAGATCCCCGCCAGCCTCGCCATACCGGTTCAGTTGTGGATCGACAACGGCACCTTGATCAAGGTGGCGGTCTCCTATCACGGGACCACCGTCTCGGTCGGTATCAGTCATCCGAGTGTCGGCGTCTCGGCCCCGAGCGGGGCGACGATGATCACGATCGCGGACATCCGGGCCTTTGCCCACTGGTTCACAACCGACGAGATTCTCGGTGCGGCGAGCACCGCCACCGCAGCGCAATCGAATCTCGAGACAGGGCTGACCGGAGCTCTCACCTCATACACGAGTGACAATCAGTCGTTCGCTGACCTCCTGAACAGTTCGTCGCCCAATTCGCTCGATGAGCTCGACACCGGTCTCACCTTTGTCACGGATGCTCCCTCCACTAAGGCGGACACGCTGAGTGTCAGCCTGGGGAACGCCGATTCATCAATGACCATGACGGCCTACGCCCGCGGGACGCGCGACTGTTGGGGCGTGCTCGACCTGACCGCGGCGGAGACGACGCCCGTTCTCGGCATCTCGAGCAAGCCCGGCATCTACTTCTTCGAGAACCGCCACGTGGCGGCTTCGGCGTGCAACGCGTCGACACTGACCAAGGCGGACAAGTCATCGAGCACCGGGATGTTCGGGTCGTCCGGCAGCGCGGCGTTCTCGTCCGGCTCGAATACGTCGTCGTCATCAGCATCGTCTTCCGGCTGACACCTCGAAGGTCAAAGCGCGAAAGTGCTGAGGACCTTCCGGATCAGAAGACCCAGACCTCCGTGCCGATGGGGTCGATGTTGTCAGCCCAGATCCAGTCGATCGCCTCGTTGCTGATGCGGACGCAGCCATGCGAGACCGGGTAAGGCGGTACGTAGCTGTCGCCGTGAATAGCGTAGCCTCCGGTGAAGAACCTCGGCCTCCAGAGCGTGCCGAGTGAGTCGGTGTCGACCCCGTCGATCACCCGATAGGTGTTGAACACACCCTGTGGCGTGGTTGCAACCGAGGTGACGCCCTGGTCGGTGTAGGTATAGCCACCGCCGGTCGAGGTGTTGAGGGTGGCCCAGAGCCTGCCCTGGCGAATGACCATTAGCAGGTCATCGCCGAGGTTGACCTCAATCAAATTCCCAGATGCCGGGCGAATCTTCGGTTCGACTCCTTTGTTCAGGGCATCCCATGTCGCCGCCCCCACAACGCCGTCGCGCGGTAGCCCGGCCGCCTTCTGGAGCGCCCAGACAGCCTGTTGCGTGGCATCGCCGAAATAGCCACCCGGAGGAGACCCGACCCAGTAGTGGAGTTGGATGAGCCGCCTCTGAAGCGTGAGGACGGCCGCGCTTTTGTCCCCCAGCTGAAGAGTGGGCGGACGGCTGGTCCACCACAAGGGCTTATGGGACGCGTTGTAGATGACGACGTTCCCGTCGTTCTGCATGAGCAGGAAGTTGCCGGGCCCGCCGTCTCTGTCGGTCCCGCTCGCCCAGAGCGCGCGGTGATCGAAGTAGATCACGAGGTTGCCGTCCTTCTGGAGGTCGATCACTGCGCCTGGATGGCTGCCGGTCCGGCTCTCCCACGTGGCCTTGCCGTGCGAATAGAGGACGAAGTTGCCGTCACGCTGCATGTTCAGGTGGTAGGCGCCGTTATTGGATACCAATTGCTGACCTGCGACGAGCGACGACCCGGCGTGCAGCTCGTCGGTAGTCCGAGGGGTAGCCGCGTTGGCGGTCGCGGTCGGCACGATGGCGGCCGCAGCGATACCGAAAGAGGCGATCAGCGGGAGCCAGACGCGCTTGCCGCCGGTGCGCCTGCCGCGAGCCTCTTCGTCAAGGAGCCCGTTGTGTCTGCTCATGTGGTCTCCGGTCCACCTTTCTTGATCGGAGGTGATCGAGCCACCCCTACGTCGGCACCTGGAGAGGCAGTCTTGCCGATCTGAGGCACCGTCCGTGCGCGATCGGCGCCGCTGGTCCTTATAGTGCCGAGACAACCCGGTCAGGTCCAGGTCGAAGACCGCCGAGCCGAGTCGAAGATCCTCTCGACGCCAAGCACGCCCCGGGCGGTGACGGTCCGTCCGGATGTGTGGGTGAGCAGTCTCGCCACGCGCCTCACCAGCCAAGCTCACGAAGGCGGGCGTCGTTGATCCCGAAGTGATGGCCGACCTCATGGATGACGGTACGCCGGACCTGGTCGGCTATCTCGGCTTCAGTCCGGCAGTGTCGTGAGATGGGGCGCTGGTAGATAGTTATGCGATCGGGTGCAGCCCCGTCGTACCGGCGGCGAGCGGTGAGCGGCACGCCCTGATAGAGCCCGAACAGGTGCGCGGAGTTGGGCATGTTCGCGGCCTCGTCCTCGACGACGACAGCGACGTTCTCCATGAGGGAGCCGAGCTCGCCCGGTATGGAGTCGAGCCCTTGTGCCACAAGCTCCTCGAAACGCTCCCGGCTCACCTCGACACCGGGCCCCGGATGGGAGCACCGCGATTGGACGGGCGATCGCGAGATCAACAGGTTCTGCAGCACCGACAGAGCCGCGAATGCGACTGATTGCAAGCTCTCCGCGTCGGAGTCGCCAAGTCCGTGCTCGTCCTTGATCCGTGTGAGCTCGGCGTACTGGTCGGCCTTCCCGCTGTACACAGCCAGAACCGCCTCGGTCACGTCGTCAACGAGATCGTCGAGGGCCGGATGAAGCCGTGACTCGTTGAACGCACTGAACTCGCCTCGTAACGCCTGCTCCGGCCCAGCGATCGGATCGATCGCCTCGACGACGAACCAGGAGCTGTCGATCGTCATACCCGCCGGGATTGGGCTTTCCTCGCCCGTGATCTGCAAGCTCCCTCCAACTGTTGCCATCCATCTGCTCGACGCGCGTTCCCAAGTCGTCCGGCAGCACGGGCAAAAGAGACGGTCAACGAGGTCGGCGGGCCGCTCAGCGGAGGCGGGCTCCCAACCGGCAACGTACCTGGGGCGGCACGCTGGGCACTCGGCCTGTTGGATTGAGTCGAGCGTGGCCTGCTCGCCCGCTGGCTTGCCATCGTCGACGTAGTGTCGCAGCGCTGCCAGATCGACCGCGTGCTCGACGCAATGGATGGGGGCGTGGTATTCACCACCTCGGTCCCGGTGGCGCTTTCGATCCTCCGCCGCTTCCTGGCGAGTTGCGGCGTCGCGGCGCCAGAGGCCGCCGAGTTGGTGGATCAACTGAGAGCCGTGAGCACTTGCCGGGCCTGCTCGGACTGGTGGATCACCATGTCAGCGAAGCCGGCCGCCGCGCTCGGATCGCCCCCCATCGCACCGGCCGCGTAGCGGACATAGACCCCTTCGATGATGCAGGCCAACCGCCAGTGGGCGAACGCCACGTAATAGGGGAGATCCGAGACATCTCGACCCGAGGCCGACCCGTAGCGCTCGACGAGATCCCTGCGCGTCGGGAAGCCGGGTAGGGCTGTAGTGGGGACGACAGAAAGGTTAGCGGTCTCGTCGCGGTCCGACCAGTACATGTGCAATGTCCCGAGGTCCGCCAAGGGCTCGCCGAGGGTGCAGAGCTCCCAGTCGAGGACAGCACGCACCCGGCCGTCGTCGCCGATCATCGTGTTGTCGAGGCGGTAGTCGCCGTGCACTATCGCGCTGGTTTGTTGCGGGGGCATGCGCTCGACGAGCGTGTCGTAAACCTCGCTCACGAGCGGCGCGGGCCGCCCGAAGCCACCCTCGCTCTCCTGGGCCTGGGACTGCTGGAACTGGCTGTTCCAACGCTTGAGCTGGCGCGCGACATATGCCTCACGCCGGCCGAGGTCGCCGAGTCCAACGTCGTCGACGTTCACGGTGTGGATGGCCACGAGCACGTCGACGAGATCGTTACCGGCCGAGCGTCGGAGGTCCTCGCTCAGGATCAGCTCGGTCGACCGGCTGTCGCGCAGGATGTGCCCCTCGACGAAGTCCATCACGTAAAAGGGGGCACCGTTGACCGAGGCGTCCTCACAGAACCCGAGAGCCTCGGCGACGGGGACCGGCGTGTCGCGCAACGCCGAAATGATGCGGTGCTCGCGGCCCATGTCGTGCGCGGTGGAGAGCACGTGGCTGATCGGCGGCCGGCGCAGCACGATCCGCCTGCCGGCCGCGTCGGTCACCGAGAACGTCAGGTTCGAGTGGCCACCGGCAATCAGATCGAAACGAAACGGCCGCGCAACCCCATCTATCTCCCGCTCCAGCCATTCCGTGACCCGGGGAACATCTATCCCTTCGGGCACCGCCTCATTCACGGGATGTAGCCCGAGATCTGCGCCTGTACCTTGCGCATCCCCCGTAGCCACCGTTCCCTGTCTCCTGCTCGCCGCCGCTCGTACGTGGCCACTTCTGGGTGCGGCAGTACGAGGAAGCGTTCCTCCGCCATGGCGTCGAGCACAGCCTCGGCGACCACCTCGGGCTCTAGCATCCCGTCGCGCCCTGCGGTGGAGGCGGTCACCTCGCCGTGGTCGCGGACCGCTGCTCCGGTCATGTTTGTCCACACGCCCTGTGGGCAGAGACAGGAGACGCGTACACCTGCGTCGCCGTGGGTGATGGAGAGCCACTCGGCCAGTGCAACGGCCGCGTGCTTGGTCACGCTGTATGGCGCAGAGCCGAGTTGTGTGAGCAGGCCGGCGGCGGACGCGGTGTGAACGAGGTAGCCCTCCTTGCGCTCGAGCATCCCCGGGAGCACGGCCCTCGCCGCGTAGATGTGGCTCATCACGTTGACCGCCCAGATGCGGTCCCACGTCTCGTCGGCCACCTCTACGCCTCCGAGGGCGATTATGCCGGCGTTGGCGCAGAAGACCTCTACTGGGCCGAAGGCTTGTTCCGCAGCGTCCACCAGTGCGATGACGTCGGCCTCGATTGCGACGTCGGTTCTCACCGCCAAGGCGGAAAAGCCCTTGGCGCTGAGCTCGCCCGCGACGACCTGCGCGCCCTCCTCGTCGAGGTCAGCCACGACGGTGCCTCGTGCGCCTCGCTCGGCGAACGCATGGCAGAGGGCACGGCCGATCCCGCTCGCCCCGCCCGTCACTACGACAACTCGATTGCTGACGTCCATCGTCGGTCTGGCGCCTAGTGCCCGCCGGCGCGGCGCGCCATGAAGTCGGCGTACTTGACGAGCTCAGGGTCATTCGCGAATGCGTCGGCGAACTTCTTCCGAGCTTCCTCGCGCTTGGCTGGGAAATACTCCGTCGGCCAGAGCCCTTCGTGTGGGCGGTAGTCCTTCAGCACGTTGCGGGCAACCGTCACCTTGTGGACTTCGTCGACGCCGTCCATCACGCTCATCGCGGGAGAGCCGGACCACATAGCGTGCAACGGAGTCAGATCCGTCATCCCGAGCGAGCCGTAGATGTGGATGGCGCGGTAAACGACGTCCTTCAGCACCTTGGCGGCGGTGTACTTGCACGCTGCGATCTGCGTCCTCGAGGCCTGCGTACTTGAGTTGTCGATAGTCCAGGCGGTCCAGAGCACGAGCAAGCGGAGCATGTTGATCTCGGCGTAGGAGTCGGCGATGGCGCTCTGCACCATCTGGTGCTCGGCGATGATCTTGCCGTGCGACTCCCGGCTGAGCGCCCGCTCGCACATCATGTCGTAGGCCCGCTTGCACTGTGCGATCGCGCGCATGGCGTGATGGATGCGCCCTCCGCCGAGCCGGCGCTGAGCGAGGACCTTCGCTCCGTCCTCTGGTCCGAGCAGGTGGTCCAACGGAACGCGCACCTCGGTGTAGCGGATGTGGTTGTGCGTGTTCGGGAACGGGAGCACCTCGACACCGGGAGTCTCCCTCGGGACGATGAACATGCCGTTCGTGCACATCACGACGAGGATGTCCGCGTTCCGACCGTTGCTCGTGAACCACTTCTCGCCGTTGATGACCCACTCGTCGCCGTCCTTCACGGCTGTCGTCTTGAACAGGTTCGGGTCAGACCCTCCCTGGGGCTCGGTCATGGAGTAGGCCGAGAAGATCTCCTGGTTCATCAGTGGGTACAGCCAGCGCTCCTTCTGTTCCTCTGTCCCGTAGGCGGCGAGGATCTCCATGTTCCCGGTGTCGGGCGCCTGGCAGCCGAAGATCGCCGGCGCCATCGAGTAACGCCCGAGGATCTCGTTCAAAAGGGCGAGCTTGAGCTGCCCGAAACCCGGGCCACCTAGCTCTTTGTCAAGGAAGATCGCCCAGAGTCCCTTCTCCTTGACCTGGGCCTTGAGCGGGTCTACGAGGGCCTTCATCTTCGGATCACGCATGTATACAGCGAACGGGAAGACGAGCTCGAGCGGCTCGATCTCCTCCCGGCAGAACTGCTCGACCCAGTCGAGCTGTTCTTGGAATTCCGGCTCCGTGGAGAAATCCCAAGCCATCTGACACCTCCCAGTGATTTAATGCCTGTGCATCAAATGATGTAGCCTCACCGTAGCTCCCCACAAAGGAGGCAGTCCAGTGGCCCGCGACGCGGAACCAACAAGAGCCGCCCTAGTGGCAGCAGCTGAGCGACTGTTCGCCGCCAACGGTATCGACCGCGTGAGCTTGCGGGAGATCAACCGCGCCTCGGGAGCCCGCAACACGGTGGCGTTGCAGTACCACTTCGCGGATCGCGACGGCATAGTCCGCGCCGTTCTCCGGAAGCACTTTCCCGAGGTGGAGCGCCTGCGCCATGAATTGCTCGACGCGTACGAGGCGCGCGCCGCGAGCGACCTGCGTGAGCTCAGCGAGGCACTCGTCCTGCCGCTTGCCGCCCAGCTCGCCGATTCCGACGGTGGTCCCGAGTACCTCCAGATCAGCGCCGAACTGATCAACCTGCCGACGCGGGCCGAGCCCGAGCCCGAGCCGCCCGAAGGCTCTTCGAGCTCGATCTACCGCTGGCGGGCGCTCGTCGAGCCATACCTCGAACAGGACGCGACGCGGTTGCACCGGCGGTTCACCGCCATCCGTTTCGCTGCTGTCGAGCTCGGCCGGCGAGCCGAGTCGGCACCGCATCGCGACGACCGTCTCTTCGTCAGCCAGCTGGTTGACCTCGTCGTCGCACTCCTGCGGGCACCCGTCTCGCCGCAGACCGCCAAGCTCGCAGCCGATCGCGATCGCCACCGCGCGAACGGGATTGGCGGGCGAGCGGCTGGCGCGAGAGCAAAGGCGTTGCGGTAGACACTTGGCATGCCCGAGTCACCTTCAACTGAGCATGCCAACGACCACCGGGCTTCAGGCGAGCTGTCTCGGCGGCTTCACGTCAACGGGGTCGAGCTCGCATGGGACCGCTTCGGCAACTCAGACGGGACGCCACTCGTGCTGTGTCACGGCTTCTCCGGCTCGGCCCACGACTTCGTCCTGCATATCCCAGGGCTGGCTGGTCGACGGACCGTCTTCGCCCTCGACCACCGTGGGCACGGTCGCTCCACCAAGACAGGGAGTGCCGACACATACTCGATCGAGAGCCTGACGGGGGACATGGTCACGTGGCTCGAAGACGCCGTAGGGCAACCCGTCGACCTTCTCGGCCACTCGATGGGCGGCCGGATAGCCCTCGAGGTCACTCTCGATCACCCCGAGCTCGTCCACTCGCTGATCCTGATGGATACGAGCGCTGGGGCTTTCGCTCGGGCCGACTCGCCGACGGGAGCGATGTTCCGTAGTTTCATGGCCTCGTACGACCCCGCTGGCGGCCTGCCTGACATGACGCTCATGCGAGGACCGGAGGACGATCTGATCGACGCGACGACGCCGCGCGATTGGCGCGAACGCAAGGCGGAATTGTCTGCCGCCTTCGACCCCTACGCCCTCCAAGGGCTCGGGCGCGAGCTGTTCAACCTCGAGTCCCGCTCACTTGGCGGTCGGCTGGGCGAGATCGACCGGCCGGTAACAGTGCTCGTCGGGTCCGAGGACCATCCTCTGGTCGATCAGGCTCCGGATCTGGCGGCAGGGATCGCCGGGAGCGAGCTCGTAGTCATCGACGGCGGCTACCACTCTCCTCAGTTGACCCATGCGGCCGAGTGGCGCGACGCAGTCGAAGGTCACCTCGCTCGGTCCTGACGGCTCACCTTCGCGGCTGGCTACCCGAAGAGCGTGCGCGAGATCGCGCCTAAGGCATCCGACAATTCGTCGCCACTGGAGGCGTCGCACAAGATGTCGGCTTCGCTGGTCAACCCGGCACTCTCATCATGCCCTTTTCGTTCAGCACCCACTCTCGCCGTTCGGCAAGGCGGCACCGGGCTTCCTCGATCAATCCGCGCGAGGCGTTGGCGACACAGACCAGGCGTTCGCCGCGGTTGTGGAGGGCCGCTTCGGCGTAATCGAGGCTTGCGACGCGTCCGCCCGCCAACGCCTTGCTGCTTCGAACGCCAATGCCTCGGGGTACTCCGGCCGCGCCAGTTCGCCTGTGAGGACGATGTTCGTAGCGAGCTCTGCCATCACGACGTATGTGGGGATCCCGGCGGCGTCGAACAACAGCATTTCCTTGTTGAAGCGGCCAGCCTGCGCCTCGGTGCAGATGCCCAGCGCTCTCTCGTAGGTCAACGGCACTTCCAGGGGCGGATTCAGCTCGCATGAGGGTTAAGAGCCCGAATCCCGACAGCCAGGTCACGAGGACTAGATGTCGATTTGCTGCCCGCACCGGATTATGACGGCGCGTAGTCTGTGCCTTCGTGTCGAGACTGTAGATGACCAGCCTCGCGTTTCGGCCGATATTCGGCTCGAGCCGCCGGTCGCAAGCCGTGGGCAAAAGGGGAAGCCACACATGGAACTGACCAAGGGAAACGTCGCTGTTGTCACCGGGGCTGCCAGTGGAATCGGTCTCGGGCTGGCTGATCGGTTCGCGGCCGCCGGTTGCAACGTGGTCCTGGCGGACGTCGATGCCGGCGGTCTTTCAACAGCCGCCGCGCAGCTGGCGTCAGGCCACGGGATCGAGACACTGGAAGTCGTCTGCGACGTGAGCAAGGAGAGCTCGGTCCAAGCCCTCGCGTCTCGCGCGCGGGACCGCTTCGGTGCGGTCCAGGTCGTGTGCAACAATGCCGGCGTCCAGAGCTCGGCCGATCATTGGACAGGCCCTCTGTCAGCCTGGAACTGGGTGATGGGCGTCAACTTCTGGGGCGTGGTGCACGGGGTACGCGCGTTTCTCCCTGCGATGATCGAGCAGGGAGGTGGTTACATCGTCAACACCGCCTCGATTGCAGGCCTGCTTCCGGGTTTTTCCGCCTCTTACGACGCAAGCAAGCACGCGGTCGTCGCCATCACGGAGGACCTCTATCGGACCTCCCAGCAAAGTGGCTGGAACGTAGGCGTGAGCGTGCTCTGCCCAGGCTGGGTGCGGACGGGGATCATGGACTCGGGCCGCAACTGGCCGAGTGAACTCGGTGAGCAGCCAGAAGGCGTGCCCGGAAGCGAGGTGGTAGCGAAGTACGTGCGCCGAGCGGTCGCCGAGGGCACTACACCCGCTGCCGTGGCAGATCTCGTGTTCGATGCCTTGAAGGCAGATCGTTTCTGGGTGTTCCCACACCCTGACTTTGTAGAGCTCGCCGTCAGCCGCTGGCAGGACATCGCCGAGGGACTGAACCCGGTGCTCTTCCGGGAGGTTCCAGGACTGCCGCCGCTCGAGGAGCTCGTCAAGGAGATGTTGGAGGGCTTATGAAGACGAGTCGAGGTCTCTTCTCGGCGACGGCGATCTGCCTTGCGGCCGCGCTTGTATGCGCAGGGTGTGGCAGTCATGTCTCGGTCGGCACCACGACGTCGAGTCCGACGACCACCACTTCTGGACCTGCCACGACCACGTCGTCGACGCAGCCGGGCGGTCCGGTCTCCCGAGTCGATGCGGCCGGGACGGTATGGCTCTGTCGCCCCGGCATCGCTGCCAGCAGCAATCCCTGTCTTTACAATCCCAGCTCGACCTCGGTATCGGCATCCGGAGCAAAGACGGTGAACGCGGGCAGTGCGAGTGTTGGGAAGCCGGTCGATTGTTTCTATGTGTACCCGACGGTGAGCACGCAGCCCCGTGCCAACGCCAATCTGCGCATCCAGAAAACGGAGCTTGACGCAGCCGTGGCGCAGGCGTCACGTTTCTCGTCGGTGTGCAACGTGTGGGCACCGATGTACCGCCAGCGGACCGCGAGCTCGATCGCTTCGGGCCTCGGCGCCGACAAGGCCGCCGCCGCGATCGCCTACGCGAGCCTCGTGCACGGCTGGGACGACTACCTCTCGCATTACAACGACGGGCGCCCGATCGTCTTCATCGGGCACTCGCAGGGTGCGGCGATCCTGATCCAGCTGCTGAGATCGCAGGTCGACCCGAATCCGGCTTTGAGGAAGCGACTCGTCAGCGCGATCATCCTCGGGGGGAACGTGGACGTTCCGGTCGGCAAGTTGGTCGGGGGCTCGTTCCAGCACATCCCAGCCTGTTCTTCGGAGCACGAGTACGGCTGCGTCATCGCCTACTCGTCCTTCCCTTCCGAGCCGCCGGCGAACTCGTTGTTCGGCCGCCCGGGCCAGGGTGTGAGCCTGCAATGGGGCGAGACAGCCACGACCGGCCTCCAGGTCGTGTGCGTCAACCCGGCGGCGCTGTCAGGGGGTGCCGCCGATCTCGATTCGTACTTCTTGACCCTGACGTCGCCGACCCCGGGGGTGACGACGGGTTGGGTCGAGTATCCCGGGCGTTACCGGGCCCAGTGTGAGACCGCCGGCGACGCCGCGTGGCTGAATGTCGTGCCGGCTTCGGCGTCCGACGTACGGCCTGCGATCTCTGAGACCCTCGGGCCGACCTGGGGCTATCACGTCGACGACGTCAGCCTGGCACTCGGTGACCTCGTTCGGGACGTTGCCGAGATGGAGCTGGCGTATTCGGCGGCGCAATAGGCGAGGACCCTGTACCCTCAGGGCACTTGCGTGAGCACGTGGGCGACGGCCGCAGTGAGCCGTATCGCCGTGGGGATGTGCAGCATCTCGTTTACGCCGTGTGCGTTCGAATCTGGCCCGAGAACTCCTGTAACGAGGAACTGGGCCTGCGGGTATGACGCCAACAATTCGCTCAGAAACGGGATCGTTCCCCCCTCGCCCATCCCCCTCCCCGGAGCGCCGAAGTATGCGAGTGAAGCCTCGTCAGTAGCCACCGCCAGCCATTCGGCGGTGTCGGGGGCGTCGAAGCCGTTCGCAGGCACGAGGTCGAGCAGCTCCACTTCTGCGCCCTCGGGCGGATCCGCCAGTATCCGCCGGCGGAGGTCGGCGGACACCGCTTTCGAGTCCGCCGACGGCGGGATGCGCATGGCGATCTTCGCCGCAGTGAACGGGCGCAACACGTTGCCGGCGTCCGCGATGGGAGGCAAGCCGTCGATCCCGACGTAAGCGACCGAGGGGCTCCAGGCTCTCGCTAGGAGCTGGTCGACCGGGGCGACGCCGTTGGCGAGCCGCAGGCCCGGCGTGACAGGGAAGTGGTCGAGAGTGGCGGCTCCGAGTTCCGCGACGAGAGCCTCGGCCTGTGCACGGCGCGACGGCGGTATCTCGGCGACGCAGGATTCGAGGAGGATCTCGCCGGTCTTCTCGTCCTCGATGCGACTGAGGAGCTCCCGCAGGATGCGGAAGGAGTCAGGGACGACAGCGCCTCCGGCCCCGCTGTGAATCCCCTCGCTGAGAACCTTGACGCGGATCGTCCCGACGACGAGGCCGCGGAGGGACGTGGTGTACCAGAGCCGGTCGTAGGTCGCTGCTCCCGAGTCGAGACAGATGACGAGCCCGGGCCCGGCTTCGCCGAACCGATCTGCGAGCGCTTTGAGATACGGGCCGAGGTGGGGGCTGCCACTCTCTTCGCTGGCCTCGATGATGGTGATGCAACGACCGTGCGTCTTGTGAGTCTTCTGCGCGATCTCGATCGCCCCGAGAGCAGCGAAGATCGAGTAGCCGTCGTCCGCGGTGCCACGCCCGAACAGCTTGTCGCCTTCCCTTACGGGCTCGAACGGTCCGAGCCCTGGGCGCCAGTCACCGAGTGGTGGTTGCTTGTCGAGGTGGCCGTAGAGCAGCGTCGGGAGGCTGGTCGCGCTCGGGCGGTTAGCCGGCACGTCCACGATGATCACGGGGGTGAGGCCCGGCAGTTGGGAGAGCTCCACTGACATCCCGGCGATCGCACGGAGCGAGGCCCACTCCTTCAGCAGCGCTGCAGCGCGGGCGATCTCCCCGTGGGCATCCCACGAGTAGTCGAACTCCGGCGACAGGCAGGGAATCCGGACGTAGTCGGCCAAGACGGGGAGGACATCTGATTCCCAGTAGGCCTCGCTGGCGCCGAGGAGGTCGGCAGGCGCGGTCTTGCCGGTCTTGGCGGTCTTGCCCGTCGTCGGGGCTGCTGGAGTCGTCGGGGTAGTAGAGGTCACAGGAGAGACAGTCTGCCTGCTTCTACCATTCGGTTCGGCGCATCACCACGGTCCAGGTGCCCCAGCCGTACGCCGAGCTAGTCGCGTCGATGGGCCCGAGAGCAGCTTCCAGGCAAGCGACGACGTCCTCCGGTGGCATATATATCGGCGTCTGGTCGCCACTTGTCGAGACGAAGATGATGCGCCCGTCTGGGGCGAGCACCCTTCCGTACTCCATCGGGAAGAGAAACGCATTCACGCAAACGATCGCATCTGCCCGCCCAGCGGAGAGGGGAAGCTCGGCCGCGTCGGCTCGCGCCAGTTCGAGGCGGTCCCGTCGGGGGGAGAGCGCCAGCATCTCGGCGGCGAGGTCCACCGAGACCACGAAGTCGAATTTCTCCAGCAACGGCGGCGTTTGGAGGCCCGTGCCACTCCCTATCTCAATCGCGATGCCGCCTGTGGGCAGCGGGCCTCGCTCGAGCGCGTCGACGGTCGGCTTCAGCCGTTCCTCGCCACCGCGCGTGTGCCACTCGGGCGCGAGCCCGTCGAACAGCTCCTGGATCTTCTGCCTCCGGTCCGCCCCCCAGCCATTTGACTGGAAGGCGATCTCGTGGGTGACTGCCTGCATGGGCAGGTAGTCGTCCGGGCTCCGAACTTCCCTCTCGGCGCTCGAGGCGATGGCATCGAGGTATGTGATTGCGTGGGTCATGGGTGCTCGTCGGTTCCCGACCTGCTCGGTGCGATTCGGTGCGATTCGGTCGGCTCAGTACGACTTCGGAAGGTGTAGCGAGTGCTGGGCTATGAAGTTCAGGATCATTTCCCTGCTGACGGGTGCGGTGCGCAGGAGCCGTGCGGTCCCCCACAGATCTGCCAGGCCGTACTCGCTCGCGAGGCCGTTGCCGCCGTGAGTCTGGATCGCTTGGTCGAGCGCGTGCAGTGCCGCCTCTGCAGCTGCGTATTTGGCCATGTTGGCGGCTTCGGCGGGGTCCTCGCCGTTGTCGTAGCACCAGGCAGCCTTGGCGAGCATGAGACGCGCCAGCTCGACCTCGACCTTCGCCTCGGCGAGCGGGTGGGCAATGCCCTGGTGTGTGCCGATCGGCCGGCCCCAGACCGAGCGGTCGCGGGCGTACCTGGAAGCCTTGTCGAGGGCGTAGCGGCCAATCCCGCAGCCGACAGCTGCTCCCATGAGACGCTCGGGGTTGAGCCCGGCGAAGACCTGCCGGAGACCGTCTCCTTCCGTGCCGAGCAGGCGGTCGTTAGTGAGAGGGAGGCGGTCGAAGAAGAGGGTGAACTGTTTCTCCGGGGCTGCAATCTCAACCGGTATGTGGGTTGCGGTGAGGTCCGGCGAATCCGAATCGACAATGAAGAGACTGAGTTTGGCTCTGTTGGTGTCGGGATCGGTGCCGGTTCGGGCCACGACGAGGATCGCGTCGGCCTCGTCGACGCCGGAGATGTAGTACTTGGTGCCGCTCAGGCGCCACTCGTCACCGTCTCGGGTGGCGCTGGTGGAGATGTTGTGAGAGTTGGAGCCGGCGTCGGGCTCGGTGATGGCGAAGGCCATCTTGAGCTCGCCGGTCGCCATCGGGGGCAGCCAGCGGGTCTTCTGGTCGTCGGTTCCGAACTTGGCGATCAGCGTGGCGCAGATGGCGGGCGAGACGAGGATGAGGAGGAGGGGGCAGCCGGCGGCGGCGACCTCCTCGCACACGATCGTGAGTTCGGCGATGCCCATGCCCCCGCCGCCGTACGCCTCGGGAAGGTGAACGCCGAGGAAGCCGGCGCCGCCGAGGGCGTTCCAGAGCTCGTCCTGTTTGCCGCCCTCGCTGGTCTTTTGCTGGAAGTAGGCGTGGCCGAAGCCATCGGCGATCTTGGCGACTGCCTGCTGCAGCATCTCCTGCTCGGGTGTGGGGCGGAAATCCATTGGTTGTCGAGGATACGCCCCCCAAAACCGGTGGTTGAGATTGTTGGCCGATCCGGGCAGGAAATCTCAACCACCCACGGCGGGGCCGGCGCTGCCAGGGGCCTGGCGGGGCAGGCCTGGCCAGCCGGCAGAGCCACCCGCCGAGTCGCTCACCCCGCTAGGGTCGGGCGAAGGCAAGCCTCGAGGAGATCAAGAGGTGGAGCGATGGAGCTGAGGCAGCACAGGCGACCGCTCTCCGCCGTCGTCCTCGCCGCGGGCGAGGGGACTCGGATGCGGTCGAGCACACCCAAACCCCTGCACCGCTTGTGCGGGCGTCCCATGGTGTTGCACGTCCTCGACACTCTCGCCGAGCTGACAGTGGATCGGGCCGTTCTGGTCGTCGGTCACGGCGCGAACGAGGTCACCAAGGTCGTCCAAGCCGAGGCCCCCGCCGGCCTCAAGCTCGAGTTCGTCGAGCAGCCCGAGCAGCGGGGAACGGGCGACGCCGTGGCGGTGGCGCTCACCGGCTTCCCCGACTCGTTCGCCGACGAAGACGAGGCCGACCTGCTCGTCGTCCCTGGTGACACGCCGCTCGTCCGGGCTCAGACCATCGCCGCCCTCGTACGTCATCACCGGGAGGAGGAGGCCGCCGCGACGGTCCTCACTGCCATCGTCGAGACCCCTGTCGGCTACTCCCGCATCCTCCGGGACAAGAACGGCCGGGTGGCCCGAGTGGTCGACGACGGCGACTGCTCGCCCGATGAGCTCGAGGTCGAGGAGATCGCGACCCAGCTCTATTGCTTCCGCCACGACGTCCTTGCGCCCGTTCTCCGCCGGCTCGCCCCCGACCTGACGACCGGCGAGTACTTCCTCACCGCCACGATTGAGGTGTTGCACGACGCCGGCTACCCGGTCACGTCGGTCGTAGCGGCCGACCCGATCGAGGCAGCAGGCGTCAACGATCGTGCCCAGCTCTCCGCCGCCGAAGGCGAGCTGCGAGCCCGCATCAACGAGAGGTGGATGCGCCGCGGCGTGACCATGACCGATCCGGAGGCGACATACGTCGATACGACGGTTCGGTTAAGTGCCGACGTCATCTTGTTGCCCGGCGTAATCCTCGAGGGTGCCACGTCGATCGGCGAGGGATGCGTCATCGGGCCGAACACGCGCCTCGTCGATTGCCAACTCGGCGCTGGGGTCCGAGTCGCCAGCTCGACCGCGGAGCGCGCCGAAATCGGCGACAATGCGGAGGTGGGAGCATTCTCGGTCTTGGAGCCGGGCACCCGGTTGGCGCGGGGGGAGCGAGTCGGGCCATTCTTCGGACACCGATGAGCCGGCGCGGCGACCAGACGGAGGGTTCGAAGATGGAATTGACGCCGAAACGCAGGCTGGAGCTCGTATCAGGCCGCGCCCACCCCGAGCTCGCCGAGGAGATCGCGAAATCCCTCGGCGTCAACCTCGGGGAGACGAACCTGACGGAGTTCGCCGATTCGGAGCTGCACTGCCGCTACGGCAACTCGATCCGTGGCGTCGACCTCTTCATCGTCCAGACCCACGCAGCGCCGGTCAACGACTCGATAATGGAGATGCTGGTCATGCTCGACGCGGCCAAGCGCGCCTCGGCCAAACGCATCACCGCGGTCTGCCCTTACTACGGCTACTCACGTCAGGACCGGAAGTCGACAGGGCGTGAGCCGATCACAGCCAAGCTCGTTGCCGACCTGCTTTCGGCTGCAGGCGCAGATCGCATAGTGAGTGTGGATCTGCATTCTGGGCAGATCCAGGGTTTCTTTGATGGTCCGGTTGATCACCTGACTGCGATGCCGGTATTGATCGACTACCTCCGCAGCCATGGGGACAGCGACATGGTCATCGTGTCGCCGGACGCCGGGCGGGTGAAGGTGGCCGAGAGGTACAGCCAAGTCCTTGGCGCCGACCTGGCGTTCGTGCACAAGCGGCGACCGAGGGGTTCGGTCGATGAGGTCGAGGCGTTCGAAGTGGTGGGGCGGGTAGGTGGTCGTCGCTGCGTGATCATCGACGACATGATCGGGACGGCAGGGACGGTCTGTGTCGCGGCCGAGCGGTTGGTCGAGGAAGGGGCGACCGATGTTTGGGCGATGGCGACGCACGCCATTTTGGCCGGGCCGGCTCTGGACCGGCTCAAGGCCGCGCCTATCTCCCGCGTGGTCGTGACCAACACTCTGCCCGTGCCGCCAGAGCGGCGGATCGACAAGCTCGAGGTGATCTCGGTGGCGCAGATCATCGCTGACGCCATCGACGCGGTCTTCGAGGACACTTCGGTGTCGGAGATCTTCGGCGGTCAGAACCTGCTGTAGTTCGCCCTTACCGGGCGATACACCCTCCGGGCATGCTTGAGCCATGCCACTGGTTGTTCCCTCACCCGCGGGTCGCCTGGTGCAGGTCGCGTCGAGCCAGCTTGGTCTCGTGACGCGCCAGCAAGCCGTTCGTGAAGCGGGGTGTAGCGACAAGGTCCTGGCCAGCCTTTGTCGGACAGGTCAGATCGAACGGATCCGCCGCGGCGTCTATCGGTGGCGCACGAGCCCGCGCTCGTTCGAACAGGATGCGCTTGCGGCCTGCCTGGCCACCTCGAATTCTGCCGCATGCTCGGTGACGGCCATGAGGCTGTACGGCTACGACGCTCGTTTCTTCCGCAGGCTGGGGAGGAAAGGACGAGACCTCCATGTCGTAGCACTCTTCGGTCGTGATCAGCCGGTGCAACGCGGGGTCCGTGTCCACAGGACGCGGTTGCTTCACCCGCGCGAGCGCACCATGAGGAGAGGAGTCCCGGTGACGAGCCCCATCAGGACCCTGAAGGACGTGGCGCACCTGGTCACCACGAGCGAGCTCGAGGGCTTCGTCGGCCATTTGTTGGCGACGAGGGCGGTGACGGCGAAGGAGTTGGGTTCGCTTCATCGTGAGCTCGGAACCCGTCGAGGCAGCGGTCGCCACGGGTCGAGCAAGCTTCGGCGCTGCCTCATCTCGGCAGGGGTCTCCAATCAGCCCGAGAGCGTGCTCGAACATCGGGTTCTGCTGCTCCTGCGGGAGGCCGGCCTTCCCGAACCCGCCACTCAGTTCCCGATCTACGACACCGCCGGCCGCTTTGTTGCCCGGGTCGACAACGCGTTCGTCGAGGCGAAGGTCATCTTGGAAGTGGACGGTTACCGGTGGCATTCGTCGCCTGCTGCGTTTCGAGCGGACAGACGAAAGGCCAACCAACTGGAGCTGCTCGGTTTCATGCTTTTTCGGGTGACGGCAGCGGAGGTGTCCGAGGGCATGGCTGACGTGATCGCCCAGCTCCGTTCGGCGCTCCGGCGCAGGCGTCGCGGCCGGGCCGCCGAGGACAATGGTCCCGTCTGTGGCTGGTCGGCCCTCGCCTGTGTCGCCTCCTGACCTGGTCTCGCGGTGGAGCCCGCCCTTTGCCTCACGTCAAATCCTCCGGGAACGATGCCCGGATAGCAGGCCCTCCCAGATGGCCTAAACTCTTGGGGCCGCAGGTAAGGCCGAAAGTGAGCCCCCTCTCGACCCTTTGCAGGAGCGCGTCCCATGGCAGAAGTTCAGCTTGTCGCCGAGCCAGGCCGGCCGGAGGGCAGCCGCGCCAGTCGTAGGCTGCGCCACGACGGTCGGATCCCTGCTGTCGTCTACGGCCATGGGATCGACCCGATCCCCGTCTCGGTAGACGCCCGCGACCTTCGGGTCGCCTTGAACGGAGAGGCGGGCGCCCGCGCACTCCTCGAGCTGCACATCGGCTCGACCCAGCACCTGGCCGTTGCCCGGCAGTTGCAGCGGCACCCGGTGCGCCAGACAGTGACCCACATCGACTTCCAGGTCGTCAGTCGAGACGAGATCATCTCTGCGGACGTGCCGATCCTTCTCATTGGCGAGGCTCTTGCGGTCCATCGCGGAGCCGGGACCGTTGCCCAAGAGCTGCAGATGCTAAACGTCAAGGCGCGGCCCGCGAACTTGCCTCCTCACCTCGACATCGACATCACCGACCTCGAGATCGGCCACACCATCCGGGTCGGCGATATTCAGCTGCCCGAAGGCGTGGAGAGCGACGCCGATCCCGACCAGGCGGTCGTGACGGGCCAACCTCCCCAGGTCGCCGCAGTCGAAGAAGAGCCCGAGGCGGTCGAAGGTGTGGAAGGGGCCGTGCCCGGCCCCGAGGCGGAGGCTGCCGGCGGCGAAGGCGTCGGCGACAGCTGAGGTTCCCCCGTCCCGGCGGCAGCCACAAGCCGGCGGGCTCCACCACCGCCAACCTGTTAGCGGTAGGGCTGGGCAATCCCGGTCCGGAATATCAAGGGACCCGCCACAACTACGGCGCAGATGCAGTGCGACTGGTTGCTGCGCGCCACGGCGTCCGGTTGAAGGCAGAGAAGGGCACCCAAGCCGAGACCGCCACGGCGCGAGCGGGTGGCAAGGTTCTCGCGCTCGCAGTCCCGCACACCTATATGAACGACTCCGGGATGGCGGTCGGCGTGCTCGCCCGGCGGTACGTCGCGGACGATCCGCTCAAGATCGTGATCGTCCACGACGAGCTTGATCTCGAACCTGGTGTAGTGCGCATAAAGGTAGGCGGCGGCATCGCTGGGCACAACGGTCTGCGATCCATCGAGCAACACCTGCATCACCGTGATTTCGTTCGGGTTCGGATCGGTGTCGGAAAGCCGCCGGGCAGGTCTCAAGGCATCGATCACGTCCTGCGGCGGCCAGGTAAAGCCGATCGCGAGCTGCTCGCGGTCGCAGTCGAAGAGGCCGCCGATGCGGTGGAGGCGCTGCTGGCCGATGGCCTATCGACCGCGATGAACCGCTTCAATACACGTTCGTGACTCTCCAGGCACTCCCCGGTCTTCTGGCTGGCGAAGCCGGCCTCGCACGGCTCCTCGGGAGCAGTGACAGTGTCGTGGCCGTCAGCGAGTCCGCCAGACCGGCGGTTCTCGCCGCTGTCGCGTCTCTCGGCAGCGCTCCAGTCGTGCTCATTGCAACACCGACCATGCGAGAGGCCGAGAACCTCGCCCACGACCTCGGTGCCTTCGCAGGACCGGAATCCGTGGACCTGCTCCCTGCGTGGGAGACGTTGCCTTTCGAGCGCGTCTCACCTGCTGTCGAGACGATGGGTCGCCGCATGCGAGCCATGTGGCACCTCCGCCACGCGCGCCGGAGCGCGGAAGGAGAGGCCCCCGACGGCGACGCTTCATCTACATCTGTTGGGCCCCGGCTCGTAGTTGCGCCGGTGCGGGCGTTGCTGCAGCGTCTCGGTCCCAGAGTCGAGGACACCGAGCCGATACGTGTGCGAGCGGGCCAAGAGATCGATCCGGACGAGCTGGTCAGGCGGCTGGTCGAGGCCGGCTACCGGCGCGAGTACCAGGTTGAGCATCGAGGGGAGCTGGCAGTAAGGGGCGGGATCGTCGACGTGTTCGGATCGACGGCTGACGCGGGTGTCCGGATCGACCTGTGGGGCGACGAAGTGGAGCGGCTCACCCATTTTGACGTGGGAGACCAGCGCTCCATCGGCGATATCGACTACGTGGAGTTCTTCGGCTGCCGCGAGCTCGTTCTCACTGACGCCGTGCGCGATCGGGCTCGTCTTCTCGCTCGGGAGTCACCTGTCGCGAGGGATGTCTTCGACCGCATCGCGGAAGGGCTCCTCTTCGATGGCATGGAGTCCTGGCTCCCGTGGCTGACCGACGAAGAGCACCTCTTCACCGACCTGCTTTCGCCCGAAGCCCGGGTCGTCCTCGTCGAGCCACGGCGCCTTCGTGACAGAGCCTCGGAGCTCATCGCAGAGGAGGAGTCCCTGGCGGACGCGCTTGCGTCGACCTGGGTGACGCCGGGCGAGCCCGCGCCGGGTGCTCCGGGAGCGTCGGGACCGGCGCACTCGGTGCCTCGACTCCATTTGCCCTTCGACCGGTTGCTCTCGCGGTCACCCGCGCTTTTGTCGTCAGTCATAGCGGTAGCCGACGCGCCCGACACTGTGAGCATCCCTACGAGCGGCTGGCCGCCTGTGCTCGGAGATGCGGCAGCTCTGGTGAAACGCCTGAGTGACCTGAGTGGCGACGGCTACCGCGTTGTGATCGCCGCAGACGGCGTTGGGTCCGCCAGGCGGATCAAGGCAGTGCTCGACGAGCAGGGATTGAGTGCCGACCTCGTGGAGTCCGTTGGTGGCAGCGACCCCGCCGCGCCGGATTTTACCCCCGTGCGGGACAACAATCTCAACCGCCAAGGAGGGGGGGGAGCGGGGGAGCAAGCGCGATCCGGTGCGCAAGACGGCAGTGCGCTCCGCCGCCCCGGCGTCCACATCACGGTGGCCCAGCTCGAGAGGGGCACCGTCTTCCCTAACTCGAAGCTTGCGATCCTCGCCGAACCGGACATCACGGGCCGGCGGCGGCCGCACCGGGTCGCGAGGCCTAGGCAGCGGGCCATTGAAGGTTTCTTCGACGATCTCGCTCCCGGAGCGTTTGTCGTCCACCACATACATGGGGTCGCGCGCTACGGGGGCCTCGTAAAGCGCAACCTCGGCGGGGCCGAGCGCGACTACCTCCTGCTCGAGTACCGGGGCGGGGACAAGCTCTACGTCCCCTCTGACCAGATCGATGCCATCACTCCTTACTCCGGCGGCGACCACCCGTCCCTGAACCGCCTCGGTGGGTCGGAGTGGCAAAAGCAGAAAGCTCGGGTCCGGGCCGCCACGCGGGAGATAGCGAGAGAGCTGGTCCTGCTCTACCAGCTCAGGGCAAGCATCGAGGGCCACCAGTTCGCGCAAGACACACCCTGGCAGGCCGAGATGGAACAGGCCTTCCCCTATCCCGAGACCGTCGATCAGCTGAAGGCGATCGCCGACGTCAAGGCCGACATGGAGCAGCCGACGCCGATGGACCGGTTGGTCTGCGGAGACGTGGGTTTTGGGAAGACCGAAGTGGCGATCCGGGCCGTGTTCAAGGCAGTGCAGGACGGCTTCCAGACGGCGGTCCTTGTCCCAACGACGCTTCTTGCCAGCCAGCACCTCCAGACGTTCGCCGACCGGTTCGCGCCGTACCCGATCAGGGTCGAGATGCTCTCTCGCTTCCTAACAGCGGCCGAGGCGCGCAAGGTCGTAAAGGGCCTCGCCGACGGCTCGGTCGACGTGGTCATCGGAACCCACCGCCTGCTCGGGAGCGATGTCCAATTCAAGCGGCTCGGTCTGTTGGTGGTCGACGAAGAGCAGCGTTTCGGCGTCTCTCACAAGGAGGCGATCAAGATGTTGACCACCGGCGTCGACGTGATCACGCTCACCGCCAGCCCGATTCCCCGCACTCTCGAGCTGAGCCTCACTGGTATCCGCGACCTCTCGCTGATCAACACACCACCCTCCGAGCGCCAGCCGATCCTCACTTACGTCGGCGAGTACGACGAGCGTGCCGTGGCGGAGGCCATCCGGCGCGAGCTGCTGCGGGAGGGGCAAGTCTTCTTCGTCCACAATCGCATCCAGGACATCGAGCCCACTACGAGGCGCCTGCAGGAGCTAGTGCCGGACGCCCGCATCGCGATCGCTCACGGCCAGATGGACGAGGGCTCGCTCGAGCAGGTCGTGCTCGATTTCTGGCAAGGGCGCTACGACGTACTCGTCTGCACGACCATCATCGAGTCGGGCATCGACATGCCGACGGTCAACACGATGGTCGTCGACCGCGCCGACATGCTGGGCCTCGGGCAGCTCCACCAGTTGCGTGGCCGGGTCGGCCGAGGCGACCGGCGCGCCTACGCGTACCTGCTGTTCCCGCCGGATCGTGTCCTCTCCGAGCAGTCCTACGAGCGGCTCCGGACCATCGGCGAGCACACAGAGCTCGGATCGGGGTTCAAGATCGCCATGCGGGACCTCGAGATCCGCGGCGCCGGGAACCTTCTCGGGAACGACCAGTCTGGCCACATCGCAGCGGTCGGCTACGACCTCTACGTCCGCATGGTCTCCGAGGCGGTCTCAGAGTTGAAGGGCGAACCGATCCGCATACCCGTGGAGATCACCATCGACCTGCCAATCAAAGCGTCGCTCCCCGACTCATACGTCGGGCGCGAGGATCTGCGCCTCGAGGCCTATCGCCGCCTCGTGGAGGTCCGTGAGCAATCGGCCGTCGACGACCTCCGGCAGGAATGGCTCGACCGTTATGGCCCCCTCCCGAACGCGGCCCAAGCGCTGCTCGCGATCGGCCGCTTGCGAGCCGAGTGCTCCCGCACGGGGGTCACGGAGATCAGCGCTGGGGTGGCCAGGCCGGGAACGCCGGGCAATCCCGGCCGGCTCGGCGAGGTCGTCGTACGGCTCTCCCCGCTCCGCCTCCCGGTCTCGGCTCAGGTCCGCCTCGGACGCCTGCACCCACGGGCGATCTGGAAAGAGGAGCCGAACCAACTCATCGTCCCGCTGGCGTCGGGGGAGGACCTGCCGGCTCGCATTGTCCAGCTCCTCGGGGAGTTGGTCCCGACAGAGCAGGTCGCCTGAGTAGGCCGAGCCGAGTCGCGACTGGCTGCCAAGCCCCCGTGCCTCGTACCATCGGCGGATCGTGAAACGCCTCACCACTCGGCTCTTGGCCCTGCCGGCCGCTGCCACCCTCGTGCTGCTCGGGTCCGGCTGCAACGTGCAATGGTCGCCATACGCGGCCAAGGTTGGCTCCAACGTGATCACGCCGGCGCAACTCGACGGCGCGCTGAAGGTCGCCAGCACGAACAAGGACTTCGAGTGCTTACTCGAACACTCCAGCACCGGCGGCTACCGATTCGAGGGCTCGGGGAGCGACACCTACGACAGCTCGTTCGCGGCGTTCGTGCTGACGAACCTGATCGACACAAAGGTTGCCCACTCGGTCGTTCAGTCGGCTCACCTGGCGGAATCGCCAACTGCCCTCGCGATGGCCAAGAGCCAGGTGGACAGCGCTTTCTCCGGTGAACTCGAGAGCGAGTGCGGAACCAGTGAGCCGGACCTCCTCGCGCAACTCGGCCCATCGCTCGCCAACTCGTTCGTCCAGTTGCAGCTGGACGAGGACGCGCTCGCCGCCCGAGCCGCCGACGTGCCACTCACCGTCGCCGGCATCGAGACCTACGAGCGGGCGCACGCTTCCACCACCCAGGAGAGCTGCCTGTCGGGGCTGTTCCTCAAGACCACGGCAACCGGCAAGGTGGTTGCTCGCCTGCTCGAGCACGGCGCGAGCCTTTCGTCGGTGCTCGCGAAGTACTCGCCTGGCTCGTCGGGCAACGGCGCCCTCGGCTGCTACACCACTGCCCAGCTCACATCGATTTCGCCCGCGATCGAGAAGGCCGTCGTCCCGGCTGCGGTCGGCGCGACCGTCGGCCCCATCACCTACGGGAGCACGAGCGGTACTGCGTACGTCGTGTTGCAGATCACGTCGCGACCCTTCGAACCGGTAGTCGGTGGGCTCGACCAAATCTTCACGACCTACAGCACGGCGTTCTCGTCGGCGGTCGCCGCCGGCATCCGCCGCGCGGCGATCCAGGTAAACCCCCAATACGGCACATGGACGACGAAGGCTGCCAGCTCGGGCAGCTCGGGCAGCTCGGCCAGCTCGGGCTCCTCGGGCAGCTCGGGCAGCTCGGGCAGCTCGGGCTTCGGCGGCCGGGTCGAGGTGCCCTCCGGATCGCCGATGGGGTTCGTGCTCAACCCGAAAGCCGTCCAGGGACCATTGCGGACGGCTCCGAGTAGCACCGGGTCGAGCGGCGGCTGACGACCACGTCCACCTCTCGGGCCACGATCGTCGTAGTAGGTCTCGGCCCAGCCGGGCCTGAGCATCTCACCGCCCGGACGCTCCAGCTCGTCGACTCGGCTGATCTTGTGTACCTCCGCACTACGCGGCATCCATCGGCGGAGGCAGTCCTCGCTCGGCGGGTGGACGTGCGCGGGTTGGATGATGAGTATGAGAGGGGTGAGGGTTTCGACGACGTGTACCGGTCGATCGTCACGACGCTCCTCGATGCCGCGACGAGCGGGACTACGAGCGGGACTACGAGCGGGATCACCGTCTGCTACGCCGTGCCGGGCTCGCCGTCGGTCGCCGAGCGCACCGTCGAGCTCCTGCGGGAGGCTGCGCCGGCCCGCGGCGTCGAGGTCCGAGTCGAGCCTGCCGTCTCTTACCTCGACCTCGCCTTCGAGCGGCTCGGCGTGGACGCACTCGCCGCCGGCGTCCTCCTTGTCGACGCGGCGACGTTCACCGCCTCGGCCGCCGGCCACCATGGTCCGGTGCTTGTGGCGCAGGCGTGGTCGCGCCAGCTCCTTTCCGACATGAAGCTGGCGCTCGACGAACCGCCTGAGGGTCAGACCGCCGTCATCCTCCACCACCTCGGCCTCGCAGACGAACGGGTCGAGACGGTCGCGTGGGCCGATCTTGATCGCGCCGTCGAGCCCGATCACCTCACCTCCGTCTTCGTGCCGTCCCTCGAGGTGCCACCGGCCGCAGCGCTCATGACCCTGGCCGAGACCGTCGCCGTGCTCCGCCGGGCCTGCCCGTGGGACCGGGAGCAGACGCACGCCTCGCTCGTACGCCATCTGCTCGAAGAGACCTACGAAGCCATGGAAGCCCTCGAGGCGCTCGGGCCCGATCCCGCGTCGGCTCCGCCCGAGGCCGCCGCCCACGCCGAGGAGGAACTCGGCGATCTCCTCTGCCAAGTCCTCTTCCACGCGACGATCGGCGCCGAGGAAGGACTCTTCAACCTCGGCGATATCGCCCGCTCGATCAACGACAAGCTCGTCACCCGCCACCCCCACGTCTTCGGTGACACGGTGGCGGAGACGGCAGACGACGTGGTCCGGAACTGGGAGCGGGCAAAGGACAAGTCCAAGCTTCGCACTCACCTCCTCGAAGGCATTCCGGCGGCCATGCCAGGCCTCGCCCGAGCAGAAAAGGTCGAGCGCAAGCTTGCCAGCATCGGGCTCGGCTGGGAGCGCTCGGGCGAGCCGCTCGGTGAGTTGACTGCCAGGCTGCAAGCAGTGGCGGCGGGGGCCGAGCCCGCCGATGACCGCACAGTTGCCCTACTAGGGGACCTGTTACTCGTGCTTGCTCGGCTCTCGGCCGACCGACGCATCGACCCCGAGACGGCGCTCCGGCATGCCATCGACCGGCTCACGCTTCGAGTCGAGGTCCTCGAAGCAGAGGCGGCGGCAGCTGGCTGCGAGCTGGAGGAATGGATAAAGGACGCCCCTGTCCACAAGCAGCACCTGCCACTTTGCTAACTTTGCTCACACTTTCAACAGGAGCAACTCAGCCGTGACCGCGATCACCTATCTTCACGCACGCGAGGTGCTCGACTCGAGGGGGAACCCGACAGTCGAGGTCGTGTGCGGGCTCGCGTCCGGAGCACAGGCGAGCGCCATCGTGCCGTCCGGCGCGTCGACGGGTAGCGGCGAGGCGGTCGAGCTTCGTGACGGCGGTGAGCGCTACGGCGGCAAGGGCGTCCTCAAGGCCGTCGACCACGTGCGGGGTGAGATAGCCGTCGCGCTCGCGGGGCGGGACGCCTCCGATCAACGATCGATCGATCACTTGCTCATCGATCTCGACGGCACGCCGAACAAGGCTCGCCTCGGAGCGAACGCCATCCTTGGGGTGTCCCTTGCAGTGGCCAAGGCATCGGCGGGCGAGCAGGGCGTCCCGCTCTACCGGTACATCGGGGGTGTCGACGCGCACGTCCTACCGGTCCCGCAGATGAACGTGTTGAACGGCGGTGTTCACGCCGACAACAACGTGGACTTCCAGGAGTTCATGATCATGCCGGTAGGCGCGGAGCGGTTCTCCGATGCGCTGCGCTGGTCGGCTGAGACCTACCACACCCTCCGGAGCGTGCTCAAGAAGAAGGGCTACAACACTTCGGTGGGCGACGAGGGCGGCTTTGCTCCTTCGCTGAAGTCGAACGCAGAGGCTATTGAACTGATCCTCGAAGCGATCGAAGCGGCGGGCTACAAGCCAGGCGAGCAGATTGCGATTGCGCTGGATCCGGCGTCGAGCGAGTTCTACGACAAGGAAAAGAAGAAGTACGTCTTCAAGAAGAGCGACAAGCGCGAGTTGTCGAGCGAGGAGATGGTGAGCTTCTACGACAACTGGGTTCGTCAGTATCCGATCGTATCGCTCGAAGACGGCCTGGCCGAGGACGACTGGGAGGGATGGCGCATCCTGACCGACAAGTTGGGCAGCCGGATTCAGTTGGTTGGCGACGACATTTTTGTGACCAACGTGAAGCGCCTGCAGCGCGGAATTGAAGAGGGCGTGGCCAATTCGATCCTGATCAAGGTAAACCAGATTGGCACGGTGACTGAGACTCTGGAAGCGATCGAACTGGGCCGCCGCTATGGATACACTTCGGTGATGTCGCACCGGTCGGGCGAAAGCGAAGATACGTTCATCGCCGACCTGGCGGTTGCGACGGGCGTGGGCCAGATCAAGACCGGCTCGGTAAGCCGCACGGACCGCATTGCGAAGTACAACCAGTTGCTGCGGATTGAAGAGGAACTGGGTTCGGGCGCGGTTTACCTGGGGCTGGAAGGGCTGAACTACAACGACTAATTTATGAATCCATTTCAAGGCCTGCAAAAGGAGGGGGAATACTCCCTCCTTTTGCATTTTGAGTCGATCATAGAATCCGCACCTATTATTCCTTTTCTGGTATAATGATATGGAACGAGATTTAGAAAGGGCGCTCATCTGGATCGGGAGCAGCAAGAAAGATCTGATGGCACTTCCAATTCCTGTACGGAAGTTCTTCGGACACGCACTCCATTTTGCCCAGGTCGGAGAGCGGCACGACGCAGTCAAAGCGCTGAAGGGTTTTGGGAGCGCCGGAGTGCTCGAGGTGGTTGAGGACGATGCGGATGGGACTTATCGGGTCGTTTACACCATCCGAATTCACGAGGCGATCTTCGTGTTGCACTGCTTTCAGAAGAAGAGCAAAAGCGGAATCGGCACTCCAAAGAGGGACATGGAGACCGTACGGCTCCGACTCAAAGCAGCCGAAGCGGTGGCAAAGGAGATGAGGTATGGCCAAGCGCGCAGCTAGCGGAATCAAATTCGAACGAAGCTCCGGGAATGTATTCAGGGACCTAGGGCTTGCCGATGCGGATGAGTTAAAGATCAAGTCGGGTCTGGCCATTGAGATCACACGAACGGTGCGCCGCCTTGGCCTGACTCAGCAGGAAGCCGGACAGAAGATGGGCATCTCACAGGCAAAGGTTTCCGGACTGATGCGCGGCGATTTCTCCAATCTCTCGGAAAGCAAACTCATGGAGTGCCTGAATCGTCTCGGGTACGACATTGAGATCAAACTGAAGCCGGCAAGGAAAGCTGTCGGTCAGCGCACTTTGGCGGTCGCTTGAGTTGGGTTATCAAGGGAAACTCAGACGAAAAAGCAACCGCAGGTCCTTCGACT
>PLDN01000082.1 GCA_003136185.1 Acidimicrobiaceae bacterium | reverse complement strand
ATGATCTGCAGCCAGAAGAGCATCCCGCCGAGGATGAAGCTCGAGTGCATCAGCCATATGTGAATATATTGATTGTTCTCGGCCGCGTCGAAGAGCTTCGGCACGTGCCAGATCACCATCGCGACGTTCAGGAAGACGACCCCCGTCCATGGCGCACGCAGCCCCCGGCCGATCGCTCGCAGAGGAGCACTAAAGGAGTCAAGGAGCAGCGCCCGCATCACGCGACGCCGGGCGCGCAGTGGAAGCGAGAACAACAAGGGCAGCCAGGGCGCGCCGATCACGATGAGGCCAGGCGCGAAGAACATCAGCATGACGTGCTCGATCATGTGGACGAAGAAGTAGTCGTCGGCCCAGTAGTCGATCGGTGAGGTAACTGTGATGAGCAGTAGAGCGATCCCTGCGTAGAACGCGATCGCTCGAAGGCGCCGCGCGCGTGCTCGCCTTGGAACCGAGCGCCGGTTCAGGCGCCGCAAGCCGATCGCGTGGGCAGCGACGACCACCGCCGCGATGACTACGAACGGGTCGAAGGACCAATGGTCGAGTACGTAGCCCACCAAGCGAGAACCGTACCAGCACGTTGCAACGTCGGGACCGGGTCACCCAGCGAGGCGCGGCTGCCGCCCATTCGCAGCGCGGCCTCAACCACCCTCGGCCGGAGACGGCGTGCGCGACCGACTTTGCATCGCTGGGATCAGGTAGCCGAAGCCGGCGATGACAGGGCCGAGGAACATGAGCGCCATGCCGAGGAATCTCGTCGACAAGGCCACCGTGAGAAGCCCGCCGCCGCCAGCGATTGCCACACCGATCATCCCGATCCATCCGACCGCGACGTAAATCCGCGTCGACCGCCGTACACGAACGAGGAGCGCGGCCGCTCCGAGAGCGAGTGGAATACCACAAAGGGCGTGCAGAAGGTAGATCGCCTCTCCGTTCGCCGGCAGCCAGCCGCTCGGGCGTCCCATCGAGATGGCGAACAATGCCACGAGGCCGAGAACGAAATTCATCCCTGTCAGAACGGCGAGCGTCAGCGCGAGTCGACCGTTGGTACGATCAGCGGTCACATCCTCCTCGCGACCTAGCGTCGTCACCAGTTGAGTGGAGGCGCCGCCTGCCGCTACCAGCTCCTCGTCTCCGGGAGGCACGTGTTTGCGGGCCTCGTAGGCATCTGGATCCTCGTGGATGAGGTGCCACCAAGCTGCGATCGCGAACAGAGCGAACACGGGCCACTCGACCGAGTAGGCCCAGCTGAGACTGTTGCCGGCCAGTGCCCTCGTCGCCTGCCAGTAGCCCGCTGCCGCGCACCCAGGAGCGACTATCGCAACCTCCAGGTGGAGCAGCAGTGCTCTACGGGACAACCAGCGCCTTCGCACGCACGCAGCGTAGGCTGCGAGCGATCTCCGAAAACCCAGTGCGACGGAGCTCAGTCAGCAAGCTCGATGTCTACGAACATCCCGCGTCGTGCAATTCCGCCCGCCGCGGGAACAAGGTGGTGCAGATGACTTCTCCGACCGAGGGCGTATCGCCTGAATCGCCGGGCAAGCTGGCTTCGCTCGACCAGCGGGGCTCGAGCGTCTTGTCCCTTGCCGAGTGCCACGCCCTGCTCAGGCACACCTCGGGCCGGTACGGCCGCATCGGGATCAATATGAACGGCGCGCCTGTAGTGCTGCCTCTCAATTTCGTCCTGCTTGATGCTGGAGTACTGCTGCGCATCGGCCCGGGTTCGACCCTCGACGCCATTGCTGACGAGCCTGTGGTCGCGTTCGAGATAGACGGCCTCGACTGGCCAGCAGCGTGGAGCGTGCTCGTGCAGGGCATAGCGTCTGTCATGCGTGATCCGTTGCTGCTCGAGCAAGCGGAAAGCTCAGGGCTTACCCCACTTGTCGGCGAGCCAGGCGAGGTGTACGTCCTCATCAGCATGAGCGCCATCTCCGGTCGGCGGTTCCAGGTGGGCCCGCTTGCTCGCTCTGGCGTGTCGGCTCCTGACCTCGAACCATGACGACGGCGGTCAGGGTGAGGAACTGCCCTGGCGGACCGTGAGGAAGGGCTCGACCGCAAGCTCCTGCAGGACCACGCCGGTTCGTTCCCTCAGGTGGCGACTGGTCGAGGAATCAGCCGGGTCGGAGCCGAGCACCTCGACACGACCCTCGTCGCGCTTGCGGAATCCCTCGAGGATCTCGATGGTGGAGGTCTTGCCGGCACCATTCGGCCCGAGCAGAGCGAGCACTTCCCCCGGGTCGACGTGGAAGCTGACGCCCGAGACTGCGGCTACGTCGCCGTAGCTTTTGCTCAGGCCTTCGACTACTAAAGCAAGCGCTTGGCAGACGCTATCGGGCTGACTTGACACACGACCGCATCCGACAACATATGGTGTCGGGCACCGACTATGACCAAGCAAGCCACTCCCCCGCCAACGCCCGACAAGGGCGCGCCGACGGCCCCTCCGCCACCTCCGGCCTGGCGCCACTATCTCTTGCTGATCGCGTTCTTGATCTTCATCCTGTTGTACTTCGTGCTGCCCACGACTTCGCGGTCGTCGGTCAGCCTCAACTACACGCAGTTCTTGCAGGACGTGAGCGCGCACAAGGTGAAGACCGTCACCATCACCACGTCTGGGGCGGCCAGCGGCACGCTCAAGACCGGAAGCGCCTACACGACAGCCATCCCGCCCCAGGCGAGCTACCCGCTTTTGAACGAGCTTCAGGCCGACGGCGTCGAGATCACCGCTAGCACGACCGGCACCTCTTTCGGAGCGGATGTACTCACCTGGGTGATCCTGCTCGCGCCGTTCCTGATCCTCGGGTACCTGTGGTGGCGTCTCTCGAAGGGAGCGCGTGGCCAGATGCAAGGGGTGCTCGGCGTAGGTCGCTCAAAGGCAAAGGTATTCGACGAGGAGCGACCGAAGACGACCTTCGCAGATGTGGCCGGTTACGAGGGAGCCAAGGTCGAAATACGCGAAGTCGTCGATTTCCTCCGGCGCCCTGAGCGCTATGCCCGGGCTGGTGCCATGGCTCCACGAGGGGTCATCATGATCGGCCCGCCAGGCACAGGCAAGACGCTGCTCGCCCGCGCAGTGGCAGGCGAGGCCGACGTCCCGTTCTTCTCGGTGACGGGTTCGAGCTTTGTCGAGATGTTCGTCGGCGTCGGGGCGGCCCGAGTCCGCGACCTGTTCTCCGAGGCCCGCAAGAGAGCGCCTGCCATCATCTTCGTCGACGAGGTCGACGCAATCGGCCAACGTCGCGGCGGGAGCGCAGTCGTCTCGAACGACGAGCGCGAACAGACGCTCAACCAGCTGCTCGCCGAGATGGACGGCTTCGATCCCGCCACCGGCATCGTGGTGCTAGCTGCGACCAACCGGCCCGAAGTGCTCGACCCGGCCCTGTTGCGGCCAGGCCGCTTCGACCGTCAGGTGACGATCCCGCTGCCGACTTTGTCCGAGCGCCGGGCGATCGTCGAGGTCCACTGCCGCGGCAAACGCCTCGACCCGAGCGTCGATCTTGATGTCGTGGCGCGCGGCACACCGGGTTTCTCGGGCGCCGACCTCGCCAACCTTGCGAATGAGGCCGCGATCATCGCCGTGAGAGCAGAACGCGAGGTGATCTCGGCAGCAGACTTCGCCGAAGCACGCGACCGCATCATCCTCGGGCGACGAGAGGGGTCGAACGTCCTACTCCCAGAGGAGAAACACGCCGTCGCCGTCCACGAAGCCGGCCACGCTCTCGTCGCGGTCTACTCCGACCACGCGGACCCGGTGGCAAAGGTCACGATCCTGCCCGCCGGCCAGGCGCTCGGAGTCACCGAGCAACTCCCCCTCGTCGAGCGGCATCTTTATGGGGAGGACTACCTACACGACGCCCTCACCATTCGGCTCGGAGGCCGCGCGGGTGAGCTGGTCGTGCTCGGGCAAGGCTCCTCCGGAGCCGCGAATGACCTTGCCAATGCAACAGATCTCGCAATCAAGATGGTGCGCGAATTCGGCCTATCTGCGGCCCTCGGACCGGTCGGGTACCCCTCTGGCGGCTCGGTCTTCCTGGGCGGGGGCGGCAGCGCCTACTCGAGCCGACCCTTCGCCGAACAGACCCAAGCCGCAGTCGACGACGAGGTCTCGCGACTCTTGCGCGAGGCCGAGAGACGAGCAGTCGAGTTGCTGACCGAGCACCGCGACGTGCTCGACCGTCTCGTCGAGGTGCTCCTCGCGAGCGAGACCGTCGACGGCTCGCAGGTGTACGCACTCGCGGGCCGTGCTGTGCCCGAACGGGGCGAGGGCATGACGGTGGCGCCCGACCGAGCCACGTCGACGGCGCTACCACCGGTTCCGGCGTAGGTACGGGTGCCGCCGCCGCCGGCGGCGGCGGCCGAACCCCCTACGCCGGGGAGCGATGCCACAACTCAGCCGGCGGGGTAGCTACGGTGGGCCTCCATGCCCCGGACCCGTAGCCATCGCCGCCCGTCGGCCGAGACTCTCAGGCGACGAAGAATGCTTGCCGTCGGCTCCGTCGTGGCGGTACTCATACTCGTCGCGGCAGGGATCGTCCTCCTCGTCGGGAGCTCTGGCACCAAGAAGTCCTTCTCGCCCGGGCACAGCCACCACGTAACGAGGGCCCGGTGCCCGCTGACGGACCTCCGCGCGCCGGGCGGGCATATCCCCCAGCGCCCGGCGGTGGCGGTGAAGATCGGCAACGAACCCGACGGCGCCCGCCCCCAAAGCGGCCTCAACGAGGCCGACATCGTCTACGACACTCCCGCCGAGGGCTTCATCATGCGCTACATGGCGGTCTACCAATGCAACAGCGCGGCGAGCATCGGCCCGACTCGCTCGGTCCGCTGGGTCGACTGGCATATCGTGCAGGCTTTCGGTCAGCCGATCCTCGCGTTCGCGGGCGGGATCGGGCCTGACGTCACAGATGTCGACCAGCTTGGCTGGCTGAAGCCGGCCGACCTGCTCGTAGGGGCGCAGGCTGCGGGGCGGCGGATCACGTCACGCGTCCCGCCTGACAACCTCTACGCGAGCACAAAGGGTCTACTGGCGCTCTATCCCTCAGACCACAAGGCTCCGGCGGCGGTCTTCCGATACGGCGCCAGCCTGCCGTCGTCAGCCACACCGGCGGCGTCGCTCGCTCTCAACTTCTCGGCTGGAACCGATGTCTTGTGGAAGTGGGACGCCGCCTCGAAGAGCTGGCTCCACACCTATTCGGGGGTCACCGACGTCGACGCGTTGACGAGGAAACCGGTCACCACGACCAACATCGTCGTCGAGATAGTTCACTACTCCTACGGTCCTTACGCTGAAAGCCCGGGGTCGACAGGAGACGTCGAGAGCCAGACCGTCGGGACAGGCCGCGGGTACGTGCTTCGCAACGGGAAGTCCATCGCAGTCTCCTGGCACAGGCCCTCCCTCGACTCCCCCACGACCTTCACCGACGCCGCCGGCAAGCCGGTCAGCCTCGCGCCGGGCCAGACTTGGGTCGAGCTAGTGCTCGACACCACGGCTGCGACGCCCGGGGACCTCAAGATCTCCCCCTGACCAGGTCACTCAAGCAACCAAGGCAACCGAGATGGCCGACAGCTCCGACGTGAGCGAGACACCGAGATACCCGCCTGAAGACGAGGTCGCGCTCAGCACAATCGCCCGCGAATGGACTCGGATTGGCGTGATCGGCTTCGGTGGCCCGCCGGCACACATCAAACTGCTTCGCAAGCTGTGCGTGGAGGATCGCGAGTGGCTTTCCCCCGACGAATTCGAAGACGGCATCGCTGCCGTCAACATCCTGCCAGGGCCTGCTTCTACGCAGCTCGCGATCTTCTGTGCCTGGAGGCTAAGAGGCACCATCGGCGCGTTGCTAGGTGCCACGTGCTTCATCTTGCCAGGCTTGGTGCTGATCCTCGGACTGTCGGCGCTCTTCCTCGGTTCGCACCCTCCGCTCGGGATCGCTGGTGCAGCCGCCGGAGCCGGAGCCGCCGTACCCGCCGTGGCGCTCAACGCCGCGGCGGGCCTCATGGGATCGAGTTGGCGCCGGACAGGCCGTGCGAAGACGCCCCGCGCGGTGCGCGACACCCGCGCGCGATGGGTGGCGTACGTCGCAGCCGGCGGCGCCGCCGCCGCAGTGCCAGCCGTCGGCCCGCTTCTCGTCATCGTCCTCATCAGTTGTGGCCTCATCGAGGTCGGGCTGCACCTACGAGTGGCCGGCGACGTGCCGCGTCCGCCGATACCGATGCTCGTCCCGTGGCTCGCAGTCACGCTCGGCGCCAGCGGGTTCGGCGCACTGATCTGGGTCGCGTTCAAGGTGGGCGCGCTCGCGTTCGGGGGTGGCTTCGTGATCATCCCGCTCATGCAGCACGACGCGGTATCCACCTATCACTGGCTTTCAAAGGCGCAATTCCTGAACGCGGTTGCTCTCGGGCAGGTGACTCCCGGACCGGTCGTTCTCACCGTTGCCGCCGTCGGCTACGCGGCCAAAGGACTCGTGGGAGGTCTGTTGGCGACGGTCGTCGCGTTCGCGCCCTCGTGCTTGTTCGTCATCGTCGGGGCACGCCACTTCGACAGGCTGCGGTCGAACGCAGGGGCCTCTGAGTTCCTCGCGGGTGCCGGCGCAGCGGCGATTGGAGCGATCGCGGGCGCATCTATCCAGCTCACGCTGGCGCTCGGGCACCTCTGGCAGTTCGGCGTGCTCGGGCTTGCCGCGATCTGGCTGCTGGCGCTGCGCAAAGGGGTAGTCGTCGCTCTCCTGGCAGCAGGCTTGCTCGGGGTCGTGGCGGCGCTTGCCGGGGCGCCAGTGTGACGCCACGGACGGCTACAGGGCGAGACCGAGACCGAGACCGAGACCGAGGCCGAGCCCCGCGCCCGCCGCGCCCAAGCCGAGAACAAGACTGACGCCGACGTTCATGAGAACCTCGAGATACTCGCCCTCCTCGAGGAGGCGGACCGTCCGACTCGTCACGACCGAGGTCATCGAGTCGAGCGCGGTCTGAACGCCCTGCGCCCCGGTCCTCCTTGGTGCGCGCTGACGGGACTTCAGCCAAGCGTTGGGGCGTCCTACCTCAAGAGTCCTTCAGTGCCTTCGCCACTGCACCGCTCAGGCGCCGAAGTGCGAGCTCGGCACCACGGTGCATCGCCAGGCGATCAGCAGTGGATCCGACGCGGTAGCGACCGTTCATAGCGAGGCGGCAGTGGCCGTCGCCAGTGCCTACCAACTCGATGTCGCCGTCCAGCTCTGGCAGTCGCGAATCGCCCGAGAGCGGCTCCCAACTGACCGGCACTACGACAGTCGCGCCACTGGGCCGAGGTTCGTCGACGGTCAGCTGCAAGCCCTGCTGGGTCGCAGACAGCTGCAGGCAGTGAAGCCATTCGCCGCGGCAGTCGAGCAGCAGGCGTGCCGCCTCGTCGAAGGAACGATCGACGTGGACGAAGTCGCCGACGAAGACGGCACGGCCATGGCGAGGCACCGATGCACCGGCGGGCGCGGTCGCTTGCTGCGGCGTTGCCATGCTCATTCCAACACCTCGTGTGTCTTCGGTCGGACGATGAGGACCGGGCAATGGGCATGGTGCACGCACGCCTGACCGACTGAACCGAGAGCGAGACTCGAAAAGCCACCGTGGCCTCGGCTGCCGACAACGAGCAGATCTGCGCCTTCGCTGAACCTGATCAGGACACCCGCCGCCGATCCTTGCTCGATCGACCGCAGAACCTCGACTCCCGGATCATCGCCCAACACTTCCTTCTCGGCATCGCGCAAGACGATCTCCGCCGCCTCTCTCGCGGCCGACATCAGCTCGTCGAAACCGATCCCGTAGGGGGACATCGGGTAGGTGACGTGCCAGGCAACGACCATGTCGAGGCGGAGGTCGCGCCACTTCGCGATCTCCGCCGCGATACCGAGAGCCTCAAGGCTCCTCGGCGAGCCGTCGACGCCGACAACGACACGACCCTTCGCTTGCTGAAGGTGATCTCTCAGGTCAGGTGCTCGGTCGCTCGTACTCATCATCTCCACCTCCTACTCGAGATGATGACGGCCATACCGTTGGCTGTTCAGAGTCGAAAGGCCCGATCTAGAGCGGAATTCGCCAGGTCAGGGTAGTCCCTTCGCCGGGTTCGGAACGGACGTCGAGGACTCCTCCGAGTTGTTCGGCGCGACCGGCCATGTTGCGCAAGCCGCTGCCGCCCGTCGGTGACGAGCGCCGGATCCCGATGCCATCGTCGGTGATGTTGAGCCGTAGCTCGGCCCCGCTCGCTGCTATCACAACGTCTGCCCTCGTCGCCCGAGCGTGGCGGGCGATATTTGACAACGCTTCTCGAACCACCGCAGTGGCGACCTCCGCCACCCCCGGTTCGACAGAAGATTCGACTGGACCCTCGAACTGGATGCGCGGCAAGAAACCGAGCGCGTCGCGGGCCTCTGTCACCGCTCTCGTGATCTCGGCGCGCATCCCCGTCTCGCTGCGAAGCTGAAGAGCGAAGATCGTGCTGCGGATGTCAGCAATCGTGAGGTCGAGCTCGTCGACTGCGGCCTCGATCCGCTCAGCCGCCGTTGGTGGATCGACGATCCGTGCAAGTCCTTGAAGGCTGAGACCGACGGCGAACAGCCGCTGGATGACCGTGTCGTGCAGGTCCCGCGCGATCCGCTCCCGGTCGGCGAAGAGGGCAAGCTCTCCAAGGCGCTCGTGCAGGCGGGCGTTGTCGATCGCGACGCCGGCCGCCGCTGCGAGCGACGAGAGCAGTCGTTCGTCGCGCTCGGTGAACTCGGGCGCCGAACGCTTCTCGGTCATGTACAAGTTACCGAAGACGAGTCCGCGAACTCGGATCGGAACCCCGAGGAACGAATGCATCGGCGGGTGATGATCCGGGAACCCGAACGATTTCGCGTGGACTCCGAGATCCGCCAGCCTGATGGGTCGTGGATCGGTGATCAGCAAGCCCAGGACCCCCTGGCCACCCGGCCGGGAACCGATGAGGTCTTCCTGGGCGTCCGTCAGTCCATGGGTGACGAACTGAGCAAGCACTCGACCGCCGGGGTCAAGCACGCCGAGCGCTCCGTACTGGGCATCTGTCAGACCGCAGGCGGCGGCGACGATCCGTCGCAGCACTCCCTCGAGGTCGAGATCGGACGCGATCGACAAGATCGCGTCGAGCAGGCCGGCATCGTCCGAGAGACCAACGTCCACGTCAACCACGCGAATTACCTTATCTCCTCCTGTCCTAGGCGCTACTGAAGACCAGTGGCCGCTTGACCAGGATCTCTTGGCAGACGTAGGGCCATTCGGCCCTAGTGCGGGCGCGCACGGGCCAGGCATGCTGGTGAGAAGGAGGTCGATCCGTGATTCCGCACATCTACGCAGCGCTAGTGAACCTCAACCATCCCGGTACGTACGTGCACTGGCACTGGATCCAGATATCGGTGGCGAACGTGGTCGTGATCGGGTTGATGCTGGGCGTGTTCGCACTCGCTCTCGCATTGCCTTTCCCGCACGGAGCAAAGGCGCCGACCGCGAGCACGCCCCAGCCAGTCCCTTCCCCGAGCGACAACCCAACCGATGAGGCTGGTGGCAAGTGACCATCACGAGCGACACCGTTAAAGCGCCGGTCGAACGGCCCACCTGGACCGGGCGCTTCCGGGTGCGGGCCGTAGACTCGCTCCCCCCTGAAAAGCTGCTGCCCGATCACCAGCCTGCTTACGTGGCCTCGTGGATCTACATCTTCGGTGCGCTCACGCTGGCAGCGTTCGGGGTGGTGTGCCTCTCGGGCGCCATAATCGCCATCGAGGGCCCGACATGGTGGCACCTCTCCCAGCTCGGGCTGTTCGTGAACTCCCTCCACATGTGGGGCACCGAGGTCTTCTTCTTCTTCATGGTCAGCCACCTGTGGGGGAAGTTCTTCATGGCTGCGTGGCGGGGGCGGCGGCGGGCGACGTGGATCACCGGCGTGCTCGCCTTCGTGATGTCGATCGCGACGGCGTTCACCGGTTACCTGTCCCAGCAGAACTTCGACTCCGAGTGGATCAGCACCCAGGCGAAGGACGGGATCAATGCCACAGGCGGCGGAGCGTTCTGGAACGTTCTCAACTTCGGCCAGATGCTGATGTGGCACATCTTGTTGTTGCCGCTCATCGTGGTGGTGGTGATCGGCATCCACGTCCTTCTCGTGCGTAAACGGGGCGTCGTACCACCATTCGCTGACAACCCGGCAGCCGAGAACGCATTTGAGGAGACGTCGTGAGCCCGAAGCGATTCAAGCCCGACCGCGACGTAACGGAGTGGCACGGTCCAACCGTTCGATACGACTTGCTGAAGGAGGTCACGATCTGCTTTGTCGCGGTCCTTGTGCTCGTGGTCTGCCTGGCGGGAGTCTTCTCCTCCCCGGACGATCCCGCGATCACGATCAAGTCGTGGTCCGCCACCGCGCCAATCGACTTCCTCACGACGGCGATCAGCGAACTCGATGGGACGAGCGGCACCGCAACATACGGGCCGCCATATACGAACACCGCTGGCGCGAGCCAAAAACTCGGCCCGATCGGCCTCGAGACGCTCTCGGGCACCCGCATCCCGCTCGACACGGCTAAGGATTTCGTGATCAACCCGCTGTTGACGCTTCCGAGCGAGCCAATGCTCGATGCCGCCATTACGCGGTACCAGTCGGCCACTGCGCCAGAGCAGGCGAGCTGGGATGCCGCCTACGAGAAGGCTGCGCCGAGCGCGCACTTCGACGCGTCCGACGGGAAGCTCATCGTGCGGCCGCTTGCGTACGGCCCCGTCGGCCTCATGATGAGCGACTTGCTTGCGATGGCCCAGAGCGGCGCACTCGATGGGGCTCTCACGTCCTCGCCGCGGCTCTACGGCACGGACTACACCAAACCTCTCTTGTTCATCGCCGACGGCCAATACCTCGCTGACGTTGCCACCTCCCGCAACCTGACCGGCGATCAGTGGGGCATGATGAACGAGACTGGGAACTTCCCCGGCCAGGCCTGGTTGTGGCTGTACACCCTTTGGTACCAGGTGCCGCCGATGAATTCCTCGTCAAGCGGAGACCTCCAAGTCTGGGCGATCATGATGCTGCTCACCCTTGTGCTGGCTCTCGTGCCGTTCATTCCCGGACTGCGCTCAATCCCGCGCTGGACGCGTATCTACCGCTTGATCTGGCGCCGGCACTACCGTTCTCTTCAGTCCGCCACTGACTGAAGCAAAGGGCGCAGCGATGTTGAAGGTGTTCTTGCTCGATGACCACGAGGTGGTGCGCGCCGGTATCCGCGGTCTCCTCGAGGCCGACGGCAACATAGAAGTCGTCGGGGAGGCGGGCACGGCGGAAGAGGCCATACGCCGCGTGCCGGCTCTCCGACCAGACGTGGCGGTGCTCGACGTCAGGCTGCCCGACGGCGACGGCGTCGAGGTCTGCCGGGAGCTACGCAGTCGCATGCCGGAGCTGCGTTGCCTGATGCTCACGTCGTTCGCCGACGACGACGCCCTCTTTGCGGCGATCATGGGAGGCGCCTCGGGATACATGCTGAAGCAGATCCGGGGAACCGATCTCGTGTCGGCGATCACGCGCGTCGGGCAGGGCGAGTCTCTCATCGACCCCGCCCTCACCAAGCGCGTGCTCGACCGCCTCCGCAGCGGCCCCCAACAGGACCAACGCCTTGCCCGGCTCTCGGACCAGGAGCGCCGGATCCTCGACCTGCTCGCTGAGGGCTTGACCAACCGGCAGATCGCCGAGCGTCTCTTCCTGGCAGAAAAGACGGTCAAGAACTACGTCTCGAACCTCCTTACCAAGCTCGGGATGTCGCGACGAACCGAAGCCGCCGCCTTCGCCGCCCGTATCTCCGAGCGCGAGGCGGGCCGCCGCGGCGAGCGGGGCGGCTGATCGCTCGTCACAGAGCCGTGGAAGTCGACCTTCCCGAGCTCGGGTGATCGAGGCGCGAGAAGAGCGAAATCGACTCCGGGGTTCCCAAAGAAGCGATCAGGGACTATGGTGAAACACGCCGGATGAGGCTCCGGCGGGGGTCGACTGGCAGCCCTCAAACCGCCGCTTGGCTGATGGCCTCTACGCACGGTTGATCGTGACGTGGAGGTGAGGTGGGCGACATCCAGCTGGCGTCGGCGCAGATCCAAGTCCTTCAGGTACTCACGATCGTGGTCTTCTCGCCACTCGTTAGCGGCGCCATCGCGCACCTCGAAGCTCGGTGGCAAGGAAGGCGCGGCCCCCGCATCCTCCAGCCCTACTACGACCTGGCCAAGCTCTTCAGCAAAGAGACCCTCGTCCCCGAGGACGCCGGGTGGGTGTTCGTCGTGGGCCCGATGGTGGCGTTCATGTGCTACATGGTCGTGCCGCTTCTGATACCGGTGTTGACCACCTATCCCATGCCGCTCGGATACATGGGCGACATCCTCGGAGGGGCATTCATTCTCGCTCTCGCCGGGTTCTCGGTGGCGTTGGCCGCAGCCGAGACAGGCGGTCCCTACGCCCAGCTCGGGAGCAGCCGCGCCATGACTTTCGGCGCGCTCATCGAACCGTCGATCTTGTTCATCACATTCACCGTCGCGCTTCTCACGACGACAGACCTGCCTTACTTCGAGGCAGCCGCTGCCCGCGCCTCGCTCAGCCAGGTGATCCGCCCTGCCCATCTCCTCGTCGCCCTCGCCTTCTTCCTGGTGGTTCTGAACGACACGGGCCGTATCCCGGTAGAGACTCACTCGAGCACCCTCGAGTTCGGGATGATCGACGAAGCCCGTACCCTCGAGCACTCCGGGCCACTGTTCGCGCTGCTCAGATGGGGATCGGCGATGAAGCAGATGATCCTCTACGTGCTTCTCGTCAACGTGTTCGTCGCGCCATGGGGGCTCGCCGGATCGCGGGCGGCGGGCTCGGTGCTGCTTGCCATCGTCATCTTGCTCGGTAAGGCATTTGGGGTTGGGGCGATCTTCACCGTGATCGACAACAGCTTCTCCAAGCTGCGGCTGTTCAAGATCACCGAGTTCATGGCCGGTGCGTTCCTCCTCGCCATCTTGGCCGTACTGGTCCTCTATCTGGGAGGTGGATGAGTGACACTCCTAGGGGTGGTCCCCTCCACGTTCTCGGGCGGCGCCGAAGCCCTCGCTCTCGTCGTGCTCCTGACGGAGTTCGCCATGCTCCGAGCGCCCCTCTCGCGCTCTCAGATCCGGCTTTACGCCTTCCAGTCGCTCGCGGTCAGCAGCTTGGCGGTGTTCGTGGCCGCCACCCAGCACATCGACGACCTCTACGTGCTCGCCGGATTGTCGTTCGTTCTCAAGGTGGTCCTCGTGCCCGGCATCGTGCTCCGGCTTCTCGGTGACAGCCCCGTCGACCTCGCAGGCAGCAACAGATTCGGTGTTGCCACCATGGTGCTGTTCGCGATCGGCATCTCAGTGTTCGGCTTCTTCGTGGTCGGAAGCCTGCCTGTGCACTCGCATTCGCTACCGGCTCCTGCCCTCGGCCTCGCGATGGCGGTGATCCTGGTGGCCTTTCTGCTGGTGATACTGCGTGCCGACGTCGTCTCCCAAGCAGTCGGCTTCTTCTCGTTGGAAAACGGGGTGTCCGTCGCGAGCCTCGTCGTGGCCGCTGGCCTTCCTCTCATCGTCGAGGTGGCGTTTCTCTTCGACCTCCTTGTCGCAGTAGTGGTTTTCGGCGTTCTCATGAGGGTGCACCACGGCCGGGCGAAGACCTTGTCGACCGAGACGCTGGATCGGCTCCGGGGATAACGATGGGCTGGGACCTCCTCCTTGTATTGACCGTGCCGTTGGCCGTCAGCGTCGTCTGCTGGTGGGCGCCGGTCGCGCTCGGTCGCGCTCTCACGCTCGGCAGCGGGCTCCTCACGTTCGTACTCGCGGCGGTGCTCGTGCCGGCCAAGACGACCACTGCGCTCTCGGGATGGCTCCGGGCGGATGCTCTGTCGGTCGTGTTCCTCGTGGCCGTGACGTTCCTCTACGCCGTCACAGCGATATTCACCATCGGTTATATGCAGCCTGCGGGAGATGCGCGGACGACAGCGACGTACTCGCGTCGACTCCTTGCTGGGCTCAACCTGTTCGCATGGGCGATGGCGATGACGCCGCTCGTGAACGGACTAGCGCTTTTGTGGGTTGCAATCGAAGTCACGACGGTGATCTCGGCGTTGCTGGTCGCGATCGACGATACCGATCGCGCGACGGAGGCAGCCTGGAAGTACGTGCTCATCGCGTCAATGGGACTCGGCATCGCGCTCCTCGGGACCATCATCATGTACTACGCAGGCGCCTCGGTCTTCGGCAGCGCCTACGAGCTCTTCTACCCGAAGCTGCTCGGAGCAGCGGGCCACTTCCCCCCGCAGGTAGTTCGGCTCTCCTTCGTTCTTGCCGTCCTCGGCTACGGCACAAAGATGGGGCTCGTCCCGGTGCATACCTGGCTACCTGACGCCCACAGTGAGGCCCCGACCCCGGTCTCGGCCTTGCTGTCCGGTGCTCTGCTCGCCGTCAGCTTCTACGCCATCTTGCGCTTTTACGAGGTGACCGAACGCGCCATCGGCCCGGAGTTCCCGCGCAACGTGCTGCTTGCCTTCGGTGTGGCCTCAATATTGCTCGCCGCTCTTTACCTCGCGAGCCAGCGCGACTTGAAACGGCTCCTTGCCTATTCGAGCGTCGAGCACATGGGTGTGCTCGCCATCGGCATGAGTATCTCCTCACCGATCGCCGTCGTAGGTGTCCTCTTGCACGTGCTCGCCCACGCGGCCGCGAAGGGCACAGCTTTCTTCGGCGCGGGGAGCGTGGTGCGCAAGTTCGGGACGAAGGACATGACGCGCATCCGCGGCGGGATCGGTGCCCTGCCCTGGACTGGCCCGATGCTCGTGCTGGCGGTCCTCGCGCTCTCGGGGATGCCGCCGTTCGGAGTCTTCCGCAGCGAGTTCCTGATCGTGTCAGGCGGACTAGCCGACCCGCGGGGCGCCGTCGCTGCGGTTCTGGTCGTAGGTGTGACTCTCGGCATGCTCGGGTTGTCGTGGTTCACGACAAGGACGATGCTGACCCCTTCTCCGGACCATCCGCCTCGTGGCGAGACGAGCAACTGGATCGTCTGTTCGATGGTCATCGGACTGGTCGCACTGGCCGTCCTGGGCGTCCACCCGCCCGGGCAGCTCTCCGATCTGCTCACGCGCGCGGCCGACGAGCTCGGGGCAAAGATATGAGTCCGGCCTCCTTTTCGCGGCGGACCGAAGCCGACCGGTTCGCCGACTCCGTCGAGGCGGCTGTCCGAGATGGCGGACGCTTCGCAGGCTTGGTCGCGACCGCCCGCGACGACGGCTCGACGGTGCTGCGGGCCCTCGTGGCAACACCTGCACTCGTCGTGATCGAGACCATCGTGGGCTCGGGAGTCAATACTTACCCGGCACTCACCCCGCTTGTACCGTCGGCCGCCTGGTACGAGCGAGAGATCCACGACCTCTTCGGAATCGAACCCGTCGGTCATCGCCGGCTCGACCCGCTCGTGCTCCCGCTCGGGCCTCATAGCGCCCGGCCGCGCCCTGGAGGCTCAAGCCCGGCGTCTGCCGCAACACTCGAGCTCGACTTCGCCGCCTTGCCGGGACACGTCAGCGGCGAGGGACTCTTCACCATCCCATACGGGCCGGTCCGCTCGGGGGTCTTCGAGAGTGTCGAATACCTCGTGGAGACTTCCGGCGAGGAGATCCCACATCTTCGGACCAGGGTGTACCACAAGCACCGGGGCCTCGAGCAGCGTTTCGTCGACCTTGATCCAAGCGATGCCGTCCTGCTGGCAGAGCGGGTCGAGGGCGCAGCATCGGTGGCGCACGCCATGGCCTTCAGCCAGGCGATCGAGACGCTCGCGGGCGTCGAGGCGCCCCGCAGTGCGCAGATGGTGCGTGTCGTCCACGCCGAGCTCGAGCGAATCGCGGCGCATCTCGACTCGATAATCCGCCACACCGAGGGAGCCGGCCAGGCCGTTGCCTACGCCCGCATGAGCCTTCACAAGGAACGGATAATGCGGCTGCGCGCCCTACTCTGCGGCCATCGCTTCGGCCGGGGAGTAGTCGTCCCGGGCGGGGTCACCGGACCACTCCAGCTCGACCCCGACGACACCTTGGCGGAGGTCGGGCAAATCGACCGAGCGATCGCAAGCGACGCAAAGGCGCTCATGGCAACGCCGTCGTTTCTCGATCGTCTGAGGGGCACCGGACCTCTGCCCGCAGAACTGGCCCTTGCCAACGGAGCTCTCGGACCGGTCGGGCGAGGTTCAGGGCTCGTCGGCGACATACGGCTGCAACGCCCTTACGGCGCTTACAGGTTCTTGGGGTTCGAGGCGGCCGAGGGCTTTGTCAAAGGTGATGCTCTTGCGCGGCAGTGGGTGCGGATCGAGGAGATTCGCCAGGCGTTCCATCTCGTCCGCCAAGGCCTCGACGAGCTCTCCGAGGGCGACGCTGGCCCGTGGCAGTACGACGTCACGATGACAGATGGGCTCGCGCTGGGTTGGGTCGAGGCACCACAGGGAGAGCTGCTGTACCTAGTCGAGGCCGAAGGAGGCCGACTTGTGCGGGTAAAGCCGCGGTGTGCTTCGTTTCACAATTTGGCGCTGTTCGCAGAGGCCTTCCGCGGTGACATCTTCACCGACTTCGTATTCATAGAAGCCAGCTTCGGGTTGTCGATCGCAGGGGTGTCGGGCTGATGGCATGGGTGCTCCGAGGACTCCGAGATGGCGTGGTGACGACCCGGTACCCTCGCCAGCCCGACGACTACGGCGACGGGTTCAAGGCGTCAGTCTCGGTCATAGCCGGATCGGGCGACATGTTGGAGGGCGACGCCGGTAGGGCGACCGGTGTGGCCGAGAAGCTGGCTGGCCTTTGTCCAACTGGAGCCATCAGGCTCGAGAGCGGCCTGCGGGTCGACCGGGGCGCCTGCATCCTCTGTGGCAACTGCGTAAAAGCGCGGCCCGATCTGTTCGCCTTCGACTCCTCTCCCGAAGTTGCGACGATCGGGAGGCAGTCGCTGGTCGTGCCGAGCGAGGACGACGACTCGCTCGGTCTTGTACGGGCGGAGCTCGCCAAACGGGTCAGAACGCTGCGCCGATCCATCCACGTGCGGCACGTCGACGCCGGGTCCGACGGTGGTGAGGAGTGGGAGGTGGCGGCGCTGACGAATCCGATCTACGACGTCCAGCGGCTCGGGATCTTCTTCACCGCCTCCCCGCGTCACGCCGACGTACTGCTCGTCACCGGGGTCGGGACAGCCGGCATGGCCGGACCGCTCCGCCGCACTTTCGAGGCGATGCCGGATCCGAAGGTCGTGATCGCTGCCGGCACCGACGCGACGAGCGGTGGGATCGTCCACCCCACATACGCGAGCGGCGACGGCGTCGGGTCCATCGTCCCGGTGGACGTATGGGTGCCTGGCTCCCCGCCCAGCCCGTTCAGCCTGTTGCACGGGATCTGTGTCGGGATCGGGCTGCTCGCTGGGGCGGAGTCCGCGAAATGACGGCGGCCTTCTTGCTGAGCGCGCTCATCATCTGGGCTGCCGGCGCGCTGGTCGACCTCGTTGCAGGGGCCAACGAGCGTTGGTCCCGGCTCGCGCCCTACATAGCCGGCATCGCCGGCAGCGCACTACTCACAGCATCAGGTGTCCGAGCCGTGCTTGGCCCGGCCCGATACTTAAGCCTCGGGACGACGTTGGGGGTAGGTACCACCTCGATCCACCTCGATCCGCTCGCAGGGCTGTTCCTCACCTTGACCGGTGGGCTCGGCGTCGTGATCTCCGCCTGCCTAGTGAGCTGGGCCCGACCGGCCGGGCGGCTCCGCGGTCGTGGTACGGGCGCGGGCTACCTCCTCCTGCTCGGCGCCGTCAGCACGGTGCTCGTCGCCGGAGACGCCTTCACCTTCCTGTTCGCCTGGGAATCGCTCACCGTTTCCTTCTACGTCCTAGCTGGCGTAGGACGGCGCGACGAGAACGAGGCTCGAGCGAGCTGGGTGACGCTAGGGATCGGGAAGGTGAGCGGCGCGGCGCTCCTCTTCGGCTTCCTTCTGCTCGCCGGACGCGCCCACAGCTACGTCTTCGCGTCGTGGGCACACGTTCCCGCTGGCACGCTCCACGATGTCGCATTCGCGCTGCTGGTCGTCGGCTTCGGTGCGAAGGTGGGACTGGTTCCTCTCCAGGTTTGGCTCCCGATCGGATACCCGGCTGCACCGGGACCCACCCGAGCAGCGATGGCAGGGCTCGCCGTCAACGTCGGCTTCTACGGGCTGTGGCGCTTCCTCGGCATCCTCGGCCGGCCCCCGGTGTGGCTGACCGTCGCCGTGCTCGCGATCGGCGGCATCACAGCCCTCGTCGGAATCGTCTTCGCGACCGTCCAATCGGGACTCAATCGCGTCATCGCATACTCGAGCGTCGAGAACGCGGGCATCATCCTCGTCGGCTATGGCGTTGCCCTCGCAGGTGCGACCACCGACAATCGCGGCGTGGTGGCCGTCGGCCTGTTGGCAGCGACCCTGCAAGTGCTAGCTCACGCTGTCGCCAAGTCCTCGCTCTTCGCCTCATCGGCCTTCTTCGAATCGGACTTCGGTACCGACAGCCTGGAGGAGCTGCGAGGGATCGGTCACCGGTATCGATTCAGCGGTACCGCCTTCGGCCTGGCATCGCTTACGCTGGCGGGATTGCCACCCACGATTGGCTTCGTCTCTGAGTGGTTCATCCTGGAAGCGCTCCTGCAGGAGTTCCGAGTCCACGTCCTTGCCCTACGCCTCGGGATGGCGCTGGCGGGCGCGCTGGTGGCACTGACCGTTGGTGTTGCCACCCTGTGCTTCATCCGGCTGATCGCCTTCGTCGTCCTCGGGCGCTCTGTCGCACCTCAGGACCCCGACGCAGCGGTCGGCGACGCCGGCGCCGTCGGAAGAGCTGGGTTGGTCCTCATGGCCACCTCGTGTCTTGCGCTCTCCGCAGCGGCGCCTTGGGTCATCCGGTTCATCGCCCATGGGTTAAGCCCTGTCGTTCCAGCTCCGGCTGTATCAGGTGCTCTCAAGTCGCCCTTCGTGCTTCAACCGGTGTTTGCCAATTTCTCGATCCTCTCCCCCTCTTGGCTGTTCATCGTGATGCCCATGGGGGTAGCCGCCGTTGCCCTCGCGGCACTCGCGCTCTCCCGCGGCAGCCTCCTACGCATCCGAAGGGTGCCAGCGTGGCGGTCGGCCAGCGCAGGGGTCGGAGGCGACGACAGCTACACCCCCTTTGGATATGCCAACGTGCTCCGACATGTTCTCGCGAACGTGCTCGGCTCCCGGCGTTCCACCGTGATCACGATTACAGACGGTGACGAAGGTGGCGAGAGTGGCGACGAGGCTGCGGAGGGAGTCGAGGGCACGCCTCGAGGCGCTCACGTGGAGTTCCGTTCGAGCGTCGTCGAGCCGATCGAGACCTATCTCTACCGCCCGGCCAAAGCTGGCTGGCTGTGGCTGGCCAAGGGTGCCAAGCGACTCCAGTCCGGACGGCTCGACGCCTACGTGGGCTACATGCTGGTGGTACTGGTCATCTTGCTTGCCATCGTCGCCGCGATGAAATAGGCCTACCCATGCATCTGATCGAACACCTCGCGCGAACGAGAAAGGAGATGGACGATGTTCCGACGCATCCTCGTTGGCGTCGACGGCTCGCCTGAATCGGAGGGGGCTCTGCGGGCGGCAATAGGGGTGGCCGTCTCCGTCTCCGGCGAGGTGTCAGTGGCGATCGTCGCCTCTGCCAGTCACGGTGAGACCGACGAGGACCGCGAGTCAGCCTTTGACGCTGAGGTCGCTCTGATCCGCGCGTCCGTCGATCAACTGCTGGCGGGAAGCGAACAAGCTCGCTGCACCATCCATGTGATCAAGGGCGACCGTCCCGCCGAGGCGCTCTCGGCTTACGTCGAGTCTCACGGTTATGACCTGCTAGTCGTGGGCCGTCACGGCCGTGACCGCGCCGCTCATGGCGGGTTGGGTCGGGGTCGCGCACGAGTTGGCCGACAAAGCCACGTGTCCCTTGTTGCTGATCGGCGACTCTCGATCTGCGCCTAAGTCACGCGGTGCACCTGTCGGCGAGACCGTCCGGCACGACCGACTACCGAAGATCGAAGACGACGCGAGCCTCCACGCTTCCGCCCAACACGTCGGCTATCGAAGCGTTGACATCTTCGAGCTGGCGCGTCTCGCGGACGATGCGTGTCCTCCCGTCTGCGTGCAGTTCGAAGGTCTCAGTGAGGTCCGCCCGAGTCCCGACGAGCGAGCCGACGACTGTGATCCCCTGCAACACAGTCTCGAAGATGGGCAGACGCATCGTGTTGTCCGCCGGCAGTCCGACGAGGACCAGCGTGCCGTGCGGCCTCAGACTGCGATACGCCTGCTCGATCGCGATTGGCGTCGCTGCGAGGGCTATCGCCGCGTCGGCGCCTCCGAGGGCCTGGATCGTGCTCACGGGATCCTCGGACTTGGCATTGACCGTGTAGCTGGCTCCGAGATCTTTGGCCATCTGCAGCTTCTCGTCGACGAGATCGACCGCGACGACCGACGCGCCGGCGATCTGCGCGTACTGCACGGCAAGGTGGCCGAGACCTCCGATACCGAAGACAGCTACGAGGTCCGAAGACCTCGCGCCAGATACCTTGACGGCCTTGTAGGTGGTCACGCCCGCACAGGCGAGGGGCGCTGCATCGAGTGGGTCGACGCTCGCCGGCACCTTGCCGGCAAAGGCAGCCTCGGCCAGCACGTACTCAGCGAAGCCTCCGTTCACGGTGTAGCCGGTGTACTTTGCCGTCCGGCACAAGGTCTCCCAGCCCGAAGCGCAGAGCTCACAGGCGCCACACGCCCACCCGAGCCACGGCACCGCCACGCGGTCACCTTCCTTCAGATGGGTCACGCCACTACCGACGCGGTCCACGAGACCGACGCCCTCGTGGCCAGGTATGAACGGGACCGTTGGCTTTACGGGCCAGTCTCCTTGCGCAGCGTGGATGTCTGTATGACAGAGACCGGAGGTCTCAATCTTGACGAGAACCTGGCCCTGGCCTGGATCTGGCTTCGGGACGTCCTCGATGACGAGGGGACGGCCGAACTCGTGAACGACGGCAGCTTTCATGGGGTCTGCTCCTTGCGCGATGGGTGACATGCGTCAGATACCCAGAGTGCGCCGCGGACGACAGGTGCACTAGAGGCAAAGGACCATTCGCGCGTATCGCGCCAGCACTGGGCTTGCGCCCGCTAAGGCGGCGTCTTTACGGCCGACCTCGAGACGTCACTAAGCGGTAGAACGAACGACCAGTACGGGGCAGGTCGCGTGGCGGACGCACTGGGCAGAGACGGACCCGAGCATCAGCTCGCGAAAGCCGCCAAGTCCTCGCGAGCCGACGACGAGCAACGCCGCTCCTTCGCTCGCGCCGACAAGGGCGGCCCCAGCTGACTCGGGGACCACAGTCCGGATGATGGATGGAGCCTCCTCAACACCAGCGGTGGCTTTCGCGACGGCCTCGTCGAGGTCTTTCCGCGCCTGGGTCTCGAGGTCTTCGAAGTACTCCTGCGGTGGGATCACGCCGACGAGCGTCGGCGAGACGAATGCGTAGATCGCCTGCACGACGGCGCCGCGAAAGCGCGCCTCTTCGATAGCGAATTTCAATGCTTCGATCGAGCAATCAGAGCCGTCTACACCAGCGACGATCCGGGCTTGGCCTGTTGGTTCCGACATCCCTAGCTCTCCGTTCTCGTTGTTACGACCATTCGCTGCGACACATTCTGCACGCCGTTCACCGCATGTGTCGGCGGCGAAGCACCGGTTCCGGTGCCGAAGGGATCTCGACCCGGATCTTGCAGTCGAGGGCCACGCAGCCGGTCGGTCCCGCCACTACTGGATTGAGGTCCATTTCGACGACCTGCGGGAGATCTTCAGCCAGGCGGGCGACGCGACAGAGTACGTCCGCCAGGGCGTCGATATCGGCTTTGGCTGCACCCCGGTAGCCGGTGAGCAGGCGCGACGAGCGCAGCGAGGACACGAGGTCGACCGCCTCCGGCCGGCTCAGAGGGACTAGCGAGAGGACCCGGTCGCCGAGCAGCTCGGTCGCCGTCCCGCCGAGCCCGAACAGCACGAGGGGCCCGAAAGCCGGATCTTGAACCAGGCCGACTATCGTCTCGACGCCCGGAGGCACCATCGGTTGGACGACGACGGCGGCATCCTCACCGAAGGCTTCGAGCAGCTCGGTGGCGGCCGCCAGCACTTCGGTGTCACTGGAGAGGCCGAGGCGCACGCCCCCGACGTCAGTCTTGTGCACGACGCCGGGCATATCGAGCTTGAGCGCCACCGGATACCCGACCTCGCCTGCCGCTCTCAGCGCATCTCCGGGCGATGTCGCACGAGTGCTCCGCACGACGCCGATTCCGTACGCGGTCAACAGGTCGCTCGCCGCCGCGACCCCGAGCCATGTCGTCGGAACGTCGCGGAGCGCCCCCTCGACGACGGCGCGACCCGTGTCCGCCTCGATGTCGACGAACTGAGGCGGCCCCGACAAGGGCTTCTCGCGCCATGCGACGTAGGGCGCGACACGAGCAAGGGCTCGGGCGGCGGACTCGGGATACGCAAACCACGGGACGCGGCGCTCGCCCTCCCGGAACGCCGACAATGTTCCAGAGGTGGCGAGGAAGTTGGCCACGATGGTCTTGGTGGCTCGACTGGCGACTGACGCGACCGCTGCGGCTACGTCGTCGGCTTGGGTAACGAGAGGTGGCGTGAAGATCACGATCACCGAGTCGATCGTGTCGTCGGCTAGCACGGTCTCGAGAGCCTCGCTGTACTGCTCAGCTGTCGCCGACGCGATGCAATCGACTGGGTTGCCGACGGCCGCCGCTGGTCCGAGAAGGGCCCGCAGCCGCTCTTGGGTCGGCAACGAGAGCTCGGGCACGCTCAGGCCGTAACCCTCGCACGCGTCGGCTGCCAGAACGCCCGGTCCGCCGGCGTTGCCCACGATGGCGACCCTGCTTCCCTTTGGAAGCGGCTGGTGACTCACCACGTCGGCGACGTCGAAGAGCTCTTCCAGCGTGTCGACCCGGATGACACCGGCCTGGCGGAAGAGGGCATCGACGGTCGCGTCGGGCGTCGCCAGCGCGGCGGTGTGTGACGAGGCACCGCGCGATCCAGAGGGCGAGCGGCCCGACTTCACGGCGATGATCGGTGTCTTGCGGGCGATACGGCGGGCGATACGAGAGAAATGCCGCGGGTTACCGAAGGATTCGAGATAGAGAAGGATCACGTCGGTCTCGCCGTCCTGCTCCCAGTAGCGGAGCAGGTCGTTGCCGCTCACGTCGGCCTTGTTCCCGACCGATACGAAACTTGAGACACCCAAGTCACGACGAGTGGCCTCGTTCAAGATGGCGATCCCGAGGCCACCGGACTGCGAAGAAAAGGCGATGTGACCACGGCTCGGAGCCACGGGAGAGAAGGTCGCGTTCATGGAGACGTCCGGGGCTGTGTTCACTATGCCCATGCAGTTCGGGCCGACGAGCCGCATCCCGTGGCGCCGCGCGATGGTGACCAGCTCGCGCTCGGCCTCCCGGCCGCTGCCGCCGGTCTCGGCAAAGCCGGCGCTGATCACGACAAGGCCTCCGACGCCCTTTACCCCGCAAGCCTCGATCACGTCGGCCACCTGGGCGGCAGGCACGGCGATGACCGCGAGATCGACCAGTCCAGGCACTTCGGCGATCGACCGGTAGGCGGGCAGCCCGTCGATCTCGCCGCCTGCCGGGTTCACCGGGTACAAAGAGCCCTTGAAAGCGCCTGTCACCAGGTTGGCCAGCAACTCGCGCCCGATCGTGCCGGGCTTCCGGCTGGCGCCAATGACGGCGATTGAAGACGGGCACAACAATCTCTCGATCGAGGCAACAGCTGCCTTCGCATCGCGGTCCTCGACCTTGTCGAGATAGCTCTCCCCTGCCTCGAGGTCCATGGTGACACGCACGACGCTCGAATCGAATTCTGCGTGCTCCGCGAAGCCGGCTTGTCGGAAGACGTTCAGCATCCGGCGGTTCTCTGCCAACGTGTCGGCGACGAAGGTCACGATCCCGGCGGCTCTTGCGGCGGAGGCGAGGTGCTCGAGCAGGACCGTGCCTATCCCCCGGCCTTGCTGGTCGTCACGAACCGTGAACGCGACTTCCGCCCCGCCGCTCGCCGGAACCCGGTCGTAGGAAGCTATCGCTACGAGTTCGTCGTCGACGAATGCCACGAGCGCCAAGCGGTCGGAGTAGTCGACATTGACCCAGCGCTCGAGCTCGCTGCGCGGGACCTCACGCCGAGCCCCGAAGAAACGGAAATACGAGGCGTCCCTCGACAACTGCTCATGTAGCACCTGCAGTGCGGCCAGGTCAGATGGTCGGATCGGGCGAACTTCCGCCACCCTGCCGTCTGCCAAGAGGACGTCCGACTCGAGTTCGGGCAGATATCCGCTCGGGCGGGCGGCACCAGTGTCTGCTTCGGAGCTCATTGCCGCGACAGGATCGACTCTTGAACGTCTTGCAGGAAACCGCGTACGGACGATTCCGCTACGCGGTGCATCGCTATGCGGTCGATTCCGAGACCGAGGTGTCCGAGCGGCACACGGTAGCGCCCGGCTAGAGCAAGGCGCGTGAACTCTCCTCCGAAGTCAGACATCTCGAGGTCTCCCTCGAGCTTTGGGAGCAACTGCTCGAAGGCCACGGGCTCCCAGGTGATCGGTACCATCACATTCCGGTCTCTGTAGCGCGGCGGCCCGCTACTGACCACGACCGCTAGACCGGCGTGAGCCGTGCCGACACCGAGGCGGACTCTGACGCGGGCGATGTCGTCGTCGTCTCGAGGCCGCTCGAAGCCCCCGTGAGGAGGGCTGCGGACGGCGGTCGGGTCCTCGAGGGCCCGTAGCCAGGCGGCATCTACGTCCATCAGGATAGGGACGAGATCGTCAAAGCGCACGGGCAGGTGGACGAAGTCGCTGATGAAGACCGCGCGGGCGCGGCTGGCTCGCTCCCCATCATCGGGGCTGCCATTGGCGCCGTCGGGAGGGGCCTGGGCGGTGATCACGTCTCGTGTTCGTGTGTACGAGGACGGACGATGAGAACCGGGCAGTGCGCGTGATGGACACATGCTTGGCCGACCGAGCCGAGCGCGAGGCTCGTGAACCCGCCTCGACCCCTGCTTCCGACCACGAGAAGATCGGCGCCATCGCTTGCCGCCACGAGGATGCGAGCCGGTGGTCCTTCGGCGATCGTGTGGCGGACATCAAGACCGCTGTCCTCGCCGAGAACCTCTTTTTCCACGTCAGCGACGGTACGGGTAGCGTTCTCTTCCAATGCCTTGTCGACCACTCCGAGATCTCTCTCGCAGGGCTCGACCGGATAGCTCATGTGCCACGTGTGAACGACGTGAAGCGTCCAGTTGCGCCAGCGGGCGACCTCGGCGGCGTCGCGCAAGGCGTCGCGCGCGCCTTGCGAGTTGTCGATTCCCACTACCACTCGGCCGGTGGTGGAAGAAGCGCGAGCCAGGTCGATCCCAATCATCGTCATCACCTCCATTGCCAGTGTCGCTGACCGGCCGATGAGACGACCAGGGCCGAAGGTCCCAACGGCGGTGATTTCGGGAATCCCAATCTGGGCCGATCGACCCTGTTCGAGAGGGATGTTCTCCGGTTAAAACACTTACAAGGCGTTGCACGGAGGAGGCACGGATGAACAACGACGACCTGCACACCATCATCGAGATGGCCGTGAGAGCCCCTTCGGTCCACAACACCCAGCCGTGGCGCTATTCCGGTCACTCCGACAAGCGAGGCAACGTCGACGCCATCGACGTCTTCGCAGATCGCGATCGCTCGCTCGGCGTGGTCGATCCGTTCGGCCGCGAGCTCCACATCAGTTGCGGAGCGGCGATCGAATTCGCCGAGCTCGCCACCCGCTCGCTCGGTCGGCAGTGCACAGTTCGGTTGCTACCCGACCCGGGTGACCCCGACCATCTCGCCCGGATCGAGATCGGGGATGAAAAGTCCCCGACCGACGAAGAGGTGGCCCTAGCTCAGTCGGTGCCGCTCCGCTATACCGAGCGCGACCGATTCGACGACCGGCCGGTGCCGCCAGAGCTCGTGAGGGCGCTCCGCCAAAGTGGGACCACGGTCGGCACTTGGATCCGGGTTCTCGACCAGCCCGGCGACGAAGTCACGACTGCGGTTCTCCTCGCACACGCCGACGACCTCGAGCGGGTGAATCTCGAGTACGAACACGAACTGGCCAACTGGACGCAAAAGGAGCCGGGCGCAGGTGACGGAATCCCCGCCTCAGCGTTGCCGTCCACTCCTGTCGAGAGCCGGGGATCGTCGTTCCGGCTCCGCGATTTCGAGCAGACCACACCGGGCCCTGCTGTGCCTCCTCCGTCCGGCGGCGACCCACCTTCGCCAGAGCACCCGCTCATGATCGTCCTCGGCACCGACGGTGACGATCCGCAGGCGTGGCTCATGGCAGGCAGAGCGCTCGGCCGCGTTCTCTTGCGGGCGGCTGCTGATGGCGTGTACGCCTCGCCTATGACCCAAGTGCTCGAGGTCTCGTCGACCCGCGCCATGTTGGCCGGGCAGCTCGACCTAGTGGGGCATCCGCAGATGCTGTTGCGGATGGGATACGGCCACGGCCATCCGACCTCTCCCCGCCGGGCCGTCGACGACGTTCTCTCTACGTGACGGCACCTTCGGGCCCGCTCGACGCCTCAGAACTCGAGCTCATCGACGCCTGGTGGAGGGCGGCGAACTACCTCGCGGTCGGACAGATCTACCTGCTCGACAACCCTCTCTTGCGCGAGCCTTTGAGGCCGGAGCATGTAAAGGGCCGCCTGCTCGGGCACTGGGGCACCACGCCGGGGTTGACGCTGCTCTATGCCCACCTCAACCGGCAGATCCGGCGCCACGAGCTCGACTCGATCTTCGTTTGCGGACCCGGGCATGGCGGCCCAGCAGTCGTGGCGGCGACCTATCTCGAGGGCACTTACAGCGAGATCTATCCCCACATCTCCCGCGACCTCGGGGGCATGCGGCGGCTCTTCAGGCAGTTCTCTTTCCCCGGCGGCATCCCCTCACATGCCTCGCCAGAGACTCCCGGCTCGATCAACGAGGGAGGCGAGCTCGGCTACTCGCTCCTGCACGCGTATGGCGCCGCCTTCGACCACCCTGAGCTCGTCGCGTTCTGCGTCGTGGGCGACGGGGAAGCCGAGACGGGGGCACTTGCCACTAGTTGGCACTCGAACAAGTTCTTGAACCCTGCCCGAGACGGCGCCGTGGTGCCGATCCTGCACCTGAACGGGTACAAGATCGCAGGACCGACCGTGCTGGCACGTATACCGAGGCCCGAGCTGTGCTCGCTATTGTCGGGTTACGGCTACCGGCCGATCGTCGTGTCGGGGGACGACCCGGCCGTCGTCCACCAGCTGCTGGCTGCGGCGCTCGACGAGATCGTCGCCGAGGTGAGGACGATCCAGGCGACGGCGCGGCGAGGTGGTCCGATCGAACGGCCCACATGGCCGATGCTCGTGCTCGATACCCCGAAGGGATGGACAGGGCCTCGCATCGTCGACGGCTTGCAGGTTGAGGGGACCTGGCGGGCCCACCAAGTCCCGCTTGGCGAGGTGCGTACGAACCCGGAGCACCTTGCCCAACTCGAGAACTGGATGCGGAGCTACCGTCCTGACGAGCTCTTCGAGGAGGACGGTGCGCTGAGGGCGGACCTCGCGGCACTGGCGCCTTCAGGCACCCGCCGGATGGGAGCAAACCCGGTCGCAAACGGAGGCCTTCTGCTCCGCGAGCTCGACCTGCCCGAGTTCCGCCGGTACGGGGTGCCCGTCGACCGGCCGGGGACCACCTCGAGCGAGCCGACGCGAGTGCTCGGAGCGTGGTTGCGCGACGTGATGAGAGAGAACTTCGGGCGTTTCCGTGTCATGGGACCGGACGAGACCGCGTCGAACAGGCTTGACGCGCTGTTCGAGGTGACCGACCGCACCCTCGTCGCGGAGCATCTCCCGACCGACGATCACATCTCTTCAGCGGGCCTTGTGATGGAGGTGCTCTCCGAGCATTGCTGTGAAGGTTGGCTGGAGGGCTACCTACTGAGCGGGCGCCACGGACTGTTCAACTGCTACGAGGC
>PLDN01000132.1 GCA_003136185.1 Acidimicrobiaceae bacterium | reverse complement strand
CCGTGGCGGCGCAGGTTGCCGCTCGGTGGAACGTACCGGTGGATCACGAGGATGAGTGCTGGTCACACCCTATGTCTACGGGGTGCGAAGCCCGAAGGACCCGGAGGTGGGTGAGACTCTCCGCGCCGGCCTCGCCGTGCGTCTCACCTCAACTCGCGGCTGTTCAGCCGAGGTGCTGTCGACGTCACTGCGGCCTCTCCGCATCGCTCAGAGGGTGGTGAGCCTGAGCGCTGCGTTCCTAGACGCTGGTGGTGCTGGGAATCTACGATACGAATCGATGTTACGCAGTAACCGGGTTACTATGGTCCGAGGAGGTGACACGATGTCCGTTCCGGTTCGAGTTCCAGACGACATCCACGAGGAGGTCAACGCTGCTGCTCGGTTCCTCGGATGCACCCCTGGTGAACTGCTTCAGCGTTCCTGGGAGGCGTATCGCTCGACGTCCAAATTCAAAGAAGACTTTGAGCTCGCACAGAAGGCACTGGCGGTCGGCGATTTCGACGCGCTCGTGGACCACTACCGCTCGGCTCGCCACGCGCGCGCTGTGACCAACGCGGCGAGAGCCCGCGGAGGCCGTCCGTCGTAGTTGCCGGTCCCTGCTAGGTGGGCGTGCTCCCCGTACCCTTGCCTCGTGCGACTTCGACTCACCCGCGCCGCCCTCAATGACCTCGGTCTCTCCGCCAGAGATCTCAGCAGGCTCGACGCACGCGACTACGTCGATGCACATCCCGTCGTCGCCAAATTCGTCGAGCTCCGGTCGCAGTCTCCGACGGGACAGGAGTCGACCCTGCTGCCGGCGACCCCTCGGACCGTCTGGAATCTCCACTGCGACAGGTGGCGCGGCTTCACGTGGCACGACGAACACGAGGACATCGTCTGGCTTCTCGGGGTGGGCTGGCACGAGTCCGGTAGTCGGGAAGACGCCTACGCCGTCCTCAAGCGGCGCGACGAGGACGACGCACTCCTCCCTGTTGTCGAGGACTACGAAGACGCCGAGCGCGACGATGTCGAGTTGTTCCTCGAGGCACTGCAGCAGACAGCACCACGGGTCCTCGAACAAGCGTCGGCGCAACCCGGACAGGAGGTCCGCGGCGAGGTGGGGAACTGTGTCTTCGTCGCCATGCTCATTGAACGCGTCGACGTCGACGGCACCGAGTTACGCGAGACCTGGGTCGGCATCGAGATGCCGCCGCACCCGAGTGACGATCGCCCGCTCCCTGTCGAGTGGCTGACCTATCTCCTCGCAGCGCTCTTGCCGGATGCCAACGGCGATTCCCTGCGATGGGGAGGGACCTTTCCGCGCCCGGGGGGCTCGCGGTCGGCGGAGATCGTCGTATCCTGGGCGCCGTGACTGGAGGAGGGGTGGGCCGTCAGACCGTGGCTGTCACCGGCCCTTCGAGAGCGCAGCCCGAAGCTGAACCCGAAGGTCGGAGACGGCCGCGAGCCATCCAGTTTTTTTGCTGCATTTGTGGCAAACCCATCGTAGATCCGCTGGACTACGTGCAGCTCAAGGCCCACATCCCTGGGCATTCGGCCTACCAAGTAGTCAGTGCGCACCTCTCATGCCTACAGCCCGTTCTCCATTCCCGATTCAGGCTAGACGAGGACATACTTTTCGATCGATGAGCCAATGCCGCAGAGGGTGCCAGCGATGTTTGGCCGGAGACGACCGACGAGATGGATCAAATGCTCGTGTCCTGCCCCAGAAAACTGGTCCATCTCGCGTGTCGTGATCCGAGAAGAAGCCAGGATCACGGCCGACGCTGTCGTCGAGAGTTGGATGCCGGTCAGCATCGAGGCGGATGGCCACGGACATCGAACGGGTGAGTTTGTCAACTCGGATTGGCCCCACCGTGCTCGCCTGATTTGGCCCCATCGACGAAGCGTTTGATCGAGGGCTGCTGCCGTTCGACGCTGCGATTGGCTACGGGCGCGGACGGTGCAGGGGATCGATCCGGTCAGGCGGTCGGGGCAGAGGGCTGGCGCCAGTAGTAGTAGGTCGTCGGATCGCGGGCGTATGTGGCTCCGTAGTCCACGCCTGGCTCGGGGTCATCGATCTGGTCGCGCTCCGGGTTAAGTGGCCGCCAGTTGAGGTCACGGACATAGTCGAGCTTCTCTGGCGCGTCGGAGGTCTGCTCCTCCACAGACTGCCGGAAGGCGGCCTGGCACTGGACCAGCGGCCTGTTCGCGCCGGCCATCGTCGGGAACCGAAGCTGGGAAAGATCGTCCTCCCAGCCACAGACGGGACAGTTGTCGTAGGAGCCGGGCTCCTCGTCGAACACGAGGTAGCCGCAGCATGGGCACGGGTAGAGGTCTTCCTTGACCACGAACTCCTGGACAGTTCGGAGGGACTTGCCGTGGACTCCATCGCTCGTGAGGCACATCTCGTCGCCCGCCTCGCGGAGTACTTCCCAGAAGCGCTTTGGGACCTTTCTCTCGGCGCCGACCTCGGTGAGCACGTCGAAGGCGAGCCCGAGCTCGTTGTGAGCGAGGTAGTCGCGGTAGTCGTCGAGACCGGGAGCTTGGTCATCCTTGAGGAGCGCCCGCGCCTCCTCGAGGTGGTGCACGGTTTGGGCCCACGAGGCGTTGAGGTCCGGACAAGGTTTGCGCGGCGTCAGGCGGCCCCCTGCACGCGGATCCATCCCACAAAAATCCCACAAACTCTCCGACGACCCGTCAACCCGTCATCGCAGCCAGGAGAGTCTGACTCGAGCAAACCACCAGGTAGACGGCCCAAATCCAGCCGACTCAGGACCCCTGTGGATACCTCATAACCCGAAGGTCGAGGGTTCAAATCCTCCCCCCGCCA
>PLDN01000075.1 GCA_003136185.1 Acidimicrobiaceae bacterium | reverse complement strand
AATTCCGCGACAGCCTCTTAGGCGCCTCGGCGCTCGAAGCGCAGTTGCGGCACGAGACCCACCTGGTGGAGCAGCTTCATCGCCCTTGCCTCCATGACGTCGACGATCACCGCTTGCTCTTCTGCTGGTCCGAGCAGGAACGACACCACGCAGTCATCACAGGCATGTGTCCCCTCGAGGACGCATTCGTCACAGCTGATCGAGATCGGATTAGTTGGCATCGTCGTCCGGTCCTCCTTGTCCGCCGCAACGCTCGCGACATCGATGCCATGGTGACACGAGGGTGTAACACTCCGGCCGGGCAGCCGGGCAGCCGGCCTGTGAAAGGCTGAAAGCGTGCCTCATCTGCTCGTGACGAACGACTTCCCGCCCAAGCACGGCGGGATCCAGTCGTACCTCTACGAGCTCTGGCGTCGCCTTCCCACGGGCATGGCCACCGTTTACACGACGTCGTACCCAGGTGCGGGCCGATTCGACGCATCCCAGGAGTTCCCGGTGGTGCGCAGCGAGCACTCCGTGCTCTGGCCGACGCCTTCTCTCGTATCGACCGTCGACCGGCTAGCAGAAGAGACCGGCGCCGGTTTGGTAGTGCTCGACCCGGCGCTTCCCGTGGGGCTCGCCGGTCCCCGTCTGGCCAAGCCATACGGCGTCGTGGTGCACGGAGCCGAGATCACAGTCCCGGGCCGCCTCCCGGCCGCTCGTGACCTCCTGAAGGACGTCCTGTCGTCCGCCGCCTGGATCGTGGCTGCCGGCGGCTATCCCGCCGCCGAAGCCCGTCGTGCTGCAGGCGGGCGGCTCCCGCCAGTGACGGAGGTGCCGCCTGGGGTCGACGTGGAGCGTTTCTCCCCGCTTTCAGGTGAGCAGCGCCGAGCGGCGCGACGACACCTCGGGTTGCCACCCGACGCCCTGATCGTCGTCAGCATCAGCCGTCTTGTTCCGAGAAAGGGGATGGACGTCCTCATCCGGGCGGTGGCACGACTCCAGCGGTCACGGCCCGATCTCGTGCTCGCCATTGGGGGTGCCGGCCGCGATGAGAGACGGCTGAGGGCGGTCGCCGCCGTCACCGGGGTGCCCGTCCGGTGGCTCGGGCGGATCTCCGACGAGGATCTGCCTCTTGCCTACGGCGCAGCCGACGTGTACGCGATGTGCTGCCGGGACCGGTGGCTCGGGCTCGAACAGGAGGGATTCGGGATCGTGTTCTTAGAGGCCGCCGCATGCGGGGTGCCTCAGCTTGCGGGATCGAGCGGCGGATCGGCGGAGGCGGTCCTCGACGGCGAGACAGGGCTCGTAGTCTCCGAGCCGGCGAACGATCGGGCGGTCGCCGCTGCGCTCGAGCCTCTGCTGGACGACTCGTCGTTGCGTGAGCGCCTCGGCACGGCCGCACGCGAGCGGGCGGTTGCCCATTTCGGCTACGACAAGCTGGCTCTTCGTCTCGAACGAGCCCTAATCGAGGCGGGCGGATGATCGCCCGACATGTCCGCTCCAGCGCCGGTGATGACGAGCGCCCGCACGAATAATCCGACAACAGGTCCCTCCGGCGGGTACTGTCCGAACAACTGAAAGGGCCGCGGAAGGAGGAACGGTGGCGGAGCACACCACAGAACGGATGCTGGTTGACGCCACCCCGGAGCGGTGCTTTGCCGTGGTGGCGGACATCGAGTCGTACCCGGACTGGGTCGGTGACTTGAAGCGGGTCGACGTCCTCGAACGGGACGAACAGGGCAGACCGACTATCGCCGCCTTCCGCGCTGCTGCCTTTGGGCGATCGACGAGTTACACGCTCGTCTACGACTACGCGCAGGCTCCCGAGGAATTCGCCTGGATCCAGCGCGACGGCGACCTCACGAACCGTCTCGACGGTTACTACCGTTTCCGCCCGGCGCCCGACGGGCGTACGGAGATCACTTATCAGCTCGTGGCCGAGCTCCGGGTCCCTCTTCCTGGATTCATCAAACGCCGTGCTGAGGGCAACATTCTCCACGCTGCCATCCGCGACCTGAAGGCACGCGTCGAGTCTCGAGCGTGATCAGCGTCGGGCTCGACGTCGGCGGGACGAAGATCCTCGGTGTCGCAATGGACGAAGAAGGCAATATCCTCGCCGAGCGACGGCGGGCGACGGTTGAACACGGCGAGGACATGCTCGTCAATCTGGCCGAGCTGTACAGGCTACTTATCGAAGAGGCGAGTACGGCCATATCCCCTGCGGGTGAGTCTCCGGCCGAGGTGGCGCCTCCTGTCGGCGTCGGAGTTCCCGGCCTCGTCGATCGCACCGGGACGCTCGTGTTCGCTCCCAACCTGCGTGGAGCGAATGGCACTGACGTGCGGGCCGGTCTTGCCGACGAACTGAGCAATCTGGGTCCGGTCATCCGCGTCGACAACGACGCGACTTGTGCCACCGCAGGCGAGTCGGCGTTCGGGGCTGGGCGCGGCCGCACCGACGTCCTTTGCGTTGCTCTCGGCACCGGCATCGGCGGCGGCGTCGTGACAGGCGGGAAGCTGCTCAGCGGTGCCTCCAATTTCGCCGGTGAGATCGGGCACATCGTGGTCGAGGCGCACGGACCACCATGTGGGTGCGGGCGTCGCGGCTGCTGGGAGCGGTACGCCTCGGGCTCTGGTCTGGGAAGGATCGCCCGCGATGCGGCCTTAGCCGGCAGTGCCTCGCGAATTGTCTCCCTCGCGGGCGGCGAGCCCGACACCGTCCGCGGCGAGCATGTGATGGAAGCCCTCGTTGAGGGCGACGCGGAGGCCGCCGTCATCGTGGAGGAGTTCGCTTGGTGGTTGGCGCTCGGCCTCGCCAACCTCGCGAACATCTTCGATCCGGAGGTCATCGTTATCAGCGGTGGACTGGTCAAGGCTGGTGAGTTGTTGCTCGAGCCCGTCCGCAGGACGTTTCGTTTGCAGTTGGAAGGCGCGAATGTTCGACCGGAGATCGAGATCCTGCCCGGCTTGCTCGGCGACAGGGGCGGCGCGATCGGCGCGGCGGTGATCGGCCTCGAGGCGGCCGGGACGGCGATTCTTGCGAGACCTGACGGCTCGGCGTGACCTGCGCTCGCCCAGAGGATTGACTGGGTGAGGATCGGCGTGACGCTGCCGACGCTCTCCGCAGACGCTGAGGCCGCCCTCCAGGCAGCTCGCGTGGCGGAGGAGGCTGGGTTGCACGGGGTGTTCAGTTTCGATCATCTCTGGCCGCTCGGACACCCTGAACGGCCGTCGCTGTCGGTCTACCCGATCCTCGGGGCCGTTGCTTCCTCGACAGCTCGGATCCGTGTCGGCACGCTCGTTGCCCGGGTCGGGCTGCTCCCCGACGAGGTCGTCGCCGCCTCGATTGCCAGCTTGCACTCGATACTCGGTGACCGGTTGATCGCAGGCCTTGGGACCGGCGACGAAGCCAGTGAGCCCGAGCACGAGCGCAACGGGCTCCCTTACCTTGGTCTTGCGGCCCGCGTGCAGAGCCTCGGTGCGATCTTGGAGCACCTGACGAGACGCGGCATCGAGTGTTGGATCGGAGCGGGCAACGCGGCTACGAACGAGGTCGCCCGTGAGGCCGGAGTGACCCTCAACTTCTGGGATGTCGCGGCGGAGCGCATCGCTCGTGAAGTCGCCGCCGGCAGCGCGCCGGTCACCTGGGCGGGCCCACTGCCCAAGGGCGTCGACGCCGCCGCCGAGGTGCTGGTTGCGATGCGGGAAGCAGGCGCCACCTGGGTTGTCTGGGGCTGGCCAAGCTCTGTCGGTCTCGTGACTGCGGCCGCCGCCAAAGCTGGGATCGAGCTTGGGGAGCCGTCTGGAGGCAGTCGAGCCCGCGAGTAACCTCGAGTGATGGAGCTTCGCCGGGTTACCGGATTGCCGCCGTACGTCTTCGCAGAGATAAACGAGCTCAAGTTGGCAGCACGGCGCGCTGGCAAGGACGTAATCGACCTCGGCTTTGGGAACCCGGACATCCCCTCTCCTGCCGTAGCTGTCGAGAAACTGGCAGAGGCCGCCCACAACCCCCGCAACCACCGGTACTCCTCGAGTCGGGGAATCCCAAAGCTTCGCCAGGCGATCGCGGATCTGTACCTGCGGCGCTTCGGCGTCGAGCTCGACCCCGAGCGGGAGGTGGTCAGCACCATCGGCGCGAAAGAAGGCCTCTCGCATCTCATGTGGGTCCTCGTAGGACCAGGAGACACAGCGCTCGTGCCGTCGCCTTCGTACCCGATCCACATCTACGCGCCGCTGTTCGCCGGGGCAGACGTACGGATGGTGCGCCTCGAGCAGCTCGGTGCCGACGAGTCCCAGGCTGGCGAGACCTTGCTCGGAAACTTGAACGAAGCGTGGGAGTCGGCGTGGCCGAAGCCTCGGGTTGCCATCTTGTCCTTCCCACACAACCCAACCACGGCCTGCATCGACTTTGAGACGATGACTCGGCTCGTCGAGTGGGCGCGCGAGCACAGCGTGATCCTCGTACACGACTTCGCCTACTCCGACACCGCTTTCGACGGCTACAAACCGCCGTCGATCCTGCAGGTTCCCGGGGCAAAGGACGTAGCTCTCGAGTTGTACACACTCACGAAGTCGTTCTCGATGGCGGGTTGGAGGGTTGCCTTCCTTGTTGGGAACGAGGAGTTGGTGCAGGCGCTCACCAAGCTGAAGAGCTATCTCGACTACGGGACGTTCCAGCCGATCCAGATTGCCGCCATTGTCGCGATGAACGAAGCGCCGGAGTACCCGAAGGCCGTCAACGAGATCTATCAGTCCCGTCGTGACGCGCTCTGCGACGGCCTGTCCCGCATCGGCTGGGAGGTGCCGAGGCCGAAGGGCACGATGTTCGTCTGGGCCGCGATCCCAGCGGCCTACCGCGAGATGGGCTCTCTCGAGTTCTCCAAGTACCTCTTGGCCGAAGGCAAGGTGGCGACGTCACCGGGAGTGGGCTTCGGGCCTGGCGGCGACGGGTACGTGCGCTTTGCTCTGATCGAGAACGAGCAGCGGATCGCGCAAGGGGTCAGGTCGCTTCGCAAGGCCCTGCCCAAACTCTGATCTGCTGGCGCCTGATCAGGAGACGATGAGCGCGCTAAGCCCGAAGGATTTCGCCGTGCCCTCGGTCACATAGCGCGACGAGAGGCTGCCTTCTTTTGCGACCCAGGTCCCGTCGAACTCCTCGGCTGCGAAGATCGGGAAGGCATTCTTGCTGTGACCGGCCGCCACGGCGATCGACTTTGCCGCGCTGAGCGCATGAAGCCAACCCGTGTCGCCGAGCTCGGCGTAGGCGTCACCGCCCGTCGTGAGGTACGCGATGAGCGGAGTCGAGGACTGTCCAACGGTCGCGACGGCCACCTCCCTGACCGACTCTTTGGCCTTCGGGCCGATCTCGGTGAAATGCCCAGTGAGGCCGATGCGGACGAACGCTCGTCCTGTGGTTCCCACGTAGGCCTCGACCGCGTTCGCGGTCGCGCCGCCGTCCGCCAGCGTCAGGGTCCGGACTCCACCGGCAATTCGGACGGCTGGCGCTGACCCGATCTTGAGGTAGGCGTTCGACGAGTGCGTCACGAAGCCCATGAGAAGGTTGGTCGAGGGCGAATCCGAGCCGAGTGCTATGGAAGCGGCACCCGTCGCCTCGAGGACGGGCGTGGCCGAAAAGCCGCCGGTGACCACGTAGACGTCACCACCCGAGGTCAGCCATCCGATACTCGGCTCGCCGCTGCGGCCCTCGCCGGACGTCGCGGCGAGCTGCGTCGCACCGATGCCGAGCTGCCACCAGGGAGCGCCCGGTAGGTCATAGCGAGCCTCGACGGTGCCCGCGGTAGTGAGAACGGCGACTATGGGAGCGGGCTCCGATCCGCCGCCGCCGATCACCTCGGCCTCGGCGACGCCGCTTCCGATCTCGGTGAATCCGCCACGAAGCGCGTCAACCTTGAGCGAGAGTTTGCCGGACGAGTCGAGCTCGGAGATGAGCGGTTCTTGCAGGGCCCACTTCGGGTTGTGGAGCCAATCGACGACGGTCCCGAATCCGCCGTTCACGACCCATTTGGTCACAGTCAGCGTGTACCAGCCGTTCGTCGGGGAGTTGAGGTTCTCTGTGATGACCCTGACCGTGCCGTTGCCGTGGGCGTTCACCGATGATTCCGTCACGACCTCGGTGTGCCCACTCGAGTCGCCGTCGGTGAGCTCGAGCACATCGCCCGGCTGCGGGGCGACGCCGGGAATGCCGTTCTTTACGACTGTGAGCTTCGGTCCGTAAGGGTTGCTCACTGCGTAGTTGTCGACGACCTCGTCGCCGTTCGCTCCGTAGGGCGCGATGCCCCACGCGAGGTACATCCAGCGCATTGAGAGCTCGACACATTGCCATTCGAACTCACCCCAGGCGTCGGGGAAGAACTGAACTTCGGGTTGAGTTGAGGCTCCCTCGTTCGATCCGGGGCCGCAGGCGACCAGTCCGTCCCAAGACGCGCCGAGAGCGTACGAGCCCGGAAAGGTCCCTTTTTTTGCCCCGTCGCACTTCCCCTGCCACCAAGGGGGGCGCGGTATGTCGCCGTTGGCGAGAACGTAGGGGACGTAGCTGGCGGCCAATGTCGAGGGCGAGGCACTTGCCGTAGCAACTGCAGCAGATGCCGCCTGGGCACCGACACCCGCAGCGAGAGCAGCGAATCCGGCGGTCGCGATCAGTGAGGCGGCGGCGGTGCGAAACGAAGCAAGTTTCATTGGCCAGTCGGCTCCCCCAGTTGAGTGGGACTCAGCATCCGCTCGCGTCAGCGCGACCGAACAACTTTACTTTGACGGGAATTGGCAGTCAATAACACTCGAGTTTGCTTTACGACTTGGGACTCCGGAGCGGGAGCGGGAGATGGCGGCTGTGCAACAGCGATGTGAATGTTTCGTGTCTGGCCTTCCGGCAACGCCGTGCCGGAAGTAGCCTCGATCTGTGTTCTACAGTCTGATCAAGGCGATGCTGACTCCGTTGCTTCGCACGTTCTTTCGCGTGCGCACTTCGGGTATGGAGAACATTCCCCAAACCGGAGCTGTGATCCTTGCCTCGAACCATCAGGCTTTCTGCGACTCTTTGTTCATCCCGATGGTCACAAAGCGGCGCGTGACCTTCGTCGCGAAGGCGGAGTACTTCAGCTCCTGGAAGACTCGCTGGTTCTTTCGTGCCATCGGACAGATCCCGATGAACAGAGAGGGGGGAGACGCCGCCAAGCGGTCGCTCGGCGAGGCGCTCGCTCTCCTGCAAGCGGGCGGCTGCCTCGGTATCTACCCGGAGGGCACGCGCCCGCCTGACGAGCGGCTGCACCGGGGTAGGACGGGCGTTGCCCGGTTGGCACTCGCGGCGAACTGCCCGATCGTGGCGGTCGGAGTGAAGGGGACCCGTGAAGTGCAGCCGATCGGCGCCCGCATGCTCAAGCCTTTCAAGACGGTGGAGCTCATCTTCGGCGAGCCACTCGACTTCACGTCGCGCTACGGCGACCGCCTCGACGACCCGCTCGTCCTGCGCCAGGCCACCGACGAGCTGATGTGGGAGATTCGCCGGCTCTCGGGCCAGGAGTACGTCGACCGCTATGCCTCGCGCCGCGCACAGGCGGTCGTGGACGAGGAAGCTCGTCGGAGTGCGGAGGGCGGCAAGGGTGGGTTCGAGCCCACCCCGATCGCGTCGATCGCTCCCGAGCGCCGGCTGCTGGCAGACTCGGCCTGACTCGGCCTCGCGCCCGGTCAGTCCCAGTTGCGGCTGCGCGCCAACGCATCGAGCCAGCGCCTGTGGTCTGCGTCGGCGCTCGCTTTCGACCTGACCGGCTCGCTTCTTCGGTCCTCGCTCACCAAGCCGCTGACCTCTTCCGCCGTCCAGACTCCCTCGGCGATCCCAGCGAGGAATGCTGCCCCGAGAGCCGTCACCTCGGTCGTGGCCGGGCGCACGACGGGGACGCCACACTGATCGGCCTGCAGCTGGAGGAGGAGATCCATCGCGGCAGCCCCGCCGTCGGCACGCAGAACAGACACCTTGCACCCCGCGCTCGCTTGCATAGCGTCGAGCACGTCGCGCGTTTGGTACGCCATCGCCTCGACGGTCGCGCGGGCGAGGTGGGCCCTGCCGGCGCCTCGCGTGAGACCGACGATCGTTCCCCGTGCGTGCGGGTCCCACCACGGGCTGCCGAGCCCTGTGAAAGCCGGGACGACGAAGACGCCTTCACTGCTCGCCACACTCGCCGCGAGCGGTCCGATCTCGGACGCCTCGTCGATGATGCCGAGGCCGTCTCGCAGCCACTGAATGGTCGCGCCGGACGAGAAGACGGCCCCTTCGAGTGCGTACTCGAGGGCTCCCGCATCGCCTAGCTGCCAGGCGACCGTGGTGAGGAGGCCGTCGGATGGAGCCGGCAGGTTCGGGCCGAGATTCATCAGCACGAAACTCCCCGTCCCATATGTCACCTTCGTCTGCCCCGGCTCGATGCAGTGGTGCCCGAACAACGCCGACTGCTGATCGCCCGCAATGCCCGAGATCGGGATACCTGCGAGGCGGCCGCCCGCGACCTCACCGGTGATCGTGGCGATCCGCCCGGATGAGGGAACGACCTCGCCGAGCATCTGTTGGTCGATGCCGAAGAGGTCGCACAGCTCCGGGGACCATTCGCCGACGGTGAGATCGAAGCACATCGTTCTCGAGGCGTTGGAGGGATCGGTCGAGTGACGACCGGTCAGCTTCCACGAGATCCAGTCGTCGACGGTGCCGAGCGCCAAAGCTGGAGTTCGGGAGAGACCGCCGTGGCGGAACATCCACTCCCACTTCGTCGCTGAGAAGTAGCTGTCGAGAACAAGCCCCGTCCGGGTTCGAACGAGCTCGAGGTGGCCCGCATCCTCGAGCTCGCGACTGCGATCGGCCGTCCGGCGATCCTGCCAGACGATGGCGCGATGGAGGGGCTGACCAGTATCGCGGTCCCAGGCGACCGCCGTCTCGCGCTGGTTCGTGATGCCGACCGCTGCGATCGCCTCGCGACGTTCGGCCAGGTCAGCGGCGAGTTCAGCGAGGGTCTCCTCTACGAGGTCGAATATCTCTCGGGCGTCGTGCTCTACCCAACCGGGTCTCGGGAAGTACTGCGTGAGCTCTCGATAGGAGATGCCGACGACGTTTGCCGCGTCGTCGACGGCTAGTGCCCGTACGCCGGTCGTGCCGGCATCGATCGCAACCACCACAGCCATCCCGGCACGGTAGCTCGCCGCGCAAACCTTCGCGAGCGCCCTCTGACCTGGACTGATCGCGTGGCTTAGCCATTGACAAGCGCGTAGTTACGGTGCTGTAATTAACCGGCTATCTAGTAGTTGCTTATGTGGCTACCCCAACATCTTGTGGTTTGGTCAATATCTCAGGCCAGTTACCCTGGCCTGAGAAAGAGAGAGGACGAGTCAGCATGGTCGTAGCAGGAGAGCGTCTCGGCATCGGGATCCGCCGGTACTTCACCGAAGAAGGCCGTCATCCTTACGACCAGGTTGCCTGGGAGCGGCGTGAGTCGCGCATCTCGGACTATCGCACCGGAGTAGTGGCCTTCGAGCAGCTCGGCGTCGAGGTTCCGGCGTCGTGGTCGATGAACGCGACGAACATCCTCGCCCAGAAGTACTTCCGCGGGACCGTTGGGACACCCGAGCGGGAGTGGTCGCTCCGCCAGGTGATCGACCGTGTGGTCGACACCGTCACGGCCTGGGGACTGAAAGACGGCTACTTTGTCGACGCTTCTGAGGCGGCGGTCTTCAATGACGAGTTGAAGCACCTCATCGTGGAGCAGAAGGCGGCCTTCAACTCTCCGGTCTGGTTCAACATCGGCGTGAAGGGTGTGCCGCAGCAAGCGTCCGCGTGCCAGCCGTATGACGCCTTGGTGTCCACGCCCGAAGGTCTCATTCCAATAGGGCGGCTAGTTGAGGACGGAGCAGTCGGCTCGAAGGTCTTCGATGCCCGTGGAGTGACGCAGATCGTGGCCGTGAAGGCCAACGGGCGCAAGCACGTGCTGCGGCTTACGACGAAGTCGGGCCACCAGCTTGACGTGACTGCCGACCACCTAGTCTGGCGGGCGAGCGGACGAGACACGGGTCGTTTTGTCCCCGCCGGCGAGCTCGAGGTCGGCGACCAGCTGACGTGGCATCGCACGGACGCCTGGGGAGACGGGGAGATCTCGCAGCGCTCGATCGCCGAGGCGGCGCTCGCCGGTTGGCTGCAGTCTGATGGCTTCTGCGGTCGGTACGAGGGAACGAACCGTTCGCTCACGATCGAGGCTATGACGGTTACGCCTGCCGAGCTGGATTGGGTGACCAACGCCCTGGATGTGGTCCTTCCCGGTGTTCACCGGCACGAGAGAAAGGTGACGACACAGGACACGACGCTCGATTGTCGCCGGACGCGGCTGTATGGACGCGAGCTCGAGGACTTCGTTGCGCGGTGGCAGCTCGAGGAGCGCGGTGCCGAGATGTCGGTTCCAGCGCATCTGTTGTCAGCACCTCTGCCCGTCGTGGCGGCTTACCTAAGAAGTCTCTTCCAGGCCGAGGGTTACGTCACGGTTCGCGAGAGGTCGGCCACGGTCAGCTTCGACATGATCTCCGAGGGAATCGTGCGCGGCGCCCAGGCGCTGCTCGCTCGGTTCGGGATCTTCTCCCGGGTGTCCTTCAAGGCAGATCGTCGGCCCGACCGTCACGGATGCTGGAGCCTCTCCATTCGGTCGCTCGGCGACCGTGGTGCGTTCGCCGACGAGATCGGGTTCGTCGATCCCCGTAAGACGGCGAAGCTGATGGAGTCCTTGGGGTTGCCTGGCCTGGCATCTCATCCAACAAAGCGTCTCGAGATCGCTGCGATCGAGGACATCGGCGAGACCGACGTCTACGACATCCAGACCGAGAGCGGCGAGTACTTGAGTGCCGGACTCCGTGTCCACAACTGCTTCATCCTCGCCGTCGACGACTCGATGAGCGCGATCCTCAACTGGTACGTCGAGGAAGGCACGATCTTCAAGGGTGGCTCCGGATCAGGTGTGAACCTCTCCCGCATCCGCTCGTCGAAGGAGCTACTCCAAGGCGGCGGGACGGCATCCGGTCCTGTCAGCTTCATGCGTGGGGCCGACGCGTCCGCCGGCACGATCAAGTCGGGTGGCAAGACGAGGCGCGCCGCAAAGATGGTGATCCTCGACGCCGACCACCCGGACATCAAGGAGTTCATCTGGTGCAAGGCGAAGGAGGAGCGCAAGGCGCGCGTGTTGGCCCAGGCTGGTTTCGACATGGACCTCGACGGCACCGACAGCCACTCCACTCAGTACCAGAACGCCAACAACTCCGTCCGGCTGACAGATGCTTTCATGGAGGCGGTTATCGCCGACGCCGATTGGAATCTCACCGCCCGGACGACGGGAGCGACTGTCGAGACGATCAAGGCGCGTGAGCTCTTCGGCCAGATTGCCGCCGCTGCGTGGGAGTGTGCCGATCCCGGTCTGCAGTACGACACGACGATCAACAAGTGGCACACGGCTCCGAATACCGGCAGGATCACTGCCAGTAACCCATGTTCCGAATATGTACATCTCGACAACTCGTCCTGCAATCTGGCCAGCCTCAACCTGCTGAAATTCAGCGACGAAGGTGGGAGTTTCGATGTTGCCGGCTTCCGGGCTGCAGTCGAGGTCGTCTTCACAGCACAGGAGATCCTCGTCGGGAATGCTGACTACCCGACTGACAAGATCGGTGACACGACGCGGCGCTTCAGGGAGCTCGGCCTCGGTTACGCGAACCTCGGCGCACTGCTGATGTCAGAGGGCCTGCCGTATGACTCCGACGAGGGGCGCACGTGGGCCGCGGCGCTCACCGCCCTCATGACAGGAGCCGCCTACGAGACATCCGCTCGGACGGCCGCTCGGATGGGGCCGTTCGCCGGCTTCCACGAGAACGCGAAGCCGATGATCGAGGTGCTGAAGATGCACCGGTCGGCCGTCGCTCAGATCGACGAGGAAGTGGTCCCGACGGAACTGTTGTCGGCCGCGCAGGAGGCATGGGACTCGGCCGTCGAGTTGGCCGAGGAGTACGGCGTGCGCAACTCGCAGGCGACGGTTCTCGCGCCCACCGGGACGATCTCGTTCCTGATGGACTGCGACACGACGGGGATCGAGCCGGATCTCGCTCTCGTGAAGACCAAGAAGCTCGTCGGCGGTGGCACCATGTCCATCGTCAACCAGACCGTCCCGCGTGCCCTCCGGCATCTCGGGTACACCGACGTTCAGATCTCCGACATCGTCGGGCACATCGACGAGCACAAGACGATCGTCGGNNGCGATCAGCAAGACCGTGAACATGCCCGAGGACGTCACGGTCGAAGAGGTCGAGCAGCTCCACATCGACGCCTGGCGGATGGGTCTGAAGGCGATCGCCATCTACCGCGACAACTGCAAGGTGGCTCAGCCGCTGTCGACGACGAAGAAGGAAGGCGCGTCGGTCTCGCCGGTGCTTGGTGGGTCGGCTGACGACGCTGCCGTGTTGGACGAGCTCCAGTCGGCGTCCTACGCCGCTCGGGAGGCCGACCTCACGGCCCGAATCGCCGAGCTCGAGGCGGCGCTGCAAGCGTCTCACGTCGTTGCGCCCGCTGCGACGACCCGGACGCGCTTGCCGCGTCGCCGCCGGTCGAACACGTTCGCCTTCCGGGTGGCGGATTGCGAAGGATACGTGACCGTCGGCGAGTACGAGGACGG
>PLDN01000027.1 GCA_003136185.1 Acidimicrobiaceae bacterium | reverse complement strand
ATCGCCCTGCCCATCGCCACGCGTTGGCGCTGGCCGCCGGACAACGCCGCGGGCTTGCGCTCGAGGTACTGCTCCAGGCCAAGAATATTGGCCGCATCGCGGACACGGCGGTTGATCTCCTGCTTCGGTGTCTTGCGCATCCGCAGGCCGAACCCCAGGTTCTGTCTCACCGTCATGTTCGGGTAAAGGGCATAGTTCTGGAAGACCATCGCGATGTCGCGGTCCTTGGGCGCCAACTTGTTCATGACCCGGTCGCCGATCCGGATAGTCCCGCCGGTGATGTCTTCCAGTCCGGCGATCATCCGCAGGACGGTTGTCTTCCCACACCCGGAAGGGCCGACCAAGACCACGAACTCCCCGTCCGCGATCTCCAGGCTCAGGGCGTCCACCGCCTTCATGCCGCCGGGGTATGTCTTGTCGACTTTCTCCAACACGATCTGGGCCATCGCATTACTCCGTATGTTCGGCGGGCTCAAGCCACCACGTGTGCCAGCCTGGGTCGTGCGAGTTTATCCGTACACGATCGCGAATCCGCAGGTTCGCTGCCCAGGCGGGTCGACCGGTGGGCCACGTTCGTGGTGACAGAGCGCGCGTCACGGTCACCCTTTCACGGCGGAGCCGATATTGGGGGCCACGAAGTACCGCTGGAATGCGAGGAACAATGCGACCGCGGGCACGGCTAGCACGAATGCTCCGGCCAGGATCGTTCCGAACGGATTCGACACGGTCGACTGCACGGTATTCATGTAGTTGGCCAAGGCGACCGCGAGTGGCTGCATGCTCTGCTGCTTGGTGATCAGGAACGGCCACAGGTACTCGTTCCACGGCCCGATAAAGGTCAGGAGCATCGCGGTCAAGAGCGCTGGGCGTACGAGCGGCAGTGCGATCCGAGTCAGGATGCGAAGCTCGTTCGCGCCGTCGATCCGGGCGGCGTCGAACAGCTCTTTCGGCAGTTGTAGGAAGTACTGCCGGAAGATGAACACGGCGGTGGAGTTGATCGCGAACGGCGCGATCATCCCGAGGTAAGAGTTGCCGAATCCGTAGTTGCGCACGATGAGCACGTACAACGGGATGATCAGCAGCTGGAATGGGACCATCAGTAGTAACAGCATCATGACGAACAACAGGCCGCGGCCGCGAAAGCGCAGTTGCGCCAGGGCGTATCCGGCCAGTACGCCGAATACGACGGTGGCCAACAGGACGCCGCCGGTGAAGACGCCGGAGTTGATGAGAGCCCTGCCCAGGCTCAGTGCAGCGTTGATCTGGCCGTAGTTGTGCAGTGTGATGTTGCTCGGTTGCGGCAGTACGCCGCTCAGTGAAGTGTTCTGCTTCTTCTGCAACGAGCCGACGATCATGTAGTAGAAGGGGAAGATGAACACCAGCGCTCCGATCATCAACACGATCAGACGCCACCACGAACGCGAGGTATGCGGTTCGACCGCCTTGACATCGTCGGATGCGGCGGTAACTTCGTCCGCGGTGCGGGCCGTCTCGGTCATGTCTGATTCCTTTGCAGCAGCCGTTGGACGCCGACTATCAGCAGCACCCCGATGACCAGGATGATTCCGAGGGCCGAGGCGAAGTCAGGGTGATTTTGCTCGATGCCGGTCTGGTACATCAGCAGCACCGGCGAGGCGGACTTGCCATTGGGACCGCCGCCGGCGGTCAGCAGGTAGGGCTCGGTGAACAGGTTCGCGCCGACGATGATCGCCAGCAGGGTGATCAGTGTGGTCACCGACCGGACGCCGGGGATGGTCACTGACCTGAGCCTGTGCCACCACGACGCGCCGTCCATGGACGCGGCCTCGTACAGCTCCTTCGGAACGTTCTGTAACGCGGCGAGGTAAAGCAGGATGAAGAAACCGAGCTGTTTCCACGTGACGTATATCGCGATCGACGGCATCGCCCAGTTCTGGTTGACCAGCCAGGACGGAACCGGCTCCAGGGGGCCGAGCACGCTGTTGACCACTCCTCCGCTGCTGAACATGAACAGCCACACCGCTACCATCGCCACGCTGGCTGTCACGTACGGCACGTAGAAGCAAGCGCGGAAAAAGGCACGGAACGGGATCGCCGCGTTGAGCGCGGTAGCCAGCAGCAGCGACAGCCCCACAGTGAGTGGCACGTTGATGACCAGGAAGATCAGGATGTTGAGGAACGACCGGAGCACCTCGGGGTCGGCGAAGACCGCTCTGTAGTTGGCCAACCCGACGAACGGCCGAGCTACGCTCACTCCGGGCGCGGTGAAGAAATAACGGTGGAACGACATCCACACCGCCAGGCCCAGGGGGTAGGCGAACAGCACCGCGATGAACAGCGCGTACGGCGCGCCGAAGGCCAACCCGATCGGTTGGCGGCCGAGCACAGCGCGCGCGAGCCGCGTCACCCTGGACTCGCGCGCGCTGAGCGGAAGTTCCGCCTCCAGTTTCATCTCGGACCCGCGCGTGCCAAGCTGAAGTTCCGCCCCCAGTAGAGGAACTTCAGGCTTGGGAACGTGACGCTTGTCATGGCTCGGACGAGCTGCCTGAAGCGAGCTTGTTGATCGCCGACGCGGCGGAGGCCAGCGCGGAGTTGGGGCTCGACGTGCCGAAGATGACCGACTTCGACCAGGCATTGCGGAAGTCCTGCCAGATCTCGATCGAGTTCGGGATGTCGGGGCACTCGATTACGTGGGCTGCTTCCACGGCGAAATCTTTGTAGTCCGGGTTCGCCGTGAAATAGGACGCGTACAGGTTCTCTAACCCCTGCCGCATCGGCATCTGCCCGGTTATGGTCAGCAGCTTGCCGTCCGCGTTGACGCTGGTGGTGAACTTCAGGAAATCCCACGCGGTCCCGCGATTCTTGCACGAGGCGTACATGGCGACGTTCTTGGCGTCACTGAATGTCGGAATCGTGTACGAGGTGTTGCCGTTCGAGGTCGGCAGGGGCGCCACGCCATAGTTGACCTTGGCCGATCCCTCCTTGCCCTGGTAATCGGCGACGGCCCACGGACCGACGATGGCCATCGCCGCGGTGCCGTCGGCGAACGGGTCACCGGTGATGGTTTCGTTGCCGGCCAGCTTCTCCTTGTACAGCTGCGCCCAGAACGCGGCGACCGCCTTGCCGGCGGGGGAGTCAAACGTTGCCTTCCCGTTCTCGACCAGCAACTTTCCGCCGCTCTCCGCCGCGTACAGCGGGTAGAAGTCGTACCAGGCCTCGTAGAACTCACTCGACGGCGACGGGAAGATGGCGTACTTTGCCGCACCCGAGGACACCACCTTCTTGGCCGTAGCAAGGAACTCGCTATAGGTACTCAGTGGCGGGTTGGTGGTGCTGATGCCGGCCCTGGCGAATTCCGCCTTGTTGTAGAAGATGACGACCGGGTTCGTCTTCCACGGCATCTGGTAGTACTTGCCGTCCGGCGACTTGTACATGCTGGCGAGGGGTCCGGTGCGCGTCTGGATGTAGCTGACAGCGCCGGGGAAGTCGTTGAGCGGCACCAGACCGCCCGCCTGCTCGAATTCCGGCACTGCCGCGGGAGCGGTGTTGTAGATCAGGCAGGGTTCGCTGCCTGCCGTGATCGCGGCCGAGATGACCTCCTCCGACGACTGGGCGGCCGGGATCTGCTGCCCAGTGACCTTCTGGGTCGGATGGAGGCGGTTCCAGGCAGCGACCTCCTGCTCGCCCCAGGTGATCTCCTGGGCGTTGTTGGAGTACCAGATGCTGATCGGGCCGTAAGAAATCGCGGATGACGAAACCGCCGCTCCGCCACCGCAAGCGGCTAACCCCATGCTCAGCGTGAAAGCTGCCACAACGATAGTTCGTAACTTCATCATCTTTCCTTTCCCATGATCGCTACCCCTCGGTACTTGACTGTCTCGGTGTCACTCGTCGGGCCGAACGATCCCACAACTTCGTCCAGAAGGGGCGTTTGCTCCTCCGGGTGGTCGCCGTCCCTTGGCGGAACAGAGTCGACTGATTCTCAAGCGCGACGAACAAGATAGATAATCCGGACGACCACCAGGATCAAGACGAGCCTGCCGAGACCGATGCAGATGTGTGTGTGTGTGTGTCAAGCATCCCTTCTGGACGAACCTCAGCGGACCACTTTCCAATGCTTCCTACTGTGCACAGACGTCTCGCGCCTCGATAGGGGCGAAGGTCCTCATGTTCCCGGATCCTCGCTGGGCACCTTCCTCGGCTACCAGCGGTACAAGCTTCGCCCTGCTCCTCACACAGTTGGATCCTGGCAGTCCTGGCGCTCCGTCTGGATGGTGGGCTACCCCAGCCGGTGACGTTGGAAGGAGAGGGACATTTTGCTGTCGCTGCGTTGTTCCTCGATCGAACAGGGTGATGCACGCCTGCACTTCCTGCTCGATGCCCTTCGCTGTGTCGGCCGGAACAGGCGAGTTCCGCCAACATTCCGCCAACCGACTTTCCGCCGCAGGCATCCGCTGGAGCCGCAAACGGCCCCGCCAATGCACCGATCGCCCTGCTCAGCGTCCTCGACAGTCGGCTGCCGACATGGCACACCCATGGCACATCTCACTTACGTGACAGGGTAGGAAAGCATGGGTAGAAAACCAGGTGGGCAAGCTTCCCGCGGAGCTTCTACCGGCAGGCTGTGGCTACCGGGTTCGGCGCCGGTGATGGGAGCGCCACCATGCCGTACTCCTCGACTGGAGATGCTCTCGTCAGGGCAGCTCGGAGGGCCACCTTCCGGCGCGACCGCGCTGTGCCGGGAAGTAGTCGGGCCAGCAGGTGAGACGATCCACCGAAGCGAGCTGACCCGTCATGACTCGTTCCATCTCGGGCGACGAACTCAGTGCGCACCCTGCCGAGGCCGACGTCAACGAGCCGCTCTCCGGCGTGTGCTTTCGCGGGCAGAAGATGAACCGTCGGAGCGAGCAGCGGCGCCTACCCGACCTTTCCGGTTACATAATCGACGGTGGCCGGCTGCGAGGGATTGCTAAAGAGCTCCTTGGTGGAAGCTACCTCGACAAGCTGTCCCGGCTGCCCAGGTCCGTTGACGGTCATGAACGCCGTGACGTCGGAGACGCGCTCGGCCTGCTGCATGTTGTGGGTGACGATGACGAAGGTGTAATCGTTCTTGAGCTCGGTGATGAGCCCTTCGATGACCAGGGTCGACACTGGGTCGAGCGCCGAGCACGGCTCGTCCATCAGCAGGATATGGGGTTCGACGGCGAGACTGCGGGCGATGCAGAGCCGCTGCTGCTGACCCCCCGACAGGCTCCCGCCGGGCTTGTGGAGCCGGTCCTTGACCTCCTCCCACATTCCCGCCTGGCGTAGCGACCGCTCAACAACCTCCTCCAGCCACGGGCCACGACGCCGTCGACGCGGTCCGAACCGCAGACCAGCGGTCACATTCTGGGCGATTGACATGGTGGGGAACGGGTTCGGCCTCTGGAACACCATGCCCACGTATCGGCTGACATGCACGAGGCTCACGTCGCTCCTATAGATGTCCACTCCGGCAACCCGCACCGTGCCGGTCACTGAGGCGCGCGGCACGGTCATGTGGAGTCCGTTGAGGCAACGCAGCAGGGTCGACTTGCCGCACCCGGAAGGTCCGATCAGCGCAGTCACTTGCCCGGGTTCTATGGCGATGCTCACGTCGGTGAACGCTTCATGCTTGCCGTAGCGGGCAGTCAGCCCCGAGACCTCGATCCGGCCAGCTTCGGTCGAGCCCGGCGTTGTCGAACGCTGACCGCCGGGGACGACCGGGGACGTGGAGTCCGTCAAGTTACTCATGTCGGTTGTCAGCTCCTTGTAACCGCGAGCCGCCAGCCGATGAGCCGAGCGGCAACGAAGAGAATCAGCACGATGAGGATCAGGGTAAGGGCTCCAGCCCACGCCCGCGCTTGAGCGGCCTGGAACCCGGTAATGGCGTTGTTGAAGATTTCAAGCGAAAGAGTAGAGATGGGCTTGGTCGGGTTGGTCACGACGAACAACTGGTTGCCGAGGGCGGTGAGCAGCAATGGCGCGGTTTCCCCCATGGCGCGGGCGACGGCCAGCATGACGCCGGTCGTGATGCCGGCCCGAGCACTTGGCAGCACCACTGACACGATGGTGCGTGCGCGGCTGATCCCGAGCGATGCGGCCGCTTCGCGAAGCGCCACCGGGACGAGTCGCAGCATCTCCGCGGTGGCACGGACGATTAGCGGCAGCATGATGATCGCCAATGCGATCGATCCGGCTACGCCAGAGAACCCAAACCGGGTGACCCACAGCACGTAGACGAAGGCTCCGATGACGATGCTGGGAAGTCCGACGAGCACGTCGGCGACGAAACCGGTTGCCGCTGCGAAGCGGCCGCCATACTCGATGATCGCAACGGCGGCGGCGACGCCGATGGGCACCGAGAACAGGGTCGCCATCCCGACGATGATCAGGCTGCCGATTATCCCGTTTTCGAACCCACCTCCTGCTTGTGACGGGTTCCCCGGCGGGTTTTGAGTGAAGAAGGTCGGCCCGAGGTATTTCAGACCCTGGGCCGCGACATAGACAAGCACCCAGCCCAGCACCGCCAGGGTCGCCAACATGACGACAGCGAGCAGGACGGTCATGGCCACGTCCTTCACATGCCGTCCGGACTGGCCATCGTCCCCGCCACGGGACTGAAGTACCTGCTCGGTGGGGTCGGCCCGCGGAGGGGCGAGCATCAGGCGAGGCCTGCCCGGGTTCGGCGGACCACAAGCCTGCCGGCGACGTTGACGACGAAGGTGATGACCAGCAGCCAGAAGGCGACTACGAACAACGACTGCAGATGGAAGGGCTCGACGGCCTCAGTGAACTCGTTGGCGATCACCGAGCTCATCGTGGCGCCCTGGCCGAAGATTGACGTCGTGATCGCCAGCACGCTGTTTCCGATCACCATTGTGACAGCGATGGTCTCACCGAACGCCCGCCCCAGACCGAGGATCCCAGCACCGACGATCCCGGAGCGCGATCTGGGCAGCAGCGCCGTACGCAGCATCTCCCACCTCGTCAGCCCCAAAGCCCGCGCCGCCTCCTTCTCGTCGATCGGAGTGGTGGCGAACACCTCCCGGAAGATGGCGGTCACGATCGGCAGGACCATTATCGCGAGGACCAGGCCAGCCGCGAAGTAGGAGACGCCGAAGAACGGACCGGCAAAGACGGCGCCGACGCCGGGGATGCGGCCGAGAGTGGAGATCAGGAAGTTCACGATCGGGTGGAGTGCAGGCAGCAGGGCGAAGATGCCCCAGAACCCGTAGACCACCGAAGGAATCGCAGCAAGCAGGTCCACCGCGTACGACAGCGGACGACGCATCCAGGCCGGGGCGACCTCGGTAATGAACAGGGCAACCGCCACCGCGACGGGTAGCGCGATCACCATGCCGATCAGCGAGGTAACGGCGGTCCCATACGCGAATTGCAGGATGCCGTAGGGGTTCGGATGGGTGCCCTTCGGCGTCGCGTCCGAAGGCGCCCAGCGGGACGAGGTGAGGAAGCTGAAGAACCCGTAGTGGCGAAGCGCTGGCCACCCCTGGTCGATCAGGAACGCCGCGGTGCATAACAGTACGAGCAGCACGATTCCCGCTGCGGCGAACATGGTGGCCTTGAAAAGCCGGTCTGCGTATCCGACCCGGCCTCGTAGGTGGTCGGTGGGTAGGTCAGAGACGGCGGCGGGCGAGGCCATCTCGCTCCTCCACACGAGCAGCAATGGGAACGCACTCCGGGCGCGTCAGCGCCCGGAGTGCGCACAGCTCGAAGTTACGAGGCAACCGGTTGTCCGTTGACGGTGATCTTTTTCAGCTGTGCGAGCGCGAGCGCCTGCAAGGAGGACCCGAGGGGTGCGTAGTAGAGGCTTGCGTTCGAGTTCTGGCCTGTCGACAGCACCCAGGAGAAGAAGTTGACCAGTCCCGCGGCGATCGCCCTGCTGGTCTGGTGCTCGTAGACGAGCGCGTAGGTCGTGCCGACGATGGGATAGACGTTTGCGTTGGAGCCGTTGGTCAGGAAGGTGTTCAGGCTGGGAGGGAATGTGACGCCGTCGACCGCTGGGATGATGCTCGGGATGCACGGCTCGATGAAGTTGCCGGACTTGTTCTCCACCTGCCCGTAGGTGAGGTGCTCCGAGATCGCGTAATCCGACTCCAGGTAACCGAGCGCGCCCTTCGTCTGGCCTACGACTGCCGAGACGCCCTCGTTCCCCTTCCCGCCGATGCCGACAGGCCAGGCCACCGTCAGGCCTGTGCTCTTACTAGGACCACCAAGCTTCGACACCCATGTGGGCGAGGTCTGCGTGAGGTAGTTGGTGAAGATGTTCGTGGTCCCCGACCCGTCGGAGCGGTGGGCGACAGCAATCGGCATATTCGGGAGCTTCACCCCCGGGTTGAGCGCCTTCAGCGCCGGGTCATCCCAGTTCGTGATCTTCCCCGCGAAGATCTCGCCGAGCACGTTGCCGGTGAACTTCAGCCCTGCAGGGATCCCGGGCAGGTTGTAAGTGGGAACCACGGCACCTAGCAGCAGCGGGATCTGCAGAATCGGACCGCCCTTGGCAGCCGAGATGTCCGCCGGCGTCATCCCACTGTCGCTGTCGCCGAAGTTAAGTGTCTCGGCCTGTATCGCTGCAACCCCGCCTCCGGAGCCGATGGAGGCGTAGGCGACCGCTACTCCGGAGGCCTTGTCGTAGGCCGAGGCCCAGTCCGAGTACATCGGTGCGGCGAAGGTGGACCCGGCACCGCTGATCGCCGAGGCCCCGCCGGAGACCGTGCCGATCGTGTTCTTGTAGTTCGGTGTCGTGTTCACGCTGCTGGAACAGAGCTTCTGGTTGGCCGACCCGAAGCTGACATTGGCTGCTCCTGAGGGCGCGGCGGCGGTGGTGCTGGAGACGTTGCTCGTACTCCCGCACCCCGCCAACGCCACGGCCAAGCCGAGCGCGCCCGCAACGACACCGCTGAACTTGAGTCTCATCGTGCTCTTGCCTCCGGGGCCCCGTCGGACCACGCCAGTCGTGGCCTTCATCGGAGAAAGGTAGCGATGGCAAGCAAATTCGAGAAGTAATTGTCGTGAACTCAAGATGAACGAAAGGTTAAAACATTGACACCAATCGATCTACCAGGGCATACTACGTATCGGTGACGGTCAATGTTTGCAAGGAAGGGACCTGCGGCTCAGCGCCGAGCGGTCATGACCTCCGTGATTTGGCGCGCCAGGCCGGAGCGAGGCGCGTGCATGGTTGGTGAACGAGGTCGAATCCTCCTCGTCGATCAAGACGCCTCCTGCCGCCGTGAGCTTTCTTCTGGCCTCAGGCGCGAGGGCTACTTCCTCCGAGCCGTTGCCGACGGACAGAGCGCGCTTCGTCTTTTCATCGAGACGGCACCCGACGCGGTGCTGCTCGAGGCCCGGCTGCCAGACATGTCGGGCGTCGACGTCTGCCGCGTGCTCCGAAGCATCTCCGATGTTGCCATCGTCATGGTCTCGGGCGTCACCGAGGAGCTCGACGTGGTGCTCAGCTTCGAGCTCGGTGCCGACGACTACGTCGCGAAGCCCGTTCGGCTCCGCGAGCTCGTCGCCCGCGTCGAAGCGGTGATTCGTCGACGGGACCGCGCCCGCGGCGGGCAGCTTGCCAAGGTGCGCGAGGCGGTAGAGATCGGGCCCCTTCGGATCGACTTCCTCGCTCGCGCCGTCGAGGTTGACGGTGCACGCATCGACATGCCACGGAAGGAGTTCGACCTCCTCGCGAAGCTCGCCACCGTTCCCGGTCAGCTCTGCTCGCGGGAGGAACTCCTAGCGGGCGTCTTCGGCTACGTCGACACGACTAACGGCAACACGCTCGACGTGCACGTCCACCGCCTACGCTCCAGGATCGAGAAGGATCCTGCGCATCCGAGCCGGATCGTGACCGTCCGCGGTCTGGGTTTCCTTCTCAACGACAGCGATCTCCGTGCAAGAGCTACGGGGACACCCGACGCGACGGAATCGGTCTCCCGTCCGGGCCCGCTCCGGTCGAGCGACGTGGCTCGCTCGTCAGTGAGAAAGAGGCTGAGGTCGACCGCAAAACACCTCACCCCTGCCACTCCTCAATCGACCGGTGAGCGAGAGCGGCACCGCAAGCGTCCGGCCTAGAGAGGGGCCACTTGGGCGACACGATTGCCCGTGAAGCCCTTTAGCCGCCTCGTGGGTGAACTCGACACGCGCCGCATCGACCCCGGCACGCTTGAGGCAGGCCACGTAGTCGCTCTCCGTGACGGCATCTCATCTGCGAATCGAGGCGATCTGCCTCGCTCTATTGCGGCTCTCGTGATGCCGACTACACCTCTGGCCAAGGAACGCCGAGAGCGGCGGGGCAATCGAACGAGTAGATGGCCGGACGGCCGGAGCTGGCGTCAGGCCGCCCCAACCTGCCCACGGTGGTAGACAGGGTGAGTCTGCTCAGATGTGCTTGATGATCACCACGGGGCACGCAACGTGCTGGACGCATTCCTGGCCGACCGAGCCAAGCTTGAAACCGGCGAAGCCGCCGCGTCCTCGGGATCCCAGCACGAGCATGTCGGCGTTCTTGGCGGTCTCGATCAGCGAAGCGCGCACGTCACCTTCAGCGACCAGCTTCGTGATCGCCACTGGGGTATCCCGGACGACAGTTTCGACTGCGTCTGCCACGTAGGCATTGCAGATCATTTCCAGCTCGTCCCGGTCGAAGGCACCGGGGATGCCGACGAAGCCCAGCTGCCACGCGAACACTGCGACTACTTCACTTCCATGGACCTTCGCCTCGTCCACGGCCCAGCGGAGAGCGGCATTGCCGTGCTAGGACCCGTCAACCCCGACCACGATGCGGTGCGTCATGACGTCGCCGGCGTGACCGGCGCGCGATGGCGCTTCGTTACCTGCCTCCTCCTCACTGAGATCGTCCGCGGCGACGATGCCGCTGTCGCCGACGTGCCGCGCTTCGACGATCACGTCGAGGCCGCCGCCCGATCCGAGGTCGAGCACAATCTCGTCCTCGTGGAGATCGGCGACGGCGGTCGGGTTGCCGCAACCGAGGCTCGCGAGCACTGCTGCCTCGGGCTTCTGCGCACCAACGTCGTCCTCGTAGATCGCCGCGAGCCGCGACCGCTGTCGGTAGGCCCACAGTTCTCAGCGCCGCAGTCGCAGGCGACGCGGCCTTCGCTCGGCCTCTGGCCACCTCGGCTTAGGGCGACGCTTTCCGTCCCTCTGTCCTTCCGGATCGGTCGTCGTCATCGCACTCGCGTCTTCCGTCACGCCCCGCCGAGCAGTCGCCGGAGAAGGGCGAACCGATCGGGGACGACCCTCCACCACATCCACTTCCCACGCCGCTCGCCGACGATGAGGCCCGCCTCGGCGAGCACTCTCGTGTGGTGCGAGACCGTCGGTTGGCTCCGCTCCAGTGGCTCTTCGAGATTGCAACTGCAGACCTCGCCCTGAGCGGCGACGAGCGACAGCAGCCGCAGGCGGACGGGGTCCCCGAGGGCGGCGAGGACGGGCGCCAACACGGCGGCCTCCGTCGCCGAGAGCGGAGCATCAGTGAGCGGGCTGCAGCACAGCTCGTCGAGGCGGTCCAACGGTGGAGCATCGGCAATTCGAGCGGGCATGGGATTCTCCTATTGACATTGATCGATGCGTGGGTAGAATCCTATCGACAGCCATCAATGTACAGGAGTCACCAATGTCACGCGTGCAACTCGCCCTCAATGTCTCGGACCTGGACGCTGCGATCGTCTTCTACTCGAAGCTGTTCGCCACGGAACCGGCGAAAGTCCGTCCGGGATATGCCAACTTCGCCATCGCCGAGCCACCCTTGAAGCTCGTGCTCATCGAGCACGAGCCCTCGAGCCGGGGAGATGGCGTTCTCGGTGCCCTCAACCACCTCGGCATCGAGGTCGAGACGACCGAGGAGGTCGGTTCTGCGACGAGGCGCCTCGCCGACGACGGGCTGGCTACTGAGCTCGAGGAGCAGACCACATGCTGCTACGCCCTCCAGGACAAGGTCTGGGTCCACGACCCCGACGGGGCGCCATGGGAGGTCTACACGGTGCTCGCCGATGCCCCGGTCGAATCCGGGATCGCCGGTGACGGCCGGTGCTGTGACACCTCGTCCACCGAGGCAACAGAGGGTATTCCCGCAGTGTCAAGAACCAGTGCCTCCTGCTGCTGACCCCTCGACAAGCCTGCACCGGAAGCGTGCTGTGAGCGACGTCGTTACCGAACGGCCGGCGAGCGGGGTGAGGCCTGAGGCACTGGTGATCGCCCGGCTGTCGTTCCTCGACCGCTTCCTGCCGGTGTGGATCATCCTGGCGATGGCAGTTGGCATCGGGCTTGGGCGCACCATCCCGAGCCTGAACACGCACCTCAACGCCATCCAGGTCACCTCGGGGACATCGCTGCCGATCTTCATCGGTCTGCTGGTGATGATGTACCCGGTGCTCGCGAAGGTCCGCTACGACCAGCTCGGCTCGGTCACCCGCGACCGGAGGATGCTGGTCTCGTCTCTGGTGCTCAACTGGGTGGTCGGCCCGGCGGTTATGTTCACGCTGGCCTGGCTGCTGCTGCCTGACCTGCCCACCTACCGCACCGGGCTCATCATCGTCGGCCTGGCCCGCTGTATAGCCATGGTCCTTATCTGGAACGATCTGTCGGGCGGCGACCGGGAGGCCGCAGCTGTTCTCGTGGCAATCAACTCGCTGTTCCAGGTGGTCGCCTTCGCTCTTCTCGGCTACTTCTACCTCAAAGTGCTGCCAGGCTGGCTCGGTCTCAGCACCGTCGGCCTGCATCTGTCGGTCTGGCGGATCGCCGAGACCGTCGCCATCTTCCTCGGCGTCCCTCTCGTGGCCGGGTTCCTCACCCGCACCCTCGGCGAACGAGCCCGGGGCCGGGAGTGGTATGAGACCAAGCTGCTGCCCCGCCTCGGCCCGTTCGCCCTCTACGGGCTGCTCTACACGATCGTCATCCTCTTCGCCCTCCAAGGCCACACCATCACCTCACGTCCCGCCGACGTTGCCCGTATCGCCCTACCCCTGCTGGGCTACTTCGCCGTGATGTGGTTCGGGTCGTTCGCCCTCGGCAAAGCGATCGGCCTTCCCTACGAGCGGACCGCCACCCTGGCGTTCACCGCCGCGGGAAACAACTTCGAGCTGGCTATTGCCGTCGCCATCGGTGTGTTCGGCGTCACGAGTGGTGAAGCTCTCGCCGGCGTCGTCGGGCCTTTGATCGAAGTCCCCGTCCTCGTCGGCTTGGTGTACGTGTCCCTCTGGGCCAGTCGGCACTACTACCCGGGCGCCCAAACGCGACAGACCAAGCTGGACCGAGCTCGGTGACCGAAACTCCCGTCGTGCTGTTCCTCTGCATCCACAACGCCGGTCGCAGCCTTGCCGCCCGGGTCCTGCTCGATCACTACGCCCAGGGGCGGGTCGATGTGCGCTCAGCCGGGTCGGAGCCCGCCGAGCAGCTCAACGCGTCGGTCGTCGCCGTCCTTCGCGAGCGAGGCCTCGACCCGGTACGAGAGTTCCCCAAGCCCCTCACTGACGAGACCGCCCGAGCTGCCGACGTCATCGTCACTATGGGCTGCGGCGACACCTGCCCGTACTATCCCGGCAAGCGCTATCTCGACTGGGAACTCGAAGACCCCGCTGGCAAACCGGTCGACGCTGTCCGGCCCATCGTCGACGAGATCGACCGCCGAGTCCGCGCCTTACTCGCCGAGCTCACCGAGCCTGCGAAGCGATGATCGTCCACGTGGACGGCGACTTTCGAATGCGAATCGAGCCGTGCAACGCGGCGAGTGCTCCCAGGTGGCCGACTTAGAATGACCTGCTACGACTGTGCAGTCGCGGGTGAAGAAACTCCTGCGGTAGCCGTGTGCACCGGCTGCGGGGTGGGTTGTGCATGTTCCATGCTGTCGTCGGGCCTCGATATCTCACTCGAGTCGCGGTGATCAACAGGGTCGAGGTCGTAGAGGCAGTGAGCAGTAGCTCTCGAGCGGCGCTATCCCTGAAGGGTGCAATTGAGCGTGCACCGGCCTTGAGCACGACTTCGACGTGGACGGTGAAGGTGCAAGAGTCGGCTGTCCGACGGTGAACTGCGGGGAGTTGGTGTGGAGCATGGGCGTAATCGCGAGCGCGCCGAACCGCATCCCGGACCGCCTCGACGTGAGCCGCGCGGTGGACGGGGCTATCTGGCTTGAGGCCCCACTGCGGACCGCCCACCACCGAGTGACGGTGACCGACTTCGAGCTGCTCAGATCCACCGTTCCGGCGTTCCTGACCGGCACAGTCGTCGGACACTTCTGGTAGCGGCGGCCCACCTCTCACAATCGAGGGATAGAATAGATAACGAAATGGACAGTACTATCTCGACGACTGAGGCAGCACAAGCATTGAACACGACGCTCCCGAGGGTCCATCGTTCACTATCGCGACTCGGCATTGGGACGCTCGACGGTCATCGGTGGAAGCTGACGGATGGCGACTTCAAACGGTTGCGAGCCGACCTTGGCTTCGCCCCAGATCGAGAAGATGTCGATCGAGAAGAGCTGTTCGTTCTCGCAGCGCTCCGTCAACACTCGCTCGGTTTGCGATCTGCTCGTGCGGTGGCCCGAGTCGCCGGCGTCAGCCCGACAACCGCTTCGCGCGCCCTTGTCCGACTGGAGAACAAGGGATACGTCGACCATCCAGTCCGGCGAGTTGTCGAAGGCGCGGTCAAAGAGGTGGAGCTGTGGGAGATCAACTGGTCATCGCCAGCGTGGCGGTCCCTCGAGTGCGACGTCCGCCTCACCATCTTGCCTGCCCGAGTCGCCGCCGACCACGCTTCCTCATCTCCACCGAAGTACCTCGACCATCTCTTTTGGAACGTCGACCGCTCGTCACTCAACCTCGAGCGTGACGGCACGTTCATCGCCCTTCGCATCCTCGGCTCTTTCGACCTCCAAGGGTTGTCGTGGTTGGCCTCCGGAGCCATCTCGAAGCAGAACCTTCGGCGGGCAACACGGGCTCGCGGGATCTCTCCTCGCCAGAAGGACTTTGCCCTCAACCTCGCCAGGCAGATGTGACGCTGGTCCCTATCGAGGTCAGGGCCATCCTGCCGTCTGATACTGCGCGCACGTGGGAAGCAATCGTCCCCCTTCGCCCAAAACCTGCGTACCTCGTTGGCGGCACTGCCGTGGCGGTGCACATCGGGCACCGAGAAAGTCGGGACTTGGACTTTTACCTTTCCAGCCCCGTAGACCTGACGGACCTCAACGATCGACTGGGCAACACCGATCGTTGGTTGGCATCGACGCTCACCGAATCGACACTGAACGGGGTGTTCAGCGCCACGAAGCTTCAGTTCCTCCTCGCCGACAAGGAAACAAACCTGGAGCCGCTCAAGATGGTCGGAGGGATTCCTGTTGCATCGCTCCCGGACCTGTTCGCTATGAAGCTCGGTGTCATCACGAGACGTGGAGCACTTCGCGACTACTACGACCTCATGGAGATGGAGAAGCGCACTGGGCTCAACGTCGAAGAGGGCCTGTCGCTGTTCGTGCGGCGCTACCACCCGGTAGGAGTCGATGCCGCGCTTGCTGGCATAATCTTCGCGCTTGGACCATCGGCGATCGCCGATGCCGAAACTGATCCGTCGGGCGTTCCGAAGTCAGCGGTCAAAGAGCTCGAGCGCTACTGGCCCAAGCGACAGATCGAAGTGACGGCACACCTCGATCGGTACGGCGCTCCACCGAGTCGGTGAGTTGTACATTCGGTGGTTCCTGTTCCGACGCCGATCGGTGAGGCGACTGATCGCCGAACGCGCGCTTTCTTATTGTCACCGACACGGCCCAGGTCAGCCTGTTTTCGTGCGCGATCAGTGCGCGAACGGGCACGCAATTGGGGTAAATCTCGGTCTCAAGCGGTCACTCGTGGATCGTTGGAAATAGTGCTTGGGATGCCCAAATAGCCGCTGACGTGCAGATCCACGTTTTGGCTCGGGCCAAAGACGATCGCCCAGATCGAGCTCTTCACGAAGACGTCCGAGTACGAACCCAAGGTCTACGTGCTGCCGAAGCACCTCGACGAGAAGGTCGCCCGGCTGCACCTGGACGCGCTTGGAATGAGGCTCACCGAGCTCAGCCCGTCGGGCGATCCGTCGCCCTTAACAGGCGCGCGGCGCCTCCGGCGCAGTCGGTGCGCCACCGGCACACCTAACATCGTCAGCCCGCCGAGGCCGACGAGGCCCAGGCCGAGGTCCATGTGCGCGGGCGAATAGGCGAACGCCACGCTGCTGGTGCCGGCAGGTAGCCGCACCGACTCGAGACCTCCCCGGAATGTCCGCACCGGAACCGATCGCCCGTCGACGGTGGCAGTCCAACCCGGCATCTCGAGCTCCGCGCGGACGAGCGTCGCCGGCGCTGCGCAGCGCGCCACGACGCGCGCGAGGCCGTCCGACGCCAGCCGGCACGCCGACCCGGACGTCGAGAAGAAAGGGCGCGGGTGGGGGAGGGCGTAGATCGTGACGAGGCTGTCCGAGTAAACCTCGTTCATACCGCCGGCGAGCATGCCGGCGGAGCCGAATACCGGCCTGCCGGTCGGGAGCAGGACGTAGCGCACGTCGATCGCTTCGTAGGCCGGGAGTCGTGCGAGCAGCTGCTCCGTCGCAGTCGGCTCCGGGTCTATCGTTCGCGTCCCGAAGAATGTCGCACTCACGTTGCTCGACAGGTGCTCGTCGACGTACCTCGACCAAGCCGCCGGCACCGGCAGGTCGTTGCTGTCAGCCGAGGCGAGGCCGAAGTAGGACCCGTAGTTGGGCAGGTAGACGCCGATGCTGAAAAACCGGCCGTCTCCGAGGTGTGACTCGAGGAAGGCGACCGGACCGGTGTCGAGCACCACCGAGCTCGGCGCGGACAGCTGGGGTACTGCGAAGGTGAGGAGCGCGTCGACCGCCACGAGCCCCACAGCGCAGCGCCCCGCGATGCGCGCCGCACGCCCGTAGCCCGGTTCGCCCGCCGGCCGCCGACCGGTGACGACCACCGCCGCCGCGAGGGCGGCGAGAGTACCGACGGCCCAGCACGTGGCGACGATCGCGTACGGCCGCGACGACGGTGCCGCACGGCCGATCGACCGCAGAACCGGCTGCCCGAGCGCGAGGTCGAGAGCTACCACCGCGAGCGCCAGCGCCGGCCCGCCGAGGGCGCGCAGCCGCCTCCCGCCCGGCACGAGGGGCGAGACGAGCGCGTCGGCCCCGTAGCACGCGAGCAGCACGAACCCGAGCTCCCACGTCGGGGCCGCGTAGTGCGCGACCCAGACGTCGCCTGCCAGCGGTATGACATGGACGAGCAGCACCTGGACGGGGCGGAGCCCGTAGGTCCACAGGAGGGCCACGAGGACGGTCGCGGCGAGGAAGATCCGGAGGCCTCGCTCTCCGCGGCCGCAGAGAAGGCCGATGCCAGCCATTGCGATCGCCGAAGCCGTGACGTAACCCCCCGTCTCCCCCACGATCTGTGTGAGGGTGGACGTCGACGGACCGGCGAACGCGCCGATCGGGCCGAAGACCCATGGCAGGCCGATCATGGCTGCGCCGGCGGCGGGCACGTGCGCGAACGTGTCCCCGCCGGCGTGCATTCCCACATCGGCGATCGGGAGGTACTCCGCGAATGCGACGATGACGGGGGCGGCGAGAAGCACGCCGACGCCCGCGCCCAGACCGGCCTGCAGGGCGAAGCGCGCCCGCCCTGGCGCCGGGCGGCCAGCTAGGCGCAAGAGGAACCAGAACAGTACGAGTAGCCCGTCGAGGTACGCGGTCTCGGGGAATCCGGCGTAGACGGACAGCGCGACCGAAGTGGCGAGGACGAGCCAACCGGTATGGTCCGGAGCCTCGCGACGGTGGAGGCGCTCGACGCCGAGGAGCATGAACGGCAGGAATGCCACCGGGTTGGCCGGTGCATGCCCGAAGATCGAGAAGGTGCCGTCGAGCGCGAAGAGCATGCCGCCGAACGCGGCGATCCCACGCCCGAAGCCCAGCTCGCGGGTGAGGAAGAAGGTCCCGAGGCCGGCTGTCGACTCGAGGAGGACGTGGAAGAAGAGCTGTCCCTGCGGCAGCGCGAGCAGGAGCGTCGGCGGGAAGAAGGCCCCCGCCTGCATCTCGGCAGCGAGCGGGGCACCCAGACCCTCGAAGGGATTCCACCACGGGACGATCCCGTGCAGCCAGTCCTCGGCGACGAGACGGCCGAGCGATTGGGCCGTCCAGCCCGCCTCCCTGTCCACGAAGTTCGCCCCAGGGAGCAGGCTCGAGCCGACGTGCAGGGCGGTGTGGCCGATCGGACCGAGCGGATCGACGTCGACCACCCCCGAGAGCCCGAGGACGTTCGCGAGGAGGACCGCGCCCACCACGCTGAGGGGCCACACGACCCGCAGGATCGACTCCCGGCGATCGCGCCTGCCGGCGAGCGGGTCTTCAAGGCCGGCGCGACGGCGGTCGACCACGGCCGCCAAGCTACCCGACGGCGGCGTGTCGTGCTGCTGACCTGGGGCGCTGCACCGGACATGGTCGCGCCACAAGGGCGCCGCCGCTCTGCGACTGTCGAGCAGCGTTCCCGAGTCTTGGATCGGACCCATGCTCGCCACCTTCTGCCCCGTTCCGAACGGGGGAGATCGGCACGCCGCCGCGTAGGGCCGACGGTCCAGAGCCAGTGCCATAAGGGCGCCGTGGGAGGGCTGTCGCCACGGTGGCGACTGACATCCAAGACGATTGAGCGTAGGTTCTAGCGCGCTGCAGCATGCCGCCCCAGGCGGGAGAGCGGACAGAGTCGAGTATCGATCTCATCTCTTGGGTGCTCGACGGTCCGCCTCGGAAGCACGCGTACACCTGCAACAGGCTGTGTCGGGTAGCGACGACTTCGGCTACCCATGCAGACGTTGCCCGACAAGGAGGCACGGATGGACATCTTTGCTCGGCAGTATCCAGGCGCGACGCCCGCCTACCTCAAGCGCCGCTGCCGATGACGCTCGGATTCCGACTCTCAACGCGCTCGTGTTGGGATAGCCGGAGACCAGCTGAAGCGAGACCACCGTTCCGCCGTCATGAAGTTGACTGACTGATCGCACCCCGGGACGTCGTCGTGAGCCCGTCGGGCGACGTGTACGTCGCTGATACCGGGCACAACCGGAAGCGTCGCCGGCGGTGCCACCTACTCCTACCAGTTCGAGGTGTCCGCGGCGTGCCGACACCGACCTGGTCGCTCCTCAGCGGCTCGCCGGCATGGCTCTCGATCAACGCAACGACGGGAGCGGTCACGGGGAGTGTGCCGACGAACATCACGAGTTTCTCGTATTCGATCGGGGCCGGGAACTCGTCGGGCACGGTGAGCACTCAGTTCATAGTGGCCGTCACCGGTGGGAGCCCGAGCTACTACGTCGGCCAGTTCGGTTCGGGGATGCTCTCGGTCCCGAAGGACGTGATCATCCTTCGGCTACAGCTTCGTCGCCGGAGATCTGGAGTTTCTCGCCGTCGGGGACCGACGCGGCCGTGTTCGCGGCGAGGACGGCCCCCGAGTACCGACCGGGTGGCCTCGCCATCAACTCGAGCGGCGACGTGTGGGTGGCCGTGCAGAGCACCGATGTCGGAGGGAGCATCGACGGGTACGTCGTCGAGTACAGCCCGTCCGGCACGGAGCTCACGTTGTTCTACGCGTCCGGTCTCACGAACCCGACGAGCATCGCGGTGCTCCAGAACGGCAACCTGGCGGTGACCGACTCCACCTCCAACAAGATGGACATACTCACCCCGTCCGGCGGCCTCGTCTCGACGACGACATCGATTGGAGGCGGGGCCTTCTACGGGGTCACCGCCGACCCGAGCGCTCGGACTACCGGGCTCCGGCGTCGAGATCCCGCAGAGCACTCTCGACACCATCGCCGGCGTGAGGACGAAAAAGGGGTCGCCCGGAAGATGGTCGTGGCTCGGATCATGCGGGTCATCTCGACGACCCGCATGCCATCGCCATCGACTCAGCTCTGGCGGGGGAGTCGGCGCCACCACCTGGAATGCCGCGATCCCGAGCGAGCCTTGATCGGCTGGTCGGCCGGAGTGACCGCGGCCGGTGCTTGGGCGGCGCTGTCGGGGTGATCGCTGCGCCACTTGGCGACGATTCGCTCGACGTCGAAGGGGGCCAGGTTGAGCGGGGGGCCATCAATTGGACGGGAGTTCGCTCTGCGAATCTTCTCGTTGATGTCGCTCACGATGCGGGCCGCCAGGAGCTCCGACCCGGCGTTACCTGCGGCGTTCAGGGCGTCCTCCGCTTCCTTTCGCAGGGCCAGCGTCGGCGGCAGCACCGAGATGTTCTCGCGACGCAGCTTGTCCTTCACCCACCACATCTCGTCGTGGGGTTTGTCTATACCGGGGATCGGCTTGCCCGCTCCTGGCAGATCGTCGAACTCGCCTCGTTCCATCCCCTCGCGGACTTGCCTGTCGATCCACGTCTCGAACGTGACCCCGTGAGGCTTGCGCTCGGTCATGGCTCAATTCTGCCACTCTATGGACGTGCCGACAGCTACCTCACCACCGCTACGACTTCTTCTTGCCGAGCCGGCGCGCGCAGCCTTCGGCCTCGCATCATTCCCATTGGCGGCCCCGTGGTTGCGTCTCGCGCCGCGAGGTAGCGGCCACCCGGTCCTGGTACTTCTTGGCTACCCACGCGTCCGACCGAAGCACCGTGGTCCTGCGGGGCTTTCTCCGGCACATGGGCTATCAGGTTCACGGTTGGGAGATCGGCCGTAATGACGGCGCCCCCGAGCTGCTCGACGGGGCAGAGGCAAAGCTTCAAGAGCTGGCTGAGGCCGAGCGCGCGCCAGTATCGATCGCCGGTTGGACCCTCGGCGGGTAATCGAGGCACTGAGCAGGGACTTCCCAGGCAACCCGACTGCCCTGATCAAAGCCGTCGTTAAGTTCGGGGGACCCGTCGTCGCCTGGACGCTCGCGTCCTGCCGAACCGCCCTGGCTTCCAGAGTCTCTTGGAGGCCCCAGGGCGGTTCATCGCGTGGTGCCGGAGCGTGAGGCGTGACATCGCTTGCTCAACTGTCGACCTCGACCCAGGTGGGATTGGACTTCCCGAGTATCCCCGCGATGGCCGCCACTCCGAGAGCCACGATCACGGCGATCANNCCGCCGCCGATCACGCCGTCCGCCGCGATTCCGGTGATGGTCAAGGTGAGGACCGTGGTGGTCAGGTCAGGCACGGCGAGCTTGCGAGCCGTGGCGTTCTGGATCCCCATCGCGATCGCCAAGGCGACGATGAGGGCGTAGTGGTAACGAGCCGGAAACGGGCNNCAGCGAAGGCAGCGATGGCCACGAGGCATGCGCTGGCGGAGAACCCTTTCGCGCCAACAAGAGCAAAACCCAATATCACGACGTTGCCAGTCATGTTCGCCACGAAGACGTGTCCAAGGAGCAAGTAGCTGAATGCGTCCACGAGGCCCGTGACGAGCGTCAGGGAGACGAGCAAGGGCGGCAAGGGTCCGTATTTGCTCCCCGCGCGCGGGACGAAGGTCTCGCGAATCTCAGTGAAAAAAGCAATCATGCGGCCCTCCGTTGATCCGGCGGACCAGGTCCGCCAGAGTTCTCGTTGCGGCCTCGCGTGAGCAAGACCCTCTCGATATATTCCGTCCTACCTCGGAGTTTGTCGAGAGGTGGAGCGCTCAGCGCACAGGTCTCAGATTGTCGGCCAGCAGGTCAACGGTCGATCGAGCGTGCCTCTCGTGCGGCTTGCACGCCACCGGTGCGACAACTGACCGCTAGGTGGGCCGGCCGAATCGGTCCGCGGCGACCCCACCGAGGAGGAGGCACACCACCGTCGCACCGACACCTGCGGTCAGGACGTAGCCGAGATCGCTTGGGCTGCCACCGCTGTTCAAGACGGCGAATGCCACCGCCACCGGCGCCATGCCGGTGCCGAACAACGACGTGGCCCAGCCAGCGAAGAACCGCCGAAAGTTGCGATTACGAAGCGGCCCTATGCGGCCCTCAAGTCCAGGCACGGGGCAGGTTTACACGCCCGTCGTCACGGGAGTTGCAGAGCTGAGCGCACAATTATAAGGCTTCTTGCGTGCACACGACTCACCCTCGGCGCAGATGCCTCGTGCGCAGGATCGCCAGCCCACATGGCGGCCCGCGTCCAAGCGCCGGTCGTTGTACTGTCGCTCGGTGGCTTCCGGTGATCCGTCCAGTACAGGCGCCGAAGCCGGCGACGCCTCAATAGGGCATCGAACGCGCGCAAGACATCGCGCAAGACATCGGGGAAGACATCCGCTCTGGCGTGTCTGGTTCGGCAGCTTCGTCATCTTCGCGGCCTTCGGTGTGCTCTGGAGCCTCGCGGCTCCGTTGACCACAGGTCCCGACGAGACACAGCAGATGATCCGAGCAGCGGCCGTGGTCCGGGGCGAGTGGCTCGGCCAGCAGGTCGGGCCGCCCCACACGAAGGCGGACCGGTGGGTGGTAGTGCCTGGGACATACCGAGACTTGGATCCGTACACGATCTGCATCGGGAGACACCTCCTCAGACCGCCGGCTTGCCCACCGCTCGTCGATTCATCGAAGCTCGTCCGAGCACGTACATATGTGGGTCGCTACCCCCCTCTCTACTACCTCCTCGTCGGGGGTCCGACTCTCGTGACCCAAGACACCACGTCGGTGTACGCGATGAGATGGATGAGCGTTCTGTTCGGTTCCATCTTCCTGTCGCTCGCGGTTGCGCTGGCTTTGCTCTTCGCCGAGGCAAGCCTGGTGGTACTCGGGGTCCTGATTGCCGCGACGCCGCTCGTCCTCAACCTCGTCAGCGTCGTCGAACCAAGTGGCCTCGAGATATCCGCAGCCATTTGTCTGTGGACTTGCCTCGCGCTGATGGCCATTCAGCCCGAAGGACCTCCGCCAAAGGCACTTCTGAACGGGGCCGGATTAAGCGGCGTCGTGTTCGCGCTGACGCGCACCTCATCGCCGGAGTGGGTGATCGGAATCGTGATAGTCGCGATCGGCGTTCTCATGCCGTTTGCAAGGATCCGACGGCTGTGGGGAGTGCGGGCGGTACGGCGCTGGCTTGCCGCCGTCATGACGGCGGCAGTCGCCGGTCTCGCTTGGATCTTCGGGTTCAAGGCGTATCTCTTCGTGCCCAAGTTCCGCAACATGCCCGTAAACGCAGGGATTTGGGCGATTCTGCGTGAGGTCTTCGTCCGGGACGGCTTGTATCTCACAAATTTCGCCGAGAGCTTCTATCCGAACGACGGCCAAGTCGGGCATCCGGTGGAGATCGTGGTGCCGATTCTCCTCTGTCTCGTGGTGATCGCCGGTCTGGTGTTCGGGAATGGGAGGCAAAGATTGGTGATCGTGCTGCTCGCTGTCGCGGCGCTCTTGCTTCCCTTCGTCGTCACTGTTCTCACTTGGCGGTCGGATGGCCTGATCTGGCAAGGCAGGTACAGCATGCCCTTCGTGGTCGGCCTCCCCATCGTCGCGGGGACCGCAATTCGCGGACCGAGATTCCAGGCTGCCGTGAAAGGGCGCGCTGTGTCCGCCGCGGTTACCGGAGTCGTCGTGCTCAGCCTGCTGACTCAGTTCGTGGCGTTGTATGGCGCATTGCGGCGTTTCTCCGTTGGGCCCACGGGTCCACTTGACCTCGTCTTCTTGAGCCGAACCCGTTGGACACCGCCGCTTCCGGCACCGGTGATCGCCGTGGCAGCGATCGTGGTCACCCTTGGCGGCATCTTGTGGTTCAGGCTCCTCGTCCGCGCTTCGTGGGCATCGCCAGCCTCGCCGCCGCCCGACTAACTGGCGATCGAGTCCTCGAGCGCTGGAGCGGACCGACGAGTCGAGACGCTCGAGCCGCCGTAGCCGAATTGCATCGCCTCGTCCTCGAGTGTGCCGTACCTGAGCAATATCAGGTCGCGGGCGTAGTTCTGGTGCAGCCGCCACGGTGTCCGGGCGCCTTGTTTGGGGAGTGAGTCGACCGAGCGCAGCACGTAGCCCGAGACGAGATCAAGCCAGGGTGCCTTCGGAAGGCCGCCTTCGGGCGCCGTCGGCGTACAGACGCGATACCCGTATCGGTCCATGTGATCGAGCAGCCGGCAGACGTAGCCGGCGGCGAGGTCGGCCTTGAGCGTCCATGAGGCGTTCGTGTAGCCCATCGTGGCGGCCAGGTTCGGCAGGCCGCTGAACATGATGCCCTTGTAGACGACGGTCTCTGCCAGCTCGATCTCCCGATCGTCGACTGAGATCTTCATGCCGCCCAGCACCATCAAGTTCAAACCAGTGGCGGTCACGATGACATCGGCCTCGAGTTCGGTGCCGGATTCGAGCTGCAGCCCGCGCTTCGTGAAGGTCACTATCCGGTCAGTGACAATGGACACGTCGCCCTTCGAGATGGCCTGGAAGAGGTCGGCGTCTGGCACCAAGCAGAGGCGCTGGTCCCACGGCTGATAGCGCGGCGTGAAGTGAGTGTCGATGTCGTACCCGGGAGGGAGGTGCTTCTCGGCGCCTTTGCGGATCAACCCTTTGACGAATCCCGGCGTATGCCGGCTGAGCTGGAACATCGTCATGCTAAGGAGGATGTTCTTCGAGCGCACGACCGCATACGCCGCACGCTTGGGCAGGTAGCGGCGGACGACATCGGCTATCGCGTCGCGGGCAGGTAGGGAAGCGACGTACGACGGCGAGCGCTGCAGCATTGTCACGTGTGAAGCGGTTCCCGCCATCGCGGGGACAAGGGTCACGGCGGTTGCGCCACTACCAATCACGACGACGCGCTTGCCTGCGTAGTCGAGGTCCTCTGGCCACTTCTGGGGGTGAACGATGGTGCCCGCGAAGTCCGCCGTACCGGCGAACTCCGGGGTGTAGCCCTCTGCGTAGCTGTAATAGCCGGTGTTCGCGTACAAAAAAGAGCAGGTGAGGCGCTCGGTCCCACCGGTGTCGGTGGCCTCCATCTCCACGGTCCACCGAGAATCGGCCGAAGACCAAGAGGCGCTCACAACTCGGCGCTGGTACCGGATGCTGTGCTCGATGTCATGCTCGAGGGCGGTCTCACGGATGTAGGTGAGGATCGCCGGTCCGTCAGCGATGGCCTTGGCCTCGTCCCAGGGCTTGAAGGAGTAGCCCAAGGTGAACATGTCAGAGTCCGAACGGACGCCCGGATACCGGAACAGGTCCCAAGTCCCGCCGCTCACAGCGCGAGCTTCGACGATCGCGAAGCTCTTGTCGGGACAGCTCGTCTTCAAGTGATAAGCCGCACCGACGCCGGACAGCCCGGCGCCAACGATGAGGACGTCGAGGTGTTCGAGCTCTTCCATGGGCCAGTTTCTACTACGAGTAGCTGAGCCCGATCACTGTGGACAGCTCGCTCACCTCGAGAGCAGTTGAGCCCTGGATGGGCGGTTCTCGCGAGGCCCCGGAGGCCATCTGGGCGCAGAGGCGTGTTCGCCGCGTGGATCACCCCTACCGGGACGCCGCTATTGCAGCAGTGTGAACCGGTCTATCTCCACGTAGGCCAGTTCGAGGGGATGGGTCCCGGCGGTCCATCAGGTTGAGTGAGCCCGGGCCTTGCGCCGAGCGCCTCGAGGAGCGAGCTGAAGTTCAGTCCGTACGCCGTCGAGTTCTGGCCGTTGTACTCAGCATGAGCCGCCGCCAGCCCGTAAGGCCATGCAGCGTCTGCCCAACCCGTCTCGAGGCATGTGTCCGCGTCGTGGAGGTAGCCGACGACCGTGTTGGGCCCTACGCTCTCGCCGATCGTGACCGCCGGGGTCACGTCCTCTGCCACGTACACCACGAGCCCCTTCGCGCTGCCGACGCTCAGCCGGTAGGAGATGAACACGCCACTTGGCCAACCCGAACTGTAGAGATTCTCCACCGTGCCGACCCCGATTGCGAAGATCGGTCCCGACCCGCAGTAGTCGACTCCTTGGTCCACTTCTTGTGGCACGAGCGACGTCACTGACCGGAGCGGGTTGAGGTAAGTGCTGACGGGCGTCGAGTCGATCGCCTCCCAGTAACCACCGGTAGCGGGGTCGATGGCTACGCCGCTCGCGAAGCCTCCGTCAGGCATGCCGCCCCAAGCGCCGAGCGAGCCGTGATACGGCGCACCGAAGTTGTCGATCCCTCCGGCCGCACGAAGCACTTCGTAGCCGTTCCCGCTCGCATCCGCCGCGATCGCTGTGATCGTGTTCCCGTCGTACTTCCCGTGAGGGAGCGTGCTCGGAGAGCCGAGCGAGGGGGCGTCAAAGGCGAACACGCCGCCCGTCGAGGTCGTGATCCAGTAGCCGCCGGTCTTGGCGTCAGTCGCCATCGCCGTCGCGACTACTGGAGCAGTCGAGCCGTAATGGAGGTGTCCAGCCAGCGACCCGTGCCATGCCACGCCAAAATGGTCGATGCCACCATTCGCACGGAGCACGAAGTATCCGTACCCGCTCCTGACCGCCGCGGCGGCGATGCCGACGGCCGCCGGGTACTGGCCCCAGCCGCCTGACGGGATGTCAGGTTGTCCGAGGAACGGCGCGTGAAAGGCGTGAACCTGCCCGTTGGACAGGACGATCCAGTAGCCACGCGTCGCGGGATCGGTCGCGATGCCGGTCGCGGTCACTCCGGCCGGCAGCGGGTGAGCAGACAACGACCCGCGCCACGGCACGCCGTAGCCGTCGACGCCGCCATTTGAGCGCAGCACGTAATAACCGCGCCCATTCGCCGCGGCGGCGATTCCGACAACTGCCGGTCCTCCGGACGGCGGCCCGCCCAAGTTCGGGGCTCCGTACGACGCGATCGTCCCGATCTTGTGCGAGTTGGTCAGGCGGGGAGTACCGCTTAGAGCGCCGGCAGCTGTCGGCGTCGCGACGAGGAGGCCCACAGCGACAGCCACGCCGAAGCGAACGAAGCGAACCGAGAGACCGGCTTTCCTACCCACGGTCACCATTGTCCCGCCAGCTCACCTCGCGTGTTGCCCGCGGTCAAGCCGGATTCTTGGGAAGCAGCTCCAGCGCGGCCTTGAGCGCACCAATCATCTCCAGGTCCTGGGATTGCAAGTGCTTTTGAATCTCCAAAGCCTCGCTCAAGATGGCCTCGGCGTCTTTGTAGGTGTTCTCTGCCCGCGCGTCGGATGACGCCGCAGCGATGTTCTGCCCCACGATGATGATCGACAGCAATACGAGCTGGAGGAACGTCTGCGCGATCCAGGCGATTATCCCCTCGCCGCCCGGCTTCAACGCGGGGGGCAGCCCGATCAGTGCGATGACACCGAAAATGTACGCACACCACATGGTGCCAACGCCGTCTGTGATCTTGACGGCGAGCCACGCATTGAACCGTGTGCTCGTTTTCGCTTTGATCACGTCGGCTGTCGCGACGGGCTTGTCCCGATGTTCCAGTCGTTCGAGGGTGTGGGGATGCGGGATGTGGACGTAGCTCATTGGCGTCACCTCTCTGTAGTGAGCAAAGTGTCGCATGGGAGACCCCGCGCTCAGGTACGGCGGTGAGGAGCTCGTGGCCGGTCGGCTCAGTTGCTCGGCGGCGTTGTCACCCAGCGCGCCGCCTGCAAGCGATCCCGAGCGCGGGTGAGCTCTAGCTCCTCTTGGCCGCGAGTGCAGCCAGGTGGTCCTTCAGGCCGACCCCGTAAGCAGTCGGCTTGCCCTCGTAGTTGACGATCAGGGCAGATCATCCCACCACGAGGCCAGTGCGGCGGTGCGCGAGACTGAATTTCGTGCATGTGGCCGGAGTTGCAAGCCGACCGCAACAGCCAGGCCAGCCCTCCTCACGTGCGCGCGTGCTCACCGTCGGCGCCGTTCTCGCCCCGGCTGTCGTAGCAGCGGCACTGTCGGCATACGAGCTGTCGGCCCGGAGCCTCTGGCTTGACGAGTCCGCCACCGTCGCGATCGCGAGCCAGCACGGCGAGGCGTTGTGGGCTGCGATGAGGTACGACGGCGGCAACATGCTCGCCTACTACGGGCTTGTCCACGTACTCATATCGCTCTTCGGGAACAGCCTCGTCGTGCTCCGGCTGCCGTCGGTCGTCGCGACGGCTGTCACCGCCGGGACCGTCTCTGTCATCGGGCTGCGCTTGTTCAACCGATCCGTAGGCCTTGCAGCCGGGCTGCTGACCGCTGTCAGCCTCCCGCTCATCTACTGGGGTCAGGACGCCCGCGCCTATGCGCTCATGTACGCGCTGTGTGCGTTGTCGTGGCTCGGTTTTGTAGCGCTCGTGGACGGAGAGTCGGCTCGCAGCCCCGGCAAGCCGCCCGTCTGGGCATGGCCCCTTTATGTCATTGCCCTCGTGCTCGCGATGTATATGACCTTCGTCGCGGTTCTCGTGGTGCCGGCTCAGCTGGCCTCTCTGTTCTGGTACCGGCGCCGGTTCCGGCTGGTCGCGAGCGGGCTCGCCATTGCCGCCATCTGCTCCCTGCCGCTGGTGGTGCTCGCACGCGAGCGCGGAGCGGGCCAGCTGTTCTGGATCCCTCGACCAAGCTTCTCCGAAGCGGCTGCGCCGATCGAGCAGATCTTGGGCTCAGGCCTGCCGCCGCAGTTCCACCTGACGGCTACGAGCCTGCCCTTGCTCGGTCTGACGGTGGCCCTTTTGGTCCTCATCGGGGTCGCGGCGCTCATGGGCGATCGCGCGCACTCCGCCGTCGACAACGTCTCGCGGGAGCGCTGGGCGGCTGCCCTCGTGGTCTCATGGTTGCTGGTCCCTGGCCTCGTCGACACCGTCGAGTCGTTCGTTGGTCAGTCGGTGTTCGAGAGCCGATACCTGCTCGTGTCGGCGCCTGCCGCCTCACTCGCGCTGTCTTGCGGCCTCTGTTCATCTCGGTGGCCGCGCTCTATCGGCGCGGCTGCGGTCGCCGGGCTCTTAGTCCTGCGGTTCGTACAGATCCTGCCGAGCTACGGCGTGTCGCCGGAGAACTGGCACGGCGCGGCGGACTACGTGTTCGACAGCGCACGATCTGGCGATTGCATCGCCTTTTACCCGGCGGATGGTCGTGGCGCGTTCGACTACTACTTCGAAGGCTCTGGTCGACCCGCTGGGCGGCTGCCGCGCCCGGTGCTCCCTGACGCGCCTTTCACGGAGGTGAAGGTGTACGTGGAGGACTATCAGGCGCTGCAACGCAGCGAGATCAGACGCGTCGCCGCGTCTTGTCCTCGGCTGTGGTTGGTCTCTTCTCACGTGGGGGTGCCGCCTGCGACAGCGACCTCGACGGCTCACTACGTTCGATACGAGGCGCTCCTCAGCTCACTCGGTCGTCACTTCTCGCACAGATCCCGCGCCACCTTCGGCTACGCCCAGCAGGTCGACGTCTGGCTGTTCTCTACGTAGGCACCCACTAAGGGCGGATGAAGCTGCCGACGTAGGTGAAGGCGCTGAGGAGGAAGAACAAAGCGCCGGTTATCCAGATCATCCGCGTCCAGGCTCGGCCCTGCAGCCTCTTCGCGAAGATGAGCACCACCGGGAAGGCCGTGATGAGGAGCCGGGGCGTCGGAGGTACGTGCAACGAGGTGACCATGAGGAACGACATGAAAATGGTGAAGACCGTCGCTTCGAGAGGGACCGTCCTCCGGTCGCGCCAGAGCCACCTGAGCCCAACGATGAGGAAGACGAGGCCAAGCAGGCCGATGGGGATGTTGAGATTGATGCGCGACCAGCGGAGGCGGAACCCGATCTCGTGGATCAGCATCAGAAGCTGATTCGGCATCGCGAGCGGTGTCGTCCTCTCGTGCCAGCCCTTGGACTGGGCGATAAAGCTCGCGAACGGGGTACCGGTCCATGCCCACAGAAATGAGGCGAACGCAATTGCCCCAAAGGGAGAGAGAGCGGGCGCGATCAGGCTTCGGCGCGCATCTGTGTCGTGCCACCCGTACTTCCGGAGCTGGACGAAGGAAGCTGCGAGGCACATCGGGATGACCGTGAGCGCATCGGGTCCGACAGCCGTTGCCACGCCGGCGAGCACGCCGGCGAGCACCCACTTCTTGTGGCTGAGCGCAAGAAGGCAACCGAGCACGAGGGGTATCAGGATGCCCTCGGAGTAGACCATCGAGAAGATGATGGAACCCGGGAAGAGGCAGAAGAGAAGCACGGACTTCCGCGCGACCGCCGGACCCCACCAGTCCCTTGCCAGACGCTGCACCTGGATGGTCGCGACGAGTCCACCGATGGTCGAGATGATGAACCCGGCAATTACGTATGAGCAGAAAAGGGCATGTGCAACCAGCCAGATCGCCATCGAGTAAAGCGGGAAGAAACCCAACGACGTCTGAACGTGCCCGATGGAGTGGTGGTAGCCGATGGTGGCAATACGGATGTACCACCATCCGTCCCAGTTGCCGAACTCTCTCGAGAGGGACTCGCGGTGGATGAAAATCCCGAAGACCGCGTCCAAGATGACAGCGAACCCGAACAGCGCGACCCGGGTGCTCGTGTATACGGTGATCGGCCACTTGTTCTCGTCGAACCAGTTGCCAAAACGAGCTGAGCGACCAAGGCGCGGCTGACCGGATTCGGGAAGCACGTCGGCACTGCACATGAGGCGCGTATCGACCAGCTCGTGATCGACTTCCATGAGACAACATTCTAAATGGAAGCGCAGGTGAGTGTCTCAATGTTTCGTGTGCGGAATTCGGGTCCGACCGATACGAGGCCCCATCTGAGCGGCCCCTGCTGCGTCGTTCGAGTCGTGGATCGGCCCTGGTCAAAGGGCTTAGTCTTGCGCTGCCCGCTCGCATTTCAAGCTCCGCCCGCTCTCAAGGAGCACTTCCTGGGTATTGCCTGAGAATATGGTTATTCACCTATGAATAGCCCTTCGCCGGGGAGGCCTTCACACATCCTTCACACAGGCCGCTGAGGGCAAGCTGGGACGTTCACGCGTAGGCTTTCGTCGTGAACGGCATCCTCTGCGAAGGTCAGTTCCTCTCCACCGACGACCTGCAAGAGCGAGCCGGACGCGCGGCTTCCTTCCTCGCGGCGGCCGGGATCCGAGCGGGCGACACCGTCGCGCTGCTGCTGCGGAACGACGTCGCGTTCCTCGAGGCGTCCCTCGCCGCCGGACGCATCGGAGCTGCGCCGGTACCGCTCAACTGGCACGGGACGGCCGAGGAGATCACCTATGTGCTCGCCGACTCGGCGGCGAAGGTCCTCGTTGCCCACGCCGACCTGCTCGCGCCGCTGCGCGATGTGCTCCCGCCCTCGCTACATGTCCGCGTCGTCCCCACGCCGAGCGGGATTCGGGAGGCCTACCACGTCTCGCCTGAGACAGCCGAGCCGCTCGCAGGCGAAGCGCGATGGTCCGAGTGGCTGGAGTCGCAGGCGCTCGAGGGGCCAGATCCCGCCTCGGTGGGCGGCGCGACGATGTTCTACACGTCCGGCACGACCGGCAAACCGAAAGGTGTGCGCCGGTTGCCACCGAGCGACCCTCCCTGATGCAGTCGATCCTCGTGCAGATGATCGCCATCGGCGTCGAGCCCTGAGCTCGTACCGCGGTCACCGCCCCGCTCTACCACTCGGTCCCGAACGCCTTCTCCCTCGCCGCGGTGAGCGTCGGGACGTTCATGGTGCTCGAGTCCCGCTTCGATCCCGCGCGGCTGCTGCAGCTCATCGAGGAACACCAGCTCACGCACCTCTATCTCGTCCCTACGATGTTCGTCCGCCTCCTCAAGCTGCCCGAGTACGTGCGCAACCGGTACGACTTGTCCACCTTGAAGCGCGTGACCCACGGAGCCGCTCCCTGTCCCGACCATGTCAAACAGGCGATGATCGACTGGTGGGGCCCGATCATCGAGGAGTTCTACGGCGGTACCGAGATCGGGGCCGTCACAGCGTCGACGAGTCCGCAATGGCTCTCGCATCCCGGCACCGTCGGACGTCCCCTCGCAGGCGTGACGATCAAGGTGCTCGATCCCACGGGGCAGCCGGTGGCCGTGGGTGAGCAGGGGGAGATATTCGGACGGATGGCGGGTTTCTATGACTTCGAGTACGAGAACGCCCGGGCGCCCGCGAAGAGGTCGGTAAGGACGAACTTGTCACAGTGGGTGACATCGGTTACCTCGACGAAGACGGTTTCCTGTACCTGTGCGACCGCAAGCGGGACATGGTGATCTCGGGTGGTGCGAACATCTACCCGATCGAGATCGAGGCGTGCCTGATCACGATGCCCGGGGTGCGCGACGTTGCGGTCTTCGGCATCCCCGACGAGGAGTTCGGCGAGGCGCTTGCCGCCGTGATCGAGCGAGACGACGACTCGTCGATCGATGCCGAGGACGTGTGGGCCTTTGTGCGGGATCGCCTCGCCGGGTTCAAGGTGCCGAGGATCGTCGAGTTCGAGCAGGCCCTTCCACGTGAGGACTCGGGGAAGATCTTCAAACGGAAGCTGCGCGATCCGTACTGGGCCGGGACCGGCCGGTCCATCTAGTCTCGGGACGTGACCTACGAAGCCGCTCAGTGGTTGGACCAGTTCGCCGAAGTGCTCGGTGTCGAAGCACCCTCGCCGGAAGAGATGGAGGACCTGCTCGCTCTCGCCGGCGTGGCGGCGCGGGCCTCGGAGCGCACCGCCGCCCCTGTGTCTTGCTGGCTCGTCGCGCGAGCCGGTGTGACGCCTCGCGAAGCCCTCGCCAAGGCGTCCGAGCTCGCGGAGTCGTTTGCTGAGTGAAGGCCCTGCCGGGCTCCTCTTGACCGGGGGCGCCAGCACCCGGATGGGCCGCGACAAGGCCTCCCTGCCTCTCGGGCCTGGCGGAATCACGCTCGGGCGACACCTCGGAGCAATGCTCGAGGCCGTCACCGTGAGCGCGCTCGAGGTCGGCCCGCACGCGTCGTTGCTCGACACGCCGGCGGAAGCTGATCCTCTGAGGGGTCCACTGGCGGCCCTCGCTCTCGGGGCTCGGACCCTTCGGCACCTCGGTTGGGAGGGGGCCATCGTCGTCCTTGCCACCGACTTGCCTTTGCTCACGCTCGGCCTACTGGGTCAGGTCGCGAAGTGGAGCGCTCCCGAGCATCTCTCCGTCGTGCCGGCCGCCGGAGGGCGCCTTCAGCCTCTGTGCGCCCGCTGGTCGCCAGCTGCCGTCGACCGGGCGATCGAGGCCGTGGAGCGAGGCGAGCGGCGGGTGAGCGCCGCCCTCGGCGACGCCGACGACCTCGTCGTACTCGGTGCAGCCGAGCTTCCCGAAGTCGACCTCGACCTCGAGTTGGCCGACGTGGACGACGAAGCTGCACTGATACGGCTCGGGCTCGTCGTTTCTCAGCTCAAAGCCCATAGAAACGCCGCTCCACCACCGTCCGCGCCCTTCTCGTGACCCGTCGGTATTGCTCACGGAGATCCGCAGGGCGTTCTCCGAGAGAGCGCGCGAGGCGCGAGAGCTGCTCAGGTGACTGGGGAAGCGAGTCCAACCCGACACGGCTCACTAGCCCACCTGCGCCTGCGACGTAGTTGCCCACCAGGTGCCACCGGTCTCTCGTGGTGTTTAGGAAGTCGAGGGCGGAAGCAAGGATCGTGCCCTCGCCTTCTTCGAGCGCCCCGTTCGCCGTGAGCATACCGAGAGCCTCGGCGGTATCAGTGGTGTGCACATGGTGGCCGAGTTGGAGCAGCTGGACGGTCCATTCCACGTCCGCCAGCGAGCCGCGCCCGAGCTTCAAGTGGAACTGAGGATCCTCGCCGGCCGGGATGCGCTCGCGCTCGGTGCGGGCCTTCAGACGCCTGATCTGGCGGACGTCGTCGAGGCTGAGGGGCCGGTCCCACAGCGTCTTTCTGACTAAGGCCATGAAGCGGTCCAGCAGGTCTCGGTCTCCGGCGAGAGGCCGCGCCCGCAGGAGGGCTTGCCGCTCCCATGCCGCGATCCAGCGGTCGTGGTACTCGACGTACGCGTCGAGCGACCGGGCGAGCGGGCCCTGCTTTCCCTCCGGCCGGAGCTGAGCGTCGACCGTCCAGATGCGGTCGGCAGGCGTCGAGCCGTTGAGCAGGCGGAACATCGAAGTTGCGACACGCTCGGCCTCGCTCGCGTCGGAAGGCCCGGTGCCCTCGTAGACGAGCAGGACGTCGAGATCGCTGCCGTAGGCGAGCTCGTTGCCTCCGAGGCGGCCCATCGCGACGACCCCGAACGGCAGTTGGGGAGACACGCTCTGCAAGGCGGCCGTGAGGGCGGCGTCGCCGAGTGCCGCAAGCTGCCTGGGGACAGACAGAGGCCCCGTGATACCGAGCAGTTCGCCCGACGCGATGCGAAGGGTCTCCTCCCCGACGACCCGCTGCAGTCCCCTCATCGCCTGTTCCGGCGAGCCATCGACGGCGATCACGGCTCGCTCGGCGAGCTCGCTCCGGTTGGCTGGCTGCAGCTCGGCGTCGTCGCCGATCCGCAGCGCGAGCGCCGGGTGGCGTTGCACGAGGTCCCCGAGGCGCCGGCTCGTGCCGAGCACGATGCAGAGACGGCGGGCGAGCTCGGGCGAGTCGCGGAAGGCGGCAACTACGACGTCACGCTGATGCGCCAGCCCCGCGAGGTTCCTCAGGCCGAGCAGGCCGCTGTCGGGGTCGGGGCTCTCCGACAGCCAACCGAGCAGGACAGGCAGCAGCTGCTGCATGAGGCGCGACGAACGGGTGAGCCCTCGGGTCAACTCGGCGAGGGCCTGGTGGGTCCGGTCCGCCTCTCGGAACCCGAAGGCCGCCAGCCGTTCGCTCGCGGCCGCCTCGGAGAGTCTCCTCGCCGAGCCAGGAGCACCGAAGACCTCGAGCAGAGGGCGGAAGAAGAGCCTCTCGTGGATCGACCGGACCGAGGATTGGTACCGGGCGAGCACGACATCGAGCCGCTCGCTTCTCTTCCGCGCCAGTCCCTCGCCGCTCCCGAAGCCGAGCACGCGGGCGAGATGGTCACGGGCGGGGCCTGTCGGTGGGACGGTGTGCACCTGGGCCCCCTCGACGAGCTGCAGCCGGTGTTCGACGGTTCGGAGGAAGCGGTAAGCAAGGGCGAGCACGGTGGCGTCGGCGCCGTCGACGTAACCCGCGCCCGCCAGCACGTCGAGCGCCGAGAGGGTGGCGGGAACCCTGAGGGAGGGGTCGTCCTTGCCGTGAACTAGCTGCAACAGCTGGGCGGAGAACTCGATGTCGCGGATCCCTCCGCGGCCACGCTTCAGCTCCCGGTCCGACAACCCTCGGCGCGAGATCAGCTCCTCGACGCGCGACTTCATCGCTCGAAGCTCGGCGAGCGCGTCGGCGTCGAAGCGCTTCGACCAGACGGCCGACCCCGCTGCCGCCTCGAAGTCGTCGCCGAGCTGCCGGGCGCCGGCAGAGGCTCTTGCCTTGAGGAGCGCCTGGAACTCCCACGGGCGGGCCCACTTCTCCCAGTAGGCCTCGTAGGACTGGAGGGTGCGGACGAGGACTCCGTCTCTTCCCTCGGGCCGCAGGTCGGTGTCTATGCGGTATGACTGCCCGGCGATCGAGAGCACTCGCCGGGCTGCCGCCACGCTCTCGGCGAGATCGGCACCTGGCAGGGCGACGAAGACGACGTCGACGTCGCTCGCGTAGTTGAGCTCCTCCGCGCCGTGCTTGCCCATGCCGATGACCGCCAGGTCGCTTGCGCCGGCGATGCGGCATGCCGCCTCGAGGACATCGTCGGCGAGACGCGAGAGGCCGGCGCCGACGTGTTCGAGATCGTCGATCCCTCCGAGGTCGTCCGAGGCGATGCGCAGGTAGGCGAGCCCCTTGCGGCGAGCAAGCTCAGTGGTGTCGGGCGAGCTGAGGACGTCGCCCTCAGAGGCGGTCACGCCAGGCGGTGTCGACAGTGCTTCGATTGCTCCCGGCTCTGCCACGATCAATCGGGCGAGGGACCTGCTGGCGGCTGCGACGCGGGCGATGGCCGACGCGAGAGGCTCGTCGATCCGGTCGATCACGTCGCTCGGTCCTTGCTCGACGAGCCGCTCGAAGACGAGCCGAACGGGTTCAGGGTCGGCCGACGATCGCGCCGCGTCGTCGAGCAGCCGGGGAAGCGTTGTCATGAGCTGGACCGAGCGTAATGAGGTGACGGCGGAGGGACCGGTACGCTCTCGGCATGGCTCGCCTGCGGGTGGCTTTGTGCCAGGTCGATGTGGTGGTGGGAGATCTCGACCACAACGTGGCGAAGATCCTCTCCGCCATGGGGACGGCCGAGCGCGAGCAGGCGGATCTGGCGGTCTTCCCCGAGCTGGCTGTCACGGGCTATCCGCCCGAGGATCTGCTGTTGAAACCGGCCTTCGTGGAGGAGAACCTGCGAGCACTCGACCGGCTTGCTGCCGCCAGCGGGCAGTGCACCGTCGTCGTCGGCTACGTGGACGAGGACGGAGACCTGTACAACGCAGCCGCCGTGCTCGGGGGAGGCAAGGTCCACGGTGTCTGGCACAAGCAGCTCCTCCCGAATTACGGCGTGTTCGACGAGCGGCGCTACTTTGCGACTGGCGAAGATCCGCGGGAGGTGTTCGAGATCGGTGGGGTCCGGACAGGCGTCACCGTGTGCGAAGACGCCTGGAGTCCGGCCGGGCCGGTATCCCAGCTCGGGTCCGGGGGGGCGGAGCTGGTCGTCGTAATCAACGCCTCTCCCTACCGCCGAGGCGTGATCGCCGAACGCAGGCGCATGCTCGGGACTCGGGCGGCCGACGCGTCTACAGCGCTCGTTTACGTGAACCTCGTAGGTGGCCAGGATGAGCTCGTCTTCGACGGCGGCTCGATGGTCTTCGATCACGACGGCCTGCTCGTGGCATCAGCACCACAGTTCGAGGAATGCGTCCAGATCATCGATCTTGACATTCTGCCGGCGTATCGCAAGCGCCTGCTCGACCCGCGGGGCCACGAAGGGTCGCCAGTGCTGCCGGCGGTCATCGTCAGCGAGGCCTCTCCGTCGATCGCCGAGCGTCCGACGGTGCCGCTCGCCGACGAGCTGAGTCCACGCCTCGCCCGCGATCTCACGCCACCCGAAGAGGTCTACCGGGCGCTCGTCGTGGGTACCCGTGACTACGTGGAGAAAGGCGGATTCGAGTCGGTGCTGATCTCGCTGTCGGGCGGCATCGACTCTTCGCTCGTGGCGACTGTGGCAGTGGACGCCCTCGGGCCCGCTCGGGTGCACGGTGTGCTGCTTCCCTCGCGGTACTCAAGCGGTCACTCCCTCGAGGATGCCGAGGCGCTCGCCCGCAACCTCGGCATCGAAGTCCGGACCATCCCGATAGAGGCGGCTCATGCCGCTCTGGCCGGGATGCTCGAGCCTGCGCTCGAGAGTTCGGGCAAGGGCACCGGCGTCTCCGGTCTTACTGACGAGAACCTCCAGTCGCGGGCTCGTGGTGTCGTCGTGATGGCTCTGTCGAACGAGCTCGGTTGGCTCGTTCTCACTACAGGCAACAAAAGCGAGATGGCTGTCGGATATGCAACTTTGTACGGGGACATGGCCGGCGGCTACGCCGTCATCCGCGATGTCCCGAAGACGCTTGTCTACGAGCTCTGCGAGTGGCGGAACAGCGTGGCCGGTATCGACCTCATCCCCGAGAACGTCCTTGCCAAGCCGCCCTCGGCCGAGCTCCGACCAGATCAGCGAGACGACGAGAGCCTTCCGCCCTACGAGGTGCTCGACCCGATTCTGCAGGGCTACGTCGAGCACGACCGGACGATCGAGGAACTCGTGGCCGAGGGTTTCGAGGAGGCTGTCGTCCGCCGCGTCGTCGACCTCGTCGACCATGCGGAGTACAAGCGCCGCCAGGCGGCGCCAGGTCCGCGGGTTACGACGAGGGGATTCGGGAAAGACCGCCGTATGCCGATCACGAACGGCTTCCGGCACGATCGGACCGATCCTTCATCGTCAGACGGAGCTGCGCAGGTGCCGGAGGTGACTCCCGACCTGGCGCACTCAGCACACCCGGCACACCCTGCACACGGGCCGCAGGGGGCAAACCCGACACACCCGACACACCCGGCATCCGAGCAGCAGCCGAGCCCCCGCCCGACCCCAGCGTCGTGAGCGGGCCCTTGCTGGAAGAGCTTGCCGGACCGCCTAGGTCGCTCTCGCTGATCCAGTCGGGTCGGGTGCTTGGGGGTCTGCGATGGGTCGAGTTGGAGGCCTTCAGAACCCTTGGCCAGTTCGCAGCCGAGGTGAAGGCTCCTCAAGGAGGATCTGAACTGGCAGTCTGGGCGTCTGGATCGAGCCTCGCGCATGCGTGGCGGGCAGCGCAGCTGGAATCTCTCCTTCCGGTCTCGGCCGGGCTCACCGGCGCGGAGGAATGCACTGCGAGCCCCGGCCCGACAGTGACCGACTGGGTGGTGAGCCTTGTCCCGGCCGTCTGCGACGGAGATATCTACAGCCCTGGTGGCATCCAAAATTGGTACACAGTTCTGGCCGGCGCGTACGAGCTGAGGGCGGCCCATCCGCACCCGAGCGCAGATGGCGCAGTTGTCCGCTCGCTTCGCCGTTTGGCTGCCGATGTGCGCCTCGTAGCGGGCGAATACCGTCCTTTAGCGGGTGTCGGCGGCGGGGACACTTGACTCCACCGTTACACTGAGCCAGGAGCGAACGGCAGGGCAATCTCAAAGGGCTGGTCTCCACGGAGAGCAGTATTCACCGGAAGACCGCAGGGGCCAGGGGGACGTCTGCCGTCCTCGACGGCGCCCAGCCGCATCGAACACCCCGACATTGCGATACACGGAGGTTTCGTATTTTGGCTAAGGAGCGAGTCGAGAGGGACGAGGAAGACCTCGTACGTCTGTACCTCACCGACATCGGGCAGTACCCGTTGCTCACCAAGGATGACGAGGTCCGCCTCGCCCAAGCGATCGAAGCTCGCTGGGAAGCAGAGGAAGAGCTGCGCACGAAGAAGGGCCTCACGCCCACTCGTCGCCGGGAGCTGAACCGGACTGTCCGAGAAGGCGAGGGTGCCCAGCGCACGTTCGTCCAGTCCAACCTACGCCTCGTGGTCTCGATCGCGAAGAAGTACCAGGCGTCAGGCCTTCCCCTTCTTGACCTCATCCAGGAGGGCAATCTCGGTCTGATGCACGCCGTCGAGAAGTTCGACTGGCGCAAGGGCTTCAAGTTCTCGACCTACGCCACATGGTGGATCCGTCAAGCGATCACCCGCGGCATCGCAAACACCGGGCGGACCATCCGACTGCCCGTTCACGCAGGCGACACGCTCGCCCGTGTGCAGAAGGCGCAGGCTCGCCTCGAGTTGAAGCTCGGTCGCCCGGCGACCCTCTCGGAGCTCGGCGCCGAGGTCGAACTGCCCGAGGACAAGCTCATCGAAGCTCTGCGCTTCCGTGCCGAGCCGCTGTCTTTGTCAGAGCCTCTTCGCGAGGACGGCGACGCCGAGCTCGGCGATGTCGTTGAGGACCGATCTGCCGAATCACCCTTCGAGGTTGCTGCGACAGCGCTGCTCCCCGTCGAGATCAACCGTCTCCTCGCACCGCTCGACGAGCGGGAGCGGGAGATCCTCCGGCTGCGCTTCGGGCTCGACCGCGGGGAGCCCCGCACGCTCGAAGAGGTCGGGGAGCACTTCAACCTGACGCGCGAGCGGATCCGCCAGATCGAAGCGCGGGCGATGTCGAAGCTGCGCCACCCCTCGAGCGACACCGGCGCGCGGGACCTTCTCACCGTCTGAGCCAACCCGCCAGTGCCGGCCGGGCTCACGACCTACTCGCTTGCCTGCCCACGACCGCCAGCGTGGCTGCGCCGCAAGGCGGCTACCATCGAGCCATGCTGAAGAAGATCCTGATCCTGGCCGTTCTCGTGGCCCTTGGGGCTATGGCTGCGAAGAGGCTCCGCGGCTGAGGCTGTCCGTCTGGACTCAGTTCCTGCGCAACCGGTCGATCGTCCGGCGGGAGCCGAGCCACCAACCGAGGGCGGCAGCACCGGCGGAGAGGGCGACCGCTCCGACTGAGACCGCTATGGCCGGTTTCTGAGGAACCGCAGAGATCCGTCCCCTTACTCGGTCCCTCAGCCGAACTGGCTGGTTGAACCGAGCCATCTCAAAACCATGCTCTCGCGCGTAACGTGCCAGCACCCGGTCCGGGTTGACCGCCACAGGGTGACCGACCTCCTCGAGCATCGGCAGGTCGGTGTAGGAGTCGGTGTAAGCCCACGAGTTGGTGAGGTCGAGCCCTTCGGCCGCAGCGAGAGCTCGCATAGCCTCGGCTTTGAACTCGCCGTACGCGTAGAAGTCCATCGAGCCCGTGTAGCGACCCTCCTCGTCGAGACCGGTCCGGCTCGCAATGACACGATCCGCCCCCAGGTAGCGACCGAGCGGCAGGACGATCTCCTCGGGTGAGGCGGAGACGAGCACGACCATCCGGCCGGCGTCCTTGTGCTCTTCGATCAGGTCGGCCGCCTCGGCGTAGATGATCGGCTCGACGATCTGTTCGAGAGCCTCCGCGACGATCTCGCGCACGCGAGCCTGTGACCAACCCCGTGTCAGCTTCAACACCGACTCCCGGATCCGCTCGAGCTTTTCTTCGCTCGCACCTAGGTGAAGGTAGACGAGCTGGCCGTAGAGAGCGCGCAGCACCGTGCGACGGTTGATGAGCCCTCCCCGGTACAAGGGACGTCCGAAGGCCACCATCGACGCACGGGCGATGACCGTCTTGTCGAGGTCGAAAAAGGCCGCCTCCCGGTCTCCGTAGCGCTGGGCGGCCGGACGGCGGTGTGCCGGTAGCTCTGGCTCTGGCTCTGGCTCTTGCTCTGGCTCTTGCTCTGGCTCGGTCGTCACGGTCGCGCCGCGAGCAGCTCTCGGATCTCGTCGTCCTCGATGGTGGCGCTCGCCAGGATCAGCACCTCGTCGCCGCGGTCGAGGATCGTGTCGGCGCGGGGGACGACGACGTGGGCGTCTCGCACGATTGCCACGACGGTCGCCCCCCGTGGGAGGCCCAGATCGCCCACTGCCTGGCTCTCGGCCGGTGATCCCTCAGCGAGGGTCACTTCGACGAGCCGTGTGTTGCCGCCCTCGAACTGCAGCAGACGCACAAGGACTCCGACCGAGACGGCCTCCTCCACGAGCCCGGCAAGGATCTGCGGCGTCGAGACCGCGACGTCCACTCCCCAGGACTCGTTGAACAACCAGTGGTTCTTCGGGTGGTTCACCCGCGCGATGACCCGGGGCACGGCGAACTCCTGCTTGGCGAGGAGCGAGATGACGAGATTGTCCTCGTCGTCGCCGGTCACGGCCACCATGACGTCGACCTGGTCGATGTCGAGAGCGGTGAGAGAGGCCACCTCGCAGGCGTCCGCCGCCACGAACCGGATGCCTTTCACCGGGTCGAGCGAGCTCACGAGGTCCACGTCCTTGTCGATGAGTATGACGTCGTGGCCACTCGAGGCGAGATCCTCCGCCAAGAAACGACCCACCTTCCCTGCCCCAGCGACCGCCACCCTCATACGACAACCGCTCCCTCAGTGCCACCGCCGAACAGCTTCCGCAAGGCCGGCTCGGAGTCGGTCGTCACGAGAAGCTGGAGGACGTCGCCCTCTTGGCCGACGAGGTCCCGGATCATCACCGTCGGCGTGCCCGAGCGAGTGACTGCCGCGATGCGTATGCCCGTCGGGACCATCTCGGCCAACCGCTTGCCGGCCCACTCGCGCGGCAGCGAGCGCTCGATGAGATGCAAGCTTCCGCTCGAGTCGGTCCACTCCCACGAGCTCTGGTCAGGCAGGATGCGGCGCAGCACTTGGTCGGTCGTCCACGACACGCTCGGAACGGTCGGGATGCCGAGTCGTTGGAAGATCTCGGCCCGCCGGGGATCGTAGATACGTGCGACCACGTTCGGGATCTCGTAGGTCTCCCGCGCGATCCGCGCCGTGAGGATGTTCGAGTTGTCGCCGCTCGTCACGGCTGCGAGGGCGGAAGCCTCCGATGCCCCAGCCTGGTCGAGATGATCCCGGTCGAAGCCGAAGCCGGTCAGCGTGCGACCGGACCAGTCAGCCGGAAGGCGCCGGAAAGCCTTCGGCTGCTTGTCGATTATGCAGATGCTGTGCCCCGCCTGCTCCAGGTTGACAGCCAGCCCGGAGCCGACGCGCCCACAGCCGACGATGATGACGTGCATCGCTGTCCATCCTCCCCTGTAAGCGCCGCCGCCACAACTCGCCCCGCTACGGTTCGACCAAAGCCGCGAGCCGGGCCAAGATAACCGGGTGACAATGACGTCCGAGGGTGACCGTCCTATCGGACCGTCGTCATCGCCGCCCTCGGTGGTGCTGCCCGAACCGTTCTCTTACCGCCTGAAGCGCAAGCTCCTCGGGCCGCCTCTGACGACCGAGCGATTGTCCGAGGAGAAACTCTCCAAAGTCCTCGCACTCGGCGTTCTCTCGCCCGACTGCATCTCCTCGACGGCATACGGCACCGAGGAGATGCTGAACCAACTGGTCCCGATCGTCGGTCTGGCGGCGTTCTCGCTCCTGCTCCCGATCACCTTCGCGATCCTGCTCGTGCTCTTCTTCGTCACGCTCTCGTACCGAGAGGTCGTGACCGTTTACACGAGGGCCGGCGGTTCTTACGTGGTCGGGCGGGAGAATTTCGGCCCCCGAGTGGCGCAGATCGCAGCTGTGGCCCTCATCATCGACTACGTCCTCACAGTTTGCGTGCAGACTGCAGCCGGAACCGACGCCCTCACGTCCGCGATCCCGGCACTCACGCCCTGGGGTCTCTACATCACCGTCGGCGTGGTCGTCGCGCTGATGTGGGGGAACCTGCGCGGCGTCCGGGAAGCGGGCAAGACATTCGCGCTTCCGACCTATCTGTTCATAACCGGCATCGGATCGCTTGTGGTGATCGGCCTCGTCCGTGCGGCGCTCGGCCAGCTCCACAAGCACGCGGTTCCCCTTCATGGCGTCGCCGTCGGCCACTCGGTGAACGGACTGTTCTACGGAGCAGGCCTGCTGGTCGTGCTCCGCGCCTTCGCCAACGGCGGCTCATCACTGACCGGTCTCGAGGCGATCTCGAACGGGGTGGCCAACTTCCGGCAGCCGACCGGAATCAATGCCCGCCGCGTCCTCGTAATCATGTCTGTCACGCTCGGGACCCTGGTCCTTGGTGTCTCGATCCTCGCAACGCTCACTCACGCTGTCCCGTACATCAAGGAGACCCCGACGGTGCTCTCGCAAGAGGCCCGTTTTGTGTTCGGTTACTCGTGGCTTGGCAGCGCGGCCTTCTATTACATACAGGCCGTCACGATGCTCATCTTGTACACGGGCGCCAACACGAGCTTCAACGGCTTCCCGAACCTTGCGAGCTTCGTCGCCGAGGACGCATACCTGCCCCGCCAGCTGACGAGGCGCGGCCACCGGCTCGTCTTCTCGAACGGGATCATCATCCTGGCGGCTGCCTCGATCGCGTTGTTGGTCGCCACGCGTGGGAGCCTCAACGCTCTCGTCGCTCTGTATGCGATCGGTGTCTTTGTCGGGTTCACGATGGCCGGCGCGGGAATGGTGAAGCACCACTTCACGCACCACGAGCAAGGGTGGCGCCACAAGATCTTCATCAACGGCTTCGCGGCGGTCCTCTCGTTTCTGATCGTCGGCATCCTGGCGGTCGTCAAGTTCTCGCAGGGCGCTTGGCTCGTCGTCATCTTGTTCCCGATCCTGTTCGTTGTGCTCATCCGCCTCCACAAGCAGTACGAGGCGGAGAAGGCCGAGCTCGAGGAGAACGCCCCGCACGCGGCGGAGGCACCCGTTCTCCGTCGCCACGTCGTGCTCGTCTTCGTCGAGCGCCTCGACCTCGCATCGGCGAGGGCCCTTCAGTACGCCCGAACGCTTCAGCCAGACGAGCTGCGGGCTGTCCACTTCGTGCTGGACACGACTGTCGCGCAGGAACTGGAGCAGCAGTGGAGCCGTCTCGGGCTCGCCCGCTTCCCTCTCGATCTCATCGAATGCCCGGATCGCCGCCTCGAGCGGGCCGCGATGGAGCTCGTAGCTGAGACCGCTGCTGACAAGCGCACCGAGGTCAGCGTGCTCTTGCCCCGGCGTGTATTCGAGGGCGTCTGGCGCCGGGTCCTCCACGACCGGACCGCCGACAGCATCGCCGGGTTCGTCAGCCAGCTGCCGAACGCGACCGCGACCATCGTGCCTTTCCGGCTCGGCGAGGCCCCGCAGGTGCTCGAAGTGACGGACGCGCCGCCAGCTGTGGCCCAAGAGTCAGGAGCCGGCGCGCACCCATGGGCCACACCGCATGATCACAGCGACGAAGGGCGCAAGGCTGCCGACCTGCCGCCGGCCCCTCGTGAGGCCGAGTCACGGACACCGGTGTTACCGGGCGCCATTCCGATCGCCCAGCTCAGGTGGCGGCAGCGGGCGAAGGTCGGTGGCCGCGTGCGATCGGTTCGGGTGCAGCCGCGCGCAGGCGTGCCGAGCGTCGAATGCACGCTGGCGGACTCGACCGGTCAGATCCTCCTCGTGTTCCAGGGTCGCCGTCGGTATCCGGGGATCGAGCCCGGGGCTGTCATCACGGCTGAGGGGATGGTCGGGGACCGCAACCACCGCACGGCCATGATCAACCCAGTGATCGAGATAGTCAGACCGGCCGAGACAGGGTCAGTGCAGGGCCCGAATCCTGCTCCGCCGGATCAACAGGACTGAGCAAGCGCCCTTGTGCTCTACGCTGCCACCCGATGGATGAGCTGGCCGTAGCCGTGGTGATCCCCTGTCGCAACGAGCAGCAGACGGTTGCGGACGTCGTGCGTGACTTCTCGAAAGCCCTGCCAGAGGCCACCGTCCACGTGTTCGACAACGGCTCGGTCGACGAGACGGCCGACCGAGCCCGTGCGGCCGGCGCCGAGGTCTGGCGCGTCGACACACCGGGCAAGGGCAACGTCGTGCGGCGCATGTTCGCCGATGTCGACGCGGACGTGTACGTGCTGGTCGACGGCGACGGGACCTACGACGCGAAGGCGGCACCGCAAATGGTCGAGCTCGTCGCGCAGGGCGGGAACGACCTCGTGAACGCGGCTCGCGTCCCGGAGGGGAGCGGGGCATTCCGTCGTGGCCATGCAGGCGGTAACCGCCTTTTCGGCGGCCTGACCAGGTGGATGTTCGGCGCCGGGGTGTCGGACGTCCTCTCGGGGTACAAGGCGTGCTCGCGCCGGCTCGTGAAGTCCTTCCCCGTTCACTCGGGCGGCTTCGAGATCGAGACCGAATTGGCGGTTCACGCGCTGGGTATCCGGGCGGCGGTGACCGAGATCCAGGTCGCCTACCGCGACCGGCCAGAGGGCTCCGAGAGCAAGCTGGGGACGATCCCAGACGGGCTGCGGATCGCTCGCGCGATCATCGGGCTCGTTCGCCACGGCCGTCCCTTGGCCTTCTTCGGGCTGGTCGGCGTCCTGCTCGGCGCCGTTGGGCTGGCGCTCGGGATCCCCGTGATCATCACCTACACGCACACGCACCTAGTGCCGCGGTTCCCAACCGCAATCCTCGCGACCGGCCTCGTCATCTTGGCCTCGTTGTCCCTCACAGCCGGGCTCGTGCTCGACTCCGTCACGAGGAGCCGTTGGGAGCAGCGTTTGCTCGTCTATCTCTCGGTCCCAGGGCCGCTCGCGAGGCGAGGCGAGAGCCGCTCAGCGGTCCACGCGGCCACCGACGAACCGGCGGCCGAAACGGGTCTCGGTTGAACTTGCGGCCCAGACTCGTTTATCCTCCCCCCCGACCTGAGCAAAGGAGCTGATTGGTGTCCTCCCACCTCCTCGCGAGCTCTGGCGGCTACCAGGCATTCACACTCGGCGGTGCCGAGCGCGCCTGGCTGGGCTTCGCCCTTGCCGCTGGAGTCGTCGCGATCCTGGTAGCGCTGTACCTGATGCGCGGCGTGCTCGCCGCGGACCAAGGCACCGAGACGATGCGCGAGATCGCGGCCGCGATCCAAGAAGGCGCGGTCGCCTTCCTGAAGCGGCAGTTCCGGACCATCGCGATCATCGTGGTCCCGCTGTTCGTGCTCGTCTTCTTCACGGCGCAGAAGGTCGTCGAGCCGAACGGCCATGTCGCCCTGACACTCGTGCAAGCCGGCCTCGCCCGCGCCGTCGCCTTCCTCATCGGCGCGACATTCTCGTCGGTCACTGGCTTCATCGGCATGTCGATCGCCGTGCGCGGCAACGTCCGCACCGCGGCAGCGGCACGGGACGGTCAGCTCCCAGGCGCTCTCAAAGTCGCGTTCCGCACCGGAGGGGTCACCGGCATGTTCTGCGTCGGCCTCGGCATCATCGGCGCGACCGGGATCGTCTTCATCTTCCAGAACTCGGCCACCGCCGTCCTCATCGGCTTCGGCTTCGGCGCCTCGCTCCTCGCTTTGTTCATGAGGGTCGGGGGCGGCATCTTCACCAAGGCCGCTGACGTCGGCGCTGACCTCGTCGGCAAGGTCGAGGCAGGTATCCCCGAGGACGACGCCCGCAACGCCGCCACCATCGCCGACAACGTCGGTGACAACGTCGGCGACTGCGCCGGTATGGCGGCCGACCTGTTCGAGTCCTACGAGATCACGATCATCGCCTCGCTCATCCTCGGCTACTCCGCGTTCAAGACGCTCTACGCTCACGATCCATCGGCCTGGGCAAAGGGTCTCATCTATCCCCTCGTCGTCGCCAGCATCGGCATCTTGACCTCAGCGCTCGGCATCTTCATGGTCCGAGCGAACAAGAACGACAAGTCCGCCATGGCTCCCATCAACCGGGGCTTCCGCGCGTCAGCCGTCCTGACGCTCGTCGGGGCCTTCCTCGTCGCTCAGTTCTGGGTCCACAACCTCAAGGTGTTCTGGGCCGTCCTCGTCGGCGTGGCTCTCGCGAACGTGGCGAGCCTCATCACCGAGCAGTTCACGTCGACCGAACGGCGCCCTGTCCAAGAGGTCGCCGAGTCGACCAAGACGGGCCCCGCGACGACCGTGCTCTCAGGCATCGCACTCGGGCTCGAGTCAAGTGTCTGGGCAGTTCTCGCGATAGCCGTTGCCATCGCGGCGGCGGTCGGGCTCGGCGGCAAGAACATCGACGTCGACCTTTACCTCGTCGCCCTCGTCGGCATCGGCATGCTCTCGACGACCGGCATGGTCATCTCGGAGGACTCGTTCGGCCCCGTGGCTGACAACGCCGCCGGCATCGCGGAGATGTCGGGCGAGTTCCATGGCGAGGCCGAGCGCGTGATGGTGAGCCTCGACGCCGTCGGCAACACGACGAAGGCGATCACAAAGGGTGTGGCAATCGGATCAGCAGTCATCGCGTCCGTCGCCCTGTTCGCCTCGTTCATCGAGACGATCGGCAACCAGTTCCCCCAGCTCGCCAAGGTCACGGGAAATGCCCTCTTCTCGAACTCGCTCACGCAGATCGACGTTGCCAAGCCGACGACGTTCATCGGCTTGTTGATCGGCGGCTCGATCGCCTTCCTCTTCTCAGCGCTCGCCATCCGCGCTGTCGGCCGCTCGGCCGGCACCGTCGTGGTCGAGGTGCGCCGGCAGTTCCGCGAGCACCCCGGCATCATGGACCGCACCGAGAAACCGGAGTACGGCCGCGTCATCTCGATCTGCACGGCTGCCGCGCAGCGCGAGCTCGCGACCCCGGCGTTGCTCGCGATTCTTTCGCCGGTCATCGTCGGGTTCCTCATCAACTACGTCGCGCTCGGGGCCTTCCTCACCGGTACGATCCTCACGGGCCAGCTGATGGCGAACTTCCTCTCGAACTCCGGTGGCGCCTGGGACAACGCGAAGAAGTACATCGAGGACGGGTACTACGGCGGCAAGGGCTCGGACTCGCACATGGCGGCCGTCATCGGCGACACCGTCGGCGACCCGTTCAAGGACACCGCCGGCCCCGCGCTCAACCCGCTGATCAAGGTGATGAACCTTGTCTCGCTCCTCATCCTGCCGGGCGTCATCGCGCTTCGCCACAACGACGCTCGGTTCGCGATCGCGGGTGCCGCGATCGTCGTCCTCGGCGGTGCCATCCTCTTCTCGAAACGTTCGACGGGTAGTTTCGGCGAGGACGAGTCGAGCGCGGGCGAGCCTTCCTCGGCGCCTGCGAGCGAGGCGGTCAACACTGCTGGAGCAGATACTGGCGCCGGCACTACGGTCACGGCATAGGTCATCACGATGGGCTCGCGCGTCGGCGGCGCGCACCGCTCGCATAGGGTCAGGCTCGAAGCCGGCCCTATGGTCGCTTCGATGACGGCTTATTCGGAAGTGGCCAAGTGATCAAACACAGGACGTGGCGCTGATGGCAAAGCCCCTCGTGATAGTCGAGTCTCCGGCAAAAGCCAAGACGATCGCGAGCTTCCTCGGCGGCGACTACGTCGTCGAGTCGTCCATTGGCCACATCCGTGACCTGCCCCGCTCGGCAGCCGACGTCCCAGCCGCCTTCAAGAAAGAGCCCTGGGCCCGCCTCGGCGTCGACGTCGACAACGACTTCAAAGCGCTCTACGTCATCAGCCGCGAGAAGAGAGAGCAGGTCGCGAAGCTGAAGCGTCTAGTGGCGGACGCGAGCGAGGTCTATCTCGCGACAGACGAGGACCGCGAGGGGGAGTCCATTGCGTGGCACCTCGTCGAGGTGCTGTCGCCACGCGTGCCCGTGCACCGTATGGTCTTCCACGAGATCACGCGGGGAGCGATACGGGAGGCCATCGAGAACCCCCGCGAGCTCGACCGGCGGCTGGTCGATGCGCAAGAGGCTCGCCGCATCCTCGATCGCCTCTACGGCTACGAAGTGTCGCCCGTGCTCTGGCGGAAGGTCGCGAGCGGCCTGTCCGCCGGCCGGGTGCAGAGCGTCGCCACCCGCGTTGTAGTCGAGCGTGAACGCGAGCGGATGCGGTTCCGGTCCGCCGCCTGGTGGAGCTTGGAAGGGCAGTTCGCGGCAGAGGGTCAGCGTTTCTCGGCGAGGTTGGTCGACGTCGAGTCACGCCGGATAGCGACCGGCGACGACTTCGGCCCCACTGGCGAGCTGCTCGCGGATGAGGTGCTGCGCCTCGACGAGGGGTCGGCGACCGGTCTGGCGGCCGCGCTCGAGCATGCTGAGTTCACGGTCGCGTCCGTCGAGGACAGACCCTTCCGGCGCTCTCCTGCCGCTCCGTTCATCACCTCGACGCTGCAGCAGGAAGCAGCCCGCAAGCTCCGCTACTCGGCCCAGCGGACTATGCGCATCGCGCAGGCCCTCTACGAGCGGGGCTTCATCACCTACATGCGGACCGACTCGACCACGTTGTCGGACACCGCTGTGAACGCTGCCCGCGAGCAGGCGCGCCAGCTCTACAGCGCTGAGTCCGTCCCGTCGGCACCGCGTACCTACCGCAGTCGCGTCAAGAACGCGCAGGAGGCTCACGAGGCGATCCGGCCTGCAGGGGATCGCTTCCGCGTGCCAAGTGCGGTAGCGGGGGAGCTCTCCTCCGACGAGTTGCGCCTCTACGAGCTCGTGTGGCAGCGGACAGTGGCCTCCCAGATGATCGACGCCACGGGCACGACCGCAAGGGTCAGGCTCGAAGGGGCGACCCTGCAGGCGTCGGCTGCCGCTCCGCAGGGTGCGCGCGCCCGGTTCTTGGCCACGGGGACTGTGATTACTTCGCCTGGTTTCTTGCAGGTGTACCGGGAGGACGAGGACGAGACTGTCGAAGGTGGAGGGAGTGGCCGCGACCCTCGCGAGGACGCCCGTCTCCCGAGACTGGCGGAGGGCTCGCATGTCGACTGCGATGGGCTCGAGACCGAGGACCACGCGACCAAGCCCCCTGCTCGCTTCACAGAAGCGTCGCTCGTCCGCCGCCTTGAGGAGCTCGGAGTAGGGCGACCTTCGACCTACGCCAGCATCATCCAGACGGTGCAGGACCGCGGGTACGTCTGGCGCAAGGGGACCGCTCTAGTGCCGTCCTTCACGGCCTTTGCCGTCGTCAACCTCCTCGAGCGACATTTCCCGAACCTCGTCGATTACGGCTTCACCGCCAGCATGGAAGACGACCTCGATGAAATCGCCGAGGGGTCGGAGGAACAGATTCCCTGGCTCGAGCGGTTCTACTTCGGGGAGTCGCACCACCTCGACCGCCCGCAGCCCCACGACGGTGCGCCGGCGAGCGACTCCCGGCCTCGCCAGCCTCGCCACGTCCTCGCCGTCGACGGCAAGCGGGGCTTGAAGGACGCCGTGCTCGCACACCTCGAGGAGATCGACGCTCGGGAAGTCAACTCGATCTCGATCGGCGCCGACGAGAACGGCGAGGAGATCTTTGTCCGAGTCGGGCGCTACGGCCCCTACCTTCAGCGTGGTGAGGACCGTGCTGCGGTGCCTGACGAGACGGCGCCTGACGAGCTCACCCAAGAGCGCGCGCTCGAGCTGTTGTCGAGCCCTTCGGGAGACCGCGCCCTTGGGACCGATCCTGACAGCGGCAAGCCTGTGTACGCACGAGCGGGGCGTTTTGGTCCTTATGTGCAACTCGGCGAGATCGGCGGGGAATCGAAGGAGAAGCCGAAGACGGCGTCCCTGTTCAGTTCTATGGCTCTTGACACTGTCAGTCTCGAGGACGCGATGCGGCTGCTCCAACTGCCACGCTCGCTCGGTACTGATCCAGAGACCGGGGCTGACGTTGTGGCGAGCAATGGTCGTTACGGCCCGTACTTGAAACGAGGAGCCGACACGCGCAGCCTCGACAACGAGGAGCAACTGTTCGACGTGACCCTCGAGGACGCGCTCGCACGGCTCGCCCAGCCGAAGACGCCGCGCTATGGCCAGACGGCGGAGCCCTTGAAGGAGATCGGCGCCGATCCCGTCAGCGGGCAGCCGATCGTGTTGCGATCGGGCCGCTTTGGTCTCTACGTGACCGACGGCACGATGAACGCATCCCTCCGGCGGGCGGACGATCCCGAGACGATCACCCTCGAACGGGCAGCCGAGCTCATCCAGATGAGACGTGACGCTGGACCGTCGACGCGGCGCCGCAAGGCTGCCGGTACGAAGAAGGNNCGGTGCGGCGAAGAAGGCCAGCGGCGCGAAGAAGGCCAGCGGCGCGAAGAAGGCCAGCGGCGCGAAGAAGGCCAGCGGCGCGAAGAAGGCTGGTGCGGTGAAAAAGGCATCCGGTCGTGCCGCCGCGCCAGCTGTACCCGACATCTCGAGCGAGTGAGTCGGTGGCCCCGGTCGCCGGACGGCTCGTCGCCATCGAGGGCGGAGAGGGAGCCGGGAAGTCGACCCAGGCGGCGCTCCTCGCTGAGGCACTCGAAGCCGATCTGACCCGGGAGCCCGGCGGGACACCCATCGGAGAGCGCGTGCGCGAGCTTCTCCTCGATCCCGGGTCAGGCGCCCTCGATGACCGCACGGAGCTCTTGCTAATGCTCGCTGCCCGGGCACAACACTTGAGCGAGCGCATCGAGCCGGCGCTCCGGGCAGGTCGTCACGTCGTTGTCGACCGTTTCTCCGGTTCGACGCTCGCGTATCAGGGCCACGGGCGAGGGCTCCCGCTCGACGAGGTGCGACGGGCCTGCGACCTCGCGACCGGCGGTCGGTGGGCCGACTTGAACGTCCTGGTCGACGTGCCGGTTGTGGTCGGGTCCGCTCGGCGCCATGCCAGCCCGGACCGGATCGAGGCAGAAGCAGTGGAGTTCCACGAGAGGGTGCGACGCGGGTACCTTGTCGAGGCTGCCACCGACCCCGCGCACTGGTTCGTCGTGTCAGGAGATGCGCCCGCGGCCGAAGTGGCAAGCGCAATTCTGCAAGCAGTGGGGGACCGACTTGGTATTGCAGTGAGGTCGGCTCCGTGAGCCCCTCACCGGCGGTGGCGCCGGTCCTCGATCGGATAGTCGGCCAGCCCGGCGCCGTCCGGCTGCTCCGGGCGTCCGTCGACCGTCCTCTTCACGCGTACCTCTTCGTTGGCCCGCCGGGCACCGGCCGGGAGGAGGCAGCAGCCGCGTTCGCAGCAGCGCTGTTCTGTCCCGACGGGGGCTGCGGTACGTGCGCCGTCTGCCAGGAGACCCTTGCTGGCCGCCACCCTGATCTCGTGGTCGTGGAGCGCAAGGGAGCTTCGATCAGCGGGCCGCAGGCGAAAGAAGTCGTACGACTCGCCTCTCGCACACCTCGAACGGCTCCGTATCAAGTGCTCGTGCTGGTGGACTTCCACCTGATCGGATCCGCTGCGCCGACTTTGTTGAAGACGATAGAAGAGCCTCCTGACACGACGGTGATCGTTGTCACGGCGGAGTCCGTCCCTGCAGATTTCGTCACGATCGCCAGCCGGTGCGCGCGTGTCGAGTTCCGGCCGCTGTCTGAGTCGGATCTCGTCGAAGTGTTGACCCGGGAGGGAACCGACCGCCTGACTGCCGAGGCCGTAGCCCAGGTTGCACAAGGCAGGCTCGATCGGGCGCGAGTGTCGATGGCGGACGAAGGCCTCGCGGGAAGGATCGCTTATTGGAGGCGGCTGCCGTCGTTGCTCGACGGCACGGGCGCGACGGCCGCCAAGCTAGCTGGCGAACTGGTGGCCGCCGCCTCCGAGACCGTGGAGGCCATAAAGGCGCAGCAGGCCTCAGAGCTGGAGCATCTCGGCGAGGAGGCCAAGGCCGCCGGCGAGCGTGGAGTGCAGGGGCGTGCCGAGGTCGATGCCCGCCATCGCCGCGAGCAGCGGCGGGCGCGCACCGACGATCTGCGCGCCGGCCTTGCTGCGCTTGCCGGGGTTTACCGCAGCCGCCTCGCTGGGTCGACGACCAGCGCGAAGCCGGCGATCGCTGCGATCGAGCTGATCGACGACGCGGCGTCCCGATTGCTTCTGAACGTCAATGAGACCCTGCTGCTCGAATGGTTGCTCGTGGAGCTCGACGGCCTGAACTGACATCGCTTTGCCTTAGGGTCTCGTGCCATGGCTGCTTCCGCCCAACATGCGATCAAGGTCCTGCGGGACACGCACGATCGACTGTTCACCTTCGTAGCGTCGCTCGAGCCCGATGACCTGCGACGCCAGTCGTACTGCGACGACTGGAATGTCGCCCAGGTGCTCTCCCACATCGGGAGCGCCTCTGAGATCGGGAGGGCGTCGCTGCTCTCGGCTCTCGGAGGCGGCGAGCCGTTCGACCAGGCCGCTCGCGAGGCGCTCTGGGACCGCTGGAATGCGAAGTCGCCCGACGATCAAGCCGCCGATGCAGCCTTAGCCGACGAGGGCCTGGTCGCCGAATGGGAGCAAATCGAGCCCGACCGTTTGGAGTCCCTGCGCGTCCCCTTTTTCGCCGGCATGGAGTTCGGCGCGGTCGAATCGGTCAGTCTCGTCCTCGGCGAGCGGGCCCTTCACTCCTGGGACGTCTTCGTCACCTTCGACCCTGCAGCTCGCGTCGATCCCGAGGCGGTCGAGCTCCTCATCGATCAGGTCGCCCGTATGGTCCCCTGGTTCGGGAAGGCCGCCCAGTGGACCGGCCCGGAATCGGTTGCCGTTCACACGACTGGGCCAGAGCGCGATTTCACTCTTCGGGTCGGCGACGCCGTCTCGCTCGAGAAGGGAACTGCTACGGACGGCACCGCTGGTGCGAGTCTCGACCTGCCGGCTGAGGCGTTCTTACGCCTTGTATACGGTCGTCTCGACGCCGAGAACGTCCCGGCAGCGATGACGAGCGAAGGTGTCGACCTGGGTCAGCTCTATCAGCTATTTCCCGGCTCCTGAGCGCTGATCACCGAGGACCGATCTCCTCGACGAAGGCACCACTCGCGAGGAGCACGGGAGTGCCAACCGCGACGTCGACCTGAGCCGCGATTCTGACGTCCTCGGCATAGCCGCGATCTATGAGTTCTCCAGCCGACATCGCCTGGTGGACAAGAGCACCGAGATCCGCTGGGATGAGGCCGGCTATGCATCGTGCGGCGAGAGCCGCCTCGGGAGTGACCGCGAGCCCGAGATCACCGAGTACCTCGATGAGCGCAGCAGCGCCGATGAGATCCTCGACTGCGGGACGAAGCGTTCCATCCGGCCACCGCTCACCAGCCGCGATGACTGCCATCTCGGCGCCATCCCTCGATGCTGCCGCCGCGAGCCAGTTAGCGGCAGCTGTCCGGTTGCGCAAGCAGGCAGCGACGACCCGGATCGGCGTGAGCGAGCCCGTCGCCGCTGCAGCTATCGCCGAGCCGTTCGGGGACGCCAGGACGACTTCGGGGACGATCGGGGCGCTCATCATGAGGCTCGGCGCGAGGCTCCAGGGTGACTCAGGCGTCCCCGCCCGCACCTCGCCTGCGAGTGGGATACCTCGTTCGCTTGCGATCTGCCGCGCTCGGTCTGGAGCGGCGGGGACGATCGAGATGCCCCTCGTAGTCGCGACGCTGACGGTAGTGGAAAAGGAGAGCACATCGACGATGGCGACGAGTGAGCAGCCCTCTCGCCTGATGAGGTCAAGTGCTCCGGCCGGTCCCCAGCCGAAGTGACAATGGCCACCAACCATGCTCGCATTGTGGCACGGTCGCACTGCGCGTCCGGGACTGTCTTCGGGCCGTGGCCGTGGATCTCCAGCGCTTATATGTCTGCCTCTACACTTGGCGGCGCGCCATCTACGGGGAGACACCTCGTAGCCGGCCCCGGAGGCACGATGTCGGAGTCGCCACCCTCAGGTAGTGACGAAGAGCCGGCCGACTTGCCGGATGGCACTCCCGAGCAGGGCCAACCCGAGACACCGCTGCAAAGTCCGGCGCAGAGGAACCCGGCGCGGACGCCTTCGTGGGACCCGTCGCCGCCGTCACCGCCAGTGGTCGGGCCGCCAGCCCAGCACGGTTACGAAGCACCCCCGGCGTATCAGCCGCCGCCATATCCAGGAGAGCCGGGCCAGCCCCAGCCGGGGTACGGCCAGNNCAGCCGCCCCAGCCGGGGTACGCCCCCCCGCCTGGTTACGGCCAGCAGCCACCCGGATACGCACAGGGCTACGCGCCCCCGCCTGGCTACGGCGACGCGCCGCCGTACGGGGCGTCACCGTACGGACCGCCGCCGTATGCCCCGCCGCCGTATGCCCCGCCGCCGTATGCCCCTCCGCCTCCCGGCGATGCAAAGAGATGGGGCGGAGGTTCCGCGGCAGGTTCGGGGGGTTGGAACCTCGCCGGGTGGTGGCGCAGGGTCGGCGGGTACCTGATCGACGAGATCATCGTCGGAGTCCCGCTTGTCATCGTGGTCGTTGCCTTGCGCAACCATCGCGACATCAGCGACATCAGCGCGGTCCTCGGGGAGCTGGTCGGGTTCGTCTACGTCACGATCATGATCGCCATTCGCGGCCAGACCCTCGGGATGATGGCGGCAGGTATCAAGCTCTACGACTTCAAGTCTGGATCAGGCACCATCGGGTACCCGAAGGCGGCCCTGAGGGCCGGCGTGGCCATCCTCATATCGCTTCCTTTTGCCCTCCATGTGCCTTTGGCGTCCGTCCTCGTAATGCTCAACCTCCTTTGGCCGCTCTGGGACCAGAAGAACCAGACCTGGCATGACAAGGCTGCCGGGACGGTCGCGGTCAAGGTATGACGGCGCGAGCGTCCGTGCCTGGCTTGAGCAAGTCTCCGGTCCTCCGCCGCTTGGCCGGGATCGGAGCCTGCGTCATCGCCGTGTTTGCCTACAGCTCGACGGTCGCGAGCGCATCGTCCAGCCCGCCAGCGGGAGCCACGACCAGCGCCGCGGCGAGGACGGCGAGCACCGGGACGACGCTCCCAGGCACGAAGTGTCCGGTCTTCCCGGCCGACAACATCTGGAACACGAAGGTCACCGCATTGCCGGTGGACTCGCACAGCAAGGCTTGGTTGAAGATGATGGACGCCGGCGGCACCTATCTCCATCCTGATTATGGCCCCGGGGGCGGCAAGAAGACTCCGTACGGCATTCCCTACGTCGTGGTATCGCCGGGACAGGCGCTCGTGGCAGTCAAGTTCGAGTATGCGAGCCAGAGCGACAAGGGGCCGTACCCGTTCAGTGCCTCGACACCGATCGAGGGTGGGCAGAGCGCGTCGGGTGATCGGCACGCAATCATGGTCGATCCGAAGACCTGCAAGCTCTACGAGCTCTATCAGGCCCATTACAAGCCACACGGGAAGTCGACGGCGGGCTCAGGCGCGATCTGGAGCTTGACCTCAAACAAGCTCAGGCCGGCGGGCTGGACGTCAGCTGACGCGGCCGGGCTGCCTATCCTCCCGGGCCTCGTCAGCTACGCCGAGGTGATGTCGGGACACATCGACCACGCGATCCGTTTCACCGCGCAGACCTCTGACGAGGCCTATCTCTGGCCGGCGCGGCACGAGGCGGGTGCTGGCAAAAACGCCAACTACCCGCCGATGGGCGCGCGCTTCCGATTGAACGCGAGTTTTTCCCTCTCGAAAAGCCAGTGTGCGAGTGCCTGCCAGACGGTGATCACTGCTATGAAGCAATACGGGTTGATCCTGGCAGACAACGGAAGCAACTGGTACTTCCAGGGAACGACCACCTCGAGCTGGACCTACACGATGGTCAACCAGTTGAAGCAGATCCCGGCGCGCGAGTTCGTGGCCGTTAACGAATCGTCGCTCGAGTGCTTCCCGAACTCCGGCCAGGCGCGCCAGACCGGTGCTCCTGACCACGGCTGCCCGCCGAGCAGCTGAGCCGCCCCACCGTCGAGCAGGTCCGCTTCGTCTGTGTAACGAGAACCCGGCGAGAGGGACCAAACTTGCGGCGACCGAGCCGTGTCACCGAGAGAGCCCAGACCACGCGGGAACGCGTGAGCGACAGACGGTGTTGTAACGATACGAGGAGAAGGACGAGGAGTCCCCATGGCATTGTTCCATTCCCGCAAGGAGGAGATGGTGGGCCCCGAGCGTGCGCTGGCGGGTCGTGGTACCCCAATGCGCGTGCCGGAGCGCCACTATGTGCTCGACGCAGTCCTCGCGCCGCCGTTCCCCGACGGGCTCGAGACTGCAGTATTCACCCTTGGCTGCTTCTGGGGCGCCGAGCGGCGCTTCTGGCAGACCGAAGGCGTCTATTCGACTGCCGCTGGGTATGTTGCCGGCCTCACCCCGAACCCGACCTACGAAGAGGTGTGCTCGGGTAAGACCGGCCACGCCGAAGCGGTGCTCGTCGTGTTCGACCCTAAGAGGGTCGCCTACAAGGACCTGTTGCAGGTCTTCTGGGAGAGCCACAACCCAACGCAAGGAATGCGACAGGGAAACGACGTCGGGACCCAGTACCGCTCAGGGATCTACACGAACTCCGACGCCCAGCTCGCCGCGGCGAAGACCTCGAGGGATCACTACCAGGACGCTCTGACGAAGGCCGGGTACGGCGAGATCACGACCGAAGTTGTCGAGGCCGGGCCCTTCTACTACGCCGAGGATTACCACCAGCAGTATCTCGCGAAGAACCCGGGCGGATATTGCGGCCTCGGTGGCACGGGAGTGTCCTGCCCGATCGGTTTGGCCGCTCTGAGGGCTGACGAATCGCTTTAGCCAGGCCCGCGGTCCCGGTGGCAGGATCTTGATCGACCTGCTCCCAGCACATCGGTGCTAACAGTCGCGCTCGCCATGAGTGGCAGATCAAAGTCTCTAGTCAACGGTGATCCGGGGCCTGCGAACCCGGCATCGCTAGTGTCGCTGTAGTGCTCGGACCCTGGTACAAGCGTGTCGGCCTGGCTGCCGCGGCCACTGCTGCGACGCTCGGTCTGTTCGTGCTGCTCTACGCGATCTCCGTGCATGCCTTCGCGCCTGACTCGGATGGAGCCACCGTCCTGCTCGAGGGTCAGGCGATGGCGCATGGCCATCTCCTCCTGAGCGGTTGGGCGATCTCGCTCGACTCCTTCTGGACGATCGACGCGCTCTGGTACCTGATGGCAGACGTGGCCTTCGGTCTTCACGCGGTCCTGTTGCACGCCGTGCCGGCCGCGATCGTCACCGTGGTCGTCGTGATCGGGGTCGTCATGGCCGTCGAGCAACGCCGCCGTGCAACGGCCATCGCGGCGGCGGCAACGGTCGTCGCCATCCTTGCGTTCCCCGCGCAAGCGCTCGCGATCTTTCTCCTCCGCGGGCCGTTACATGTCGGCACGGCGTTGTGGTGCCTTGTGGCGTTTCTCGCCCTTCGGCGCCGGAAGTTCGGCATCGGCTTCGTAGTCGCGGTCCTCTTCCTGGCGGCGGGGCTGCTCGGCGACCTGCAGATGCTCGCCCTCGGGGTCGTGCCGGTCTTCGGCGCCGGCGTTCTTGCGATGGGCCGCACACGGGATTGGCGCACCGGCCTGCCACAGGTAGCGGCCGCAATCTCATCACTCGTGCTCGCTGAGGCGATACGGCGGATCGCCCGCGCGCTCGGCACCTTCTCCATCGCCACGGCCAACCCGATAGCGACGTTCACGCAGATGGTCCACAACGTCAAGCACGGGCTGCACGAAGGGGCGCTCATGATGGGCGTCGGCACGACCTACTTCGGCATCGGAGCCGATCCGAGGGCGCTCAGCTACACGCACAGTCTCGCGATCCTCGTCGTGGGCGTCGCCGTCATGGGCACCTGCCTTGCCACCGTGTGGGGCGCAGTCCGTGGGCGGCCCACCGTCGTCGGCACGAGCTCTGAGGCGGCCTGGCGCCTCGATGACATGCTGCTGCTCGCGGCGCTTGCCGCGCCGGTTGCCTTCGTCGTGCTCGCCGCCTCTCCCGATCCGGAGTACGCCCGGTATCTCACCCCCGGCATCATCTTCGGGGCGATCCTCGCCGGCCGGGTCGTCGGCCGCGTGGCGGAGGGTCTCACCTGGGGAGCACTCGGCCGTGCGGCGGCCGCGGTCGGGCTCGCCGCCAGCTGTTGTTATGCGGCAGGGGCGGCGATCAATCTCGACCAGTCGGCTCCGCAGTCGAGTGCCGCAACGCTCGGCAGCTGGCTCGAGGCACATGACCTCCATGACGGGATCGGCGCTTACTGGTCGTCGTCGATCGTCACCGTGGAGTCGAGCGGGCGCGTCGAAGTCCGGCCTGTCGTTGCCCGGAATGGTCACGACCTCGTGCGGTACGACCGCAACTCAGCGGGCTACTGGTATACCGAGCCCTTCAACTTTCTCGTGTTCAACCTGCAGGCACCGTGGGGTGACGTCTCGTGGCAGACCGCCGTCACCACATTCGGGCCTCCGTCCCGTGCGTACACCGTGGCGGGGACCTACCGCGTGATGGTGTGGGACAGGACCCTTCGCATTTCCACCTGAATCGGCTCGGGCGCTTCGTTCTCGTGTGACCTACGGTGAGAACCGGCCGCCTCCACCGGAGGGGCCGCGTAGGAGAGGCTATGGACACCTGGTCGATGACCGCGAGCGAGCGGGCCGACCTAGCTGACGCTCTCGGAGCTCTCGGGCCGGGCGCCTTCGATCAACCGACGCTCTGTGAGTCTTGGAAGGTACGAGACGTCGTGGCGCACATGACTGCGACGGCATTGCTCACATCAGGTGCCTTTGTCGGGAAGCTGGTTGGGAACGGATTCAGTTCTGAGAAGATGGTCGACAAGGAGCTGAACGCCCTCGAAGCNNCCCTCGGCAGCGATGCTCGGCGAGGTGGTGATCCACGGCGAGGACATCTTCCGCCCTCTCGGCGCCTACCGCGTGCACCCCACCGACCACCTGTGCTGGCGGTCGCCAACTTCTACAAGGGCTCCTCGCTCATCGTCGGGGCCAAACGCCGCATCGCCGGCCTCGCCCTCAAAGCCACTGACGCTGACTGGCAGCACGGCTCTGGTCCGGAGGTCTCAGGCCCGCTCGTTGCGCTCATCATGGCGATGACCGGGAGAAAGGGCGTACTCACCGACCTGAGCGGCGAAGGCGTCGCGACCCTAGAGGCTCGCTAGGGAGCACCCGGGCAGCCGTCCGGTCAGGGCGGGGCCTCAGATGTTCGTGAGGTCGTCGCTCGAGTAGGCGCGGAACGCGATCAGTGTTCGCGTGCGTGTTATCCCAGGTAGGGGAGCGATCCTCGTCGTGACGAGCTCTGCCAGCAGTTCGTGATCGGTCGCCCGCGCGATTGCCACGAGGTCCTCGTCTCCTGCCACCGAGTACGCAACATCGACTCCGTCGACGTCCGCCAGAGCCTGCCCGAGCGGCGCGACCTGGTCGGGCTCGGCGTTGATCAAGACGATCGCAGTGACCATGACCGGGATGCTACGCCGGTGCCGGCTCGACGTCGTACCGCATCAGCCGTTGATGGGACCGCTCGCCGAGCGCAGGCTCGCAGCGTCGCGTCCGGAACGGTGGGCGAGTATCTCGGCGACTATCGCCACTGCAGTCTCCTCGGGTGTGCGAGCGCCGAGATCGAGCCCGACGGGCCCGTGGATCCGTCCGACGGACGGCCCGTCCGCGCCGCCCGCAAGTAGTCGCTCGCGCCGGCCCGCTTGGGTGTGGCGAGAGCCGAGCGCTCCGACGTAACAATCCGTCGAAAGGGCGAGTGCAAGAGCCGGCGTGTCCACCGCGGGGTCGTGCGAGAGGACGACGAGGGCGTCGGAGGGTCCGAGCGATCCGACCAGGGCCACCGCTGTGGTTTCCCATGCGCTGTCGACGGTCACGTCCCAACCAAGGAGAGCGCCTTGAGCCTTGAGCGCCTCTGCCAGCTGTCCCTCGCCGATCACAACGAGACTCGTCGATGGCAAGAAGACCTCCACGACGAGAGTCGAGCCCTCGTGGACCTGCACCTCTGCAACGTCTCGGCCCTGGCGCAGCGCGAGGCGCGCGACGCCCGATGCAATCTCGTCCAGCACTTTGTCGCCGACCGAACCGTGCGGCTCGAAGGAGCGTGTGAGCGGGTTGTCCACGAGGGCGAGCACTGCCGAGGAGGCCGAGGCGGCGTCAGGGCGGGTGACGAGAGCCACGGGGCGGCCCACGACGAGCGCGTCCCACGCAGGACCTGGGATCACCCCCAACTCGTTGAAGAGCACGCTCGCGACCCCGCCGCAGGCGAGACCGGCGGAGACCGCGTCAGCGTCACCGACGGAAAGCTCGAAAAGGCCGAGCGAACCCGTCTCACTTTTCAAAGCGGAATCGGCCGCGCCGCCGAGAAGGCTCCCAGTGATCGAACCGTCTGCGTACGCGACGACTGTCTCGCCAGCCCGCCTACCGCCGAATCCCTTGAAAGCGACCACTCGGGCTACGCGTCCGGAGCGCCTCGCGGCAAGCGACTCGGTGGCCTCCATCGCGATCTCTCTCATGCCCGCAAACCTACGGCGTTCCCTTGGCGCGGTACATCGCGGCATCGGCGGCCGCCATCATCTCGCGGGCGTCGGCTGCATCCCAGGGGTACACGCAGCGGCCGATACTCATGCTCATGAGGACCGGTCCGGCTTGGACCTCGATCGGCACCTTCAGGCTGCGCGTGATGCGGCGGCTGATCGCGTCCGCCACCCTCTCGGCCCGGTGCACTCCCGCGGCGGACTCCCGCGGTGAGGGGTCGATGTCCGGCAGTAGCACGAGAAACTCATCCCCGCCTCGCCGAGCGACGACGTCACTCTCGCGCACGCAGAGCAGCATCCGCGCTGCGATCTCTCGCAGGATCTCGTCACCGGCGTCGTGACCGTAGGTGTCGTTCACTGCCTTGAAGCCGTTCAGGTCACAAAAGAGCAGTGCCACTCCCTGGTTGTGGCGGATCGCGCGGGCGAGGGCGAGCTCGAGGGTCTCCTCGAAGAGGGACCGGTTGGCGAGCCGCGTCAACGCGTCGTGGGTCGCGCGGAATTCGAGTTGCTCGTCGGCGAGCTTGCGGGAGGTGATGTCCTCGAGGAGGCTCTGGACCATCCAGGGCTGCTCGCCGTTCATCACGACCTGAGACACCTGCCCGATCCAAACCTCCGCCCGTCGCGAGGTGATCATGCGGTACTCGATCCGGGCGGGACCCTCCTCTGCCATTAACGCTCGGCGGAAAGCGAGCACTCGTTGGCGATCCTCCGCGTGCAGATGGTTCGACCACCAGTCGGTCGTCAGCCACTCGGCCGGGGTCACGCCGAAGACCTCTCTCACGATCGAGCTGACGTAGGGCGGCTCGGAGTTCTCGTTCAGCGGTTGGGTCCAGATGATGTTCGGGATCTGCTCGATGAGCGCGCGGTTCTTCGCCTCGGCGGCTCGCAGCTGGTCCTCCAGGTTCTTCTGGGAGGTGATGTCGGACATCACCCCGAGAACCACAGCGCGACCGGTCTCGGGCTCGCGTGCGATGGCGCACTGGTCGCGCACCCAGATGATCCGGCCGTCGTCCGGACGGACGATGCGGTACTCCTGTACGAGATCCCCTCTGCCTCGCGCGAGGTAGGCGTCGAAATCGGCGCTCGTCTCGGCCCAGTCATCGGGGTGCATGTGTTGTTGCCAGAGCTCGTCGTTCCCGATCCACTCGGCCGCAGTTATGCCGAGGACCGCCTCAACCTGGGGACCCACGTAGACAGTCGGGTAGCGGTGGGCGCCGGGATCGGTGACCTCGTCGATGTAGAGAACAGCCGGCACGTGCTCGACGAGGCGCTGCAGCTGGTCGCGTTCGGTCGCCAGCCGGCGCGAGGTCGAGATCAGCTCGCGAAGAGCCGTGGCCGTGACCGGCTCACTGATGGGCGGTTCAGATACGTCGAACTCTTCGGTCAACGTGCTTGCCGAACAGTGGAGCGGCCGCCGGCTTTGGCCTCGAACAGCGCCCGGTCCGCCGCACCGAGTACCTCTTCGTCCAACCCGTCGGCTCCGAACGCGACGCCGATGCTCACGCTGATCTCGACAATGTGACCCTCGATCTCGAACGGCTCTTCCAGCGACTGCCGAATCCGGAGCGCGACCTCGGCGGCATCGCTCGAGTCCCCGCAGCAAAGGACGGCGAACTCGTCACCGCCCGGTCGAGGCACGAGATCATCCCCGCGTGCGCAGGACTCGAGCCTCCGCGCGGTGAGTTTGAGCAGCCGGTCGCCCGCCGCGTGGCCACTGGCCGGAACGAACCGTCGGAATGGCGTACACGAAAGCGCGTGATGCCGGTGCGCTGCCCCGTCCCGGTGGCAGATGTCAACTGCAGGATGGCCCGCTCGAGATCCTCGGGATGGAGGAGGTCGAGGACGTTGGCGGCCGCCAGCTCTGACGGCTCGCAGCCGACCAACTCGCGGGAGGTCTCGGTCGCGAACACGACGGTCCCGTCGTGGCGCACGGCAATGAAGAGAAACGCGCCCTCGTTCAGGAACGACTCACCCAACCGCTCACGGGAGCCGGAAGCGATGTAAGCCGATGACGTGTCGCTCAATGTGGGAGTCCTAGGTTGTGGTACGAAGCACCCGACTTGGGTTAGCTGGTCTCGTCGATCGCGTACTCCGGGCAGTTCGCGATCGCGAGACGTGCCCTCTCTTCGAGCTCGGGAGGGACGGTGCCGTCGCCGATCACGGTCGAGAGGCCATAGTCGTCGATGTCGAAGAGCTCCGGTAAGAGCCCGTAGCAACGGGCGTGGCCCTGGCACTTGTCGGGATCGACGCGGATATTCATGGGAAGACCACCGGCAGACGTCGCGGACCACGCACCTGCCCGCCCGCCCAGGTGACTTCTTCACCTTCGGCGATGCGGAATTCGGGAATGGCCTTCATCCATTCCTCGAGAGCCACCCGGAGCTCCATGCGTGCGAGGTTTGAGCCGGCGCAGCGGTGGATCCCTGATCCGAAGGCCACGTGGCGGTTGTGCGCCCGATCGAGGATCACCTCTTCGGCATCTTCGAAAGTCTCTGGGTCCCGGTTGGCAGCCGGGAAGTTGAGCAGCACGTGATCTCCCTCTTTCATCGGGCAGCCGGCGAACTCGACGTCCGACGTCACGAGCCGGCCCATCGTGACGGGCGAGTAGGCCCGGAGGAGCTCCTCGATGGCGAGCGGCCAGATCTCCGGCTCTTCCGCGAGGCGCTTGCGATCCTCGGGATGCGTCGCGAGGTGCCACAACGACGAGCCGATTGCACTCCAGGTCGTGTCGATACCGGCGATCAGAACGAGAGCGGCAACCCCGAGCACGAGGCTCTCCTCGACGAGAGCGCCATCGACTTCGGTGTGCAGGAGCTCGCTCAGAAGATCGGTGCCGGGGTTCTTCTTGCGTTCTTCTAGCTCCACGAGGAAGTACTTGATCAACCCCTCCATCCCGCGGAAGCGGCGCTCTTCGTCGTCGGCGAACTCGAGCACGTCGCGGACCCAGCCAGTGAAGGTGTCTGCGAGCTCGATCGGCACTCCCAGCACCTGAGCAATCACCCGGACGGGTATCTGCTGCGCGTACTCCTCGGCAGCGTCAGCACGTCCACCCGCATCGAAGCCCGCTATCGCCGACCGGCAGAGCTCTCGCGTCAGCTCCTCGTACCCCTCCACTCGGCGATGGGAGAACCAGGGCAGGAGCAGCCGCCGGGTCCACGTGTGAAGCGGCGGGTCAGCCGATATCGGGGGCAGCCCGTAGGGGAGCACCCGGTCCTGCTCCTCGGTGGGCTCGCCGTCGAAAGGTATGACGCCGACTTCGAGCGAGCTGAAGTGCTCGATGTCGTGAGCGATGGCGGTGACGTCCGCGTATCGGGTGGGGAGCCAGTTGCTCCCTCGCCGGTCGGTGTGGGCGATCGGGCACCCTTGACGCAACTCGTCCCAGATCTCGAACGGATTCGATATGTACTCAGGATCGAGGACGTCGAAGTCGGTATCCCACCGGGTCACCGGCGCGGTTCTCGGCATCACTCTCCCCTTTTCCGGCGACCCCCTCGCCACATTCTCGCTTAGCCTACGCGGCTGGGGGGACCGCTGCTTCCTCGGGCTCAGCTCCGGACAACGCTCGCCACAGGGCGAAGTAACTCGGGTATACGAGCTCGTCGGTCACGTAGCCGGCCCGCACCAACTCTTCGTGGTAGCGGGGCAGGTTGCGCCAGGGGACGCCCATGTCGACGTGGTGCGCGAGGTGCCACCCCGTGTTGTATGGGACAAGCCACATCCGGGCGGCGAGCGACTGGCGGACGGCGTGGGTTGTCACCCGCCTGTCCTTGCTCGCTTCGAGACCGCCGTGCTCGGCGATCGAGCGGAGGCGGTTCAGGACACGCCACTGAGTCATCCACGGGAGCCACCACAAGAGCGGGTAGATCCACCAGCGACCGGTCGCGAGCCAGCTGACCGCCCAGAGCACCGCTTGCACACCGAGGATCGAGGACACGACCTTGCGGGCGGCGGGGTTCCGGATCGCCATCACGAGTGACGTGAAGTTCTTCCATCCCGAGATTCCGACGGCATCGCGGAGCAGGCGGCGGCGCAGCGTCCGGCGATCGCACTGGTACCCACCGTAAAAGGCGATGTCGGGCTCCTCGGGGCCGAACTCCTCGCGGTGGTGTGAGAAGTGCGCCCTGCGATAGAGCTGGATCGGTGTGAAGGCCGGGAATGCGATGAGCCACGTGCCGACGAAGTCGTTGATCCGCTTGTTGGTGAACAACAGCTTGTGAGCTGCCTCGTGCATCAAGATCGCGAAGCGGACGTAGATCGGGCCGAAGAGAACGAAGGCCGCGACGTAGAACAGCCAGTTGTTGAGAGTCACGGCCAGTGCAACGAGGCCGATGACGGCACCCCACAAGGTGACGACTGTGATCGAGTTGCGCAGGTCGTCGATGCGCCGGAGCTCCGCCCTCAGCTCAGGACGACAGACTCCGGTGGGCCCCAGGCGATCGGTCGGCAGGACGTCCGGCCGCACGGCCTTGTCGAGCACCATGGTGGTTGGCATAGGTTGATCTTACAAAATCTGATTAACTGTGACAAGTGCGTAATGACACCCTCCCTACTGTCGCTCCACTCACCGCGCGCTCGGTGCTCGCCAGCACCCTGCTCGGTGCGGACTCCGGTGAGCTGCCCGTCGCGTATCTCGTCCACGTGGCGAGCCTGTTCGCTGTGAACGAGAACAGAGCGAGGGTGGCCCTGAGCCGCATGGTGCAAGCCGGAGAGTGCTCGACCGATGGTGTCGGGAACTACCGGCTGGCCGGCCACCTGCTAGAGCGTCAGCAGCGCCAGAGCGCTAGCCGCGAAGGCCGCAAGCGCCGGTGGCGGGGGGATTGGCACGTGGTCGTCGTGACCACCGCCGGCAGCTCCGCCGAGGTTCGAGGATCGCGTCGGCGCGCCCTCGCGCGGGCACGGCTCGCCGAGCTGCGGGACGGGACATGGATCCGTCCCGGCAATCTTGCGGTCGACCTGGCGAAAGAGGTCGGTCGCGACGTCGTGATCTTCACTGGTCGCTGCAGCTTTGGCTCGGACGAGGTGTTGACGCGGCTTTTCGACATCGACGGTTGGGCGAAGGTGGCAGAGGAGCTGCTCCTCGGCCTCGACGCGCTCGTACTGCGTGGCTCGAACGATCTCGCGCCTGGTTTCGTGCTGTCGGCCGCCGTGCTGCGGCACCTCCAGGCGGACCCGTTGCTTCCTTCGGAGTTGCTCGGGCGATCGTGGCCGGGAGACCGCTTGCGCCGCTCTTACGACGACTGGGACCACCGGTACCGCGAGGTCCTTGCCGAGTGGAGCCGCTCGCCCGCCTGAGCAGTAGACGCCCTGCCCTCGGCCGCCCCCGCCCCCCCGCCCTCGCCTCGCCTCGCCGCTCAGAGGGAGTCGGTCGAGGTCACCCGTTGGTCGGAGACGTGCTCGGTCCACTTCGTGCCGTCGAAATACCGCAACTCGTGCCGACCCGTCGGATCCTGTGCCCAGCTGTCGGCCAGGATCGGGGGAACCTGCGGCGGCTTACTCCAGACCGGCGGTACGTTCGCGCCGGCGGCTTGAGGCCACGCGTTCGACTGCCCGATCCCGGGGGCCGGCGCACCGTATCCCGGACCTCGGTCTTGTGGGACGCCGCCGTAGCCCTGCGGGTTGCTCCGGTTTGCGCTGACCCGCGATCTGCTCGTCGAACATGCGATGGCGGACAAGAGCGTGCCGAAAAAGACGATGAAGAGGCTCAACAGCCCCCACACGATCGGGTGGATTCCCCACGGGCTCCTCCCGTAAATCCGGCGGAATTGCATAGTGCGGCGGTACGACAGCGCTCCGAAGATGACGCCCAGGATCAAATACGGGCCGCTCCTGATGAACTCCATGATCCCTACTTTACGACCGCAGCTCGCGCCTCAGCGTGAGCGGGGCTACAACTGAGCGGGCCGCTTGGCTCAAGCAATCCAGGTGATGATCCCGAGGCACATCTCGTCCGACGAACCGTCCCCCCAGGTGACATAGCGCGCTGGGAGCTTGCGGAGCTGCGGGAGCTCTTGGCGGAGCCTTGGGTTGTAAGTGCAGGTCACCTGCACTTTGTCACCCGCGACTACCTTCACAGGCTTTGGCATCGTGAACGAGCGCTGGTAATCGAAGTCGTAGTGAGTGTCGTTGAGAAGCACTTTCGCCTCGGGTGTGCCGGGGTTGAGGACGACCTTCATACCCGTTCCGAGCAGGTGCATGTGCGGTGTCACGCGCAGTATCTCGCCCGACCACGCGAGCGGCCAGGTACAGGTCGTGGTGTCCCCACCGGGCGGGTCGACGGGGTTTCGGCCGCAGACCTGCTCGATCAGGTTCACGAAGCTCACCAGTTGCGATCCGAAGCGCTGCCCGAGGTTCTTCAGCGATGCCGCCCGGTTGCACAGCGGCCCCCGAACACCGGAGGGGCAGGGGATGTCTGGCGGTGCGGGGAGAAGGTCGAGGTGAAGCGGGATCAAGTGGTGGGTGGCCGCCGGCACGGTCTGCAGCATCAGCTTGACATGGACCGGCCTGTCTCCCTCGAGCAAGTTGTAGTGAACCTGCATGATCACGAGGCTGCCCTTCGGGAAGTAGACGCCGGTGCCGGCGGGCGTCGTGTCGAGCCCGTGACCGGGCGCCCACGCCGCCAGCCAAGGGGTAGCGCCGAGCGAGCCGAGGCCCTGCCCGGGCAGCGCAGTCTCGCCGAAGCACGTCCAACCCTTGCCGTTGTGATCAGCCGCTTCCGCCTCAGCGGCGACGTCCGGCGGCACCTCGAAGAGGATCGCGTGGTGGACCTCGTCAGAGTTCGGGAAGAAGTGGCTCGCGATTATGTACGAGTTGGCCTTCAGGTGAGGGTTGACGAGTGTGCAGTGGTAGTCGTCTGTCCCGCCGCTCGGTGCATGGGGCGTATAGGCATAGGCCCCCTGCAGCGATACGACGTGGGAACCCGAGACCGACGGGAACGCCTGAGTGGCCGCTTCGGCTGTGGCGGGTGTCGGTTTGGTGTGGCTCGTCTTCTTGGAAGCGGCAGGCGAGCTGCCACAAGCCGCAAGAGTGACGGCTGCCAAAGCCGAGGTGAAGACGATTGCGGTGATGCGGCGATGGCGCATCACCGCAGGTTACCGGACCCCGAACGCTCCGGACGAGTCGCTCATTTAGGTAGGCGCCGCGCCGGGGCCTAGCGGCTCAGGGCGGTCCTTCGACCACGGCCGTGCGACCGCCAGCCAGATGACAGCCGCCGCGAGGAGCACGGCGCACAACGTCCAACCAAGAGCCGTCGTACCGACTCCTATGTACTTGAGCCCCGAAGCGAATATCACGAACGTGATGATCGGCCGTATGTACTTGTCGGGTGCTCTCGAGGAGAGCAGCGAACCGATGACGACCGCCGGCACGCTACCGATGATGATCGAGGTCGTGAGAGAGAACTCGACGTGCCCGAAGGCGAGCGCGCCGAGCGCAGCCGCAAGCGTGAGCGGCACCGCTTGGGTCAGATCGGTGCCAACGAGTTGTTTGGCGCCGATGGTGGGGTACAAGAAGAGCAACAGCACGATCATGAGAGAGCCTGATCCGACCGAGGTCATTCCGACGATGAGACCGCCGATCATGCCTATAAGTACGGTCGGCACGGGGCGGGCACTGATTGCACGGACCTCGCCTTGGCGCGTCTCGGAACGACGCCGATCGAGGCCGTAACGCAGCACCATGGCGGCGGCGCCGATCAACAGCGCCCCTCCGAGGAAGCGCTCGACGTTGTCCTCTGCTGACGATGAGTTGCCAAGCAGATGGAGCAGGTACGAGCCGAGAAACGCCATCGGTACCGAGCCGAGCACCATCCAACCCACTAGCCGCATGTTGACGGTTCGCTGGCTGAGGTGGATCGCTGCGCCGAACGGTCGCATGACGACGGCGGCGACGAGGTCGCTCGAGATGGCAGCCGACGGTTTGACGTTGAACAGCAGTATCAGCATCGGCGTCATGAGCGCTCCACCGCCGGCGCCGGTGAGGCCCACAAGAAGCCCGACGATGCTGCTGCCGAGAACTATGTACGGGTCGACGTGCATTCGATCCTTTCGAGTCGCCTAAACCGACTCGACGAGATTAGTCGTGGGCTGCCCCCGACCGCTCCCGTGTCCCGACGCGGTTGGCGTTCAGGCGATCCAGTTCAAACCGGCGAGGCACATCTCGTCTGATGTCCCGTCGCCCCAGGTGACGTAGCGCGGGGCCAGCTTGCGCAACTGCGGGAGCTCCTGGCGAAGCCTCGGGTTGTAGGTGCAGGTGACCTGCACCTTGTCCCTAGCGGTTACCGAGACGGCCTTTGGCAGGACGAACCAGTGCTGGTAGTCGAAGTTGTAGCTCTTGTCGTTCAGCAGCGTCACTGCCTGCGGCGTGCCGGGATTGAGTACGACCTTCAGAGCTGCCCCGAGCAGGTGCATGTGCGGGAGCACCCGCAGGATCTTGCCGCTCCACCCGAGTGGCCACGTGCAAGAAGTGGTGTCTCCGCCGGGCGGGTCGGTCATGCTGCGCCCGCAGAACTGCTCGAGGAAGTCCACGAAGCCGACAGCGCTCTGCCCGAATGTCTGGCCGAGGTTGGCGAGCGAGGCGGCCCTGTTGCAGAGCGGTCCGTGGACGCCCGAGGGACACGGGATGTCCGGCGGGGCGATTATGAGGTCGAGGTGCAGCGGGATCAGGTGGTGAGTGGCAGAGGGCACCACCTGCAGCATCAGCTTCACGTGTACGGGATTGTCGCCGGCCAGCAGGTTGTAGTGGACCTGCATGACGACGAGGCTCCCCTTCGGGAAGTACACGCCCGTACCGGCGGGCACGACGTCGAGACCGTGCCCGGGTGCCCAGGCGGTCAGCCACGGGGTGGCTCCGAGGGAGCCGAGACCCGCGCCGGGGAGAGCCGTCTCACCGAAGCATGGCCAGCCGTTGCCGCCCTTGTCGGCAGCGAGTGCCTCGGCGGCGACGTCGGGCGGGATCTCGAACAGGATCGCGTGGTGGACCTCGGGGGAGTTCGGGAAGAAGTGGCTCGCCACGATGTATGAGTTCTGCTTGAGATGAGGATTGACGAGCGTGCAGTGATAGTCGTCAGTACCGCCGTTCGGCGGGTGCGGCTTGTATGGGTTCTTGGCCTGCATCGCGATGATCGATGCCCCGGCGACCGTCGGGAACTCCTGGGAGGCAACCACCGCTGAGGTGGGTGTCGCCTTGGAGTCGGTCGTCTTCTTGGAGGCGGCAGGCGAACTGCCACAAGCTGCGAGAACGACGGTGGCGAGAGCGGTCGACGCGAGGATCGACGTGATGCGGCGATGGCGCATTTAGTTAGATTACCTCACCATCTTTGTAGGCGACTCGAGGGCTACCGGGCCGCCTGGCGCGCATCAGGAGATCAGGTGCCGGGAGAGATACCCGAGCGACGGCGGCACCTGCGCCGCGAAGAATGGCCCAGTGTGACAACCCTTCGAGAAGTCGACGACCGCCCCGTGTGGCAGGGCGTGTACCAAGGCCTCGACGCCCGGGTGGAACGGGTCGAGAACGCCGGATGCCACGCGTACACCGATACCGGCCAGCGCGGAGGTGTGCGCGACGACGTTGTTCGCTGCGAAGTCCGCAGCCGAGGTGTAAGCCGTCGGGTTGGCGTTGTGCGCCTGCGGCCAAGTCGTCCAGACGGCCGGGCTGATGGCGGCGACAGCGCTCACCAGCTCCGGGTGCTTCTCCGCCACGAGGATCGCTCCGTATCCCCCCATCGAGATGCCGGTCATCCCGATCTTCTGGGGCGAGCTCCCAAGTCCGAGTCTTCGACACAGCGGGATCAGTTCGTCGACGAGCATCGACATCGGGTCGTCACCCGGGTGGGCGTGCCAGTAGCCCCTCCCGCCGTCGGCGCAGATCATCGCCATCGGGAGGTGCTCACCGGTAGCCGAGCGAAGGGCCAGCGCTCGTGCCAAGGTGAGACCGCCATAGCTGCTCAAGTGGTTGCCTCCCCAACCGTGCAGGTAAACGACGAGCGGGAGTTCGCTCCCCTTGTCGTGACCAGGCGGATAGGCGAGGGTGTAGCCGACCCGGGTGTTGCGAGCCTGCGAGAAGAACGAGCCCAGGTAAGTCGAGCCCTCCGGATCGAATGACTCGGGTGGCAAGGCGACAGAGCATGCCCCGTCGATGACATAGAGGAGATGCTGGCCCGGTAGGACGCCGTGGGCGACGAGCTCAACACCGGCAGCTCCGCCTGCTACGACTACCGCCGTAGCGGAGAGTCCCCATTTGAGGAATCGCCGCCGCGAGCTCGTTCCGGTCGTCACGCCGGAGTCTCCTCCCACCACTGGCATCACCGCTCGTCTATCTCTTTCGGCTCTGGGTCTGGCATGACGTAGTCAGACACGGCTCGAAAGCTACCGCGCGCACCTCCGTGCGGGGTGGGCGCGGTAGTCCGAGATATGTCAGCCGGCAAGCCTCGAGCCGGTTTCCAACAACGACTTCAAGTCGCTCAGGACCCAGTTCCAGCCGCCTCCAGCGCCCTGATCCTCCATGGCGCCCGACACGAGGTTCTCGAGCAGCGGGGCACCTTCGAGGTCATGGATCAACGTCAGCTTCGTGACGCCGCCATCGCGCTCTTCGAGCTCGTATGTGAGGCGAGAGTAACCCTCAGCCGCGATCGTCTCGTCCATCGCCATCCTCCAGGTCTGGACGAGCCTGCGCGGCGGGTCGACTTCGACGACCTCGCCGTCGACCGCCACTTCGGGCGCGCCCATCGCTTTCATCTCGGCTGACGTGTGGTGGACAAAGTGCCCGCCCGGGCGCAGGTCGAAGTCGGCCTCGCCGCCGTAGCCGTACTGCTTGGTCCACTCGGGCTTGGTGATGGCGTCCCAGACGGCGTTGGGCTTGGCCTTGATGTAGACGACGAAGACGCGGGTGCCTTGCGTAGTGGTGCTCATGCTGTGTGCTCCTTCTCCAGTTGGTGTTTGAGATTCACGAGCGCCGATACCTGGCGCTCGGTGTACTTGTCGATCCAACGGTCGTGTATCTCACGGATCGGCACGGGGTTGAGGTAGTGCAACTTTTCCCGGCCGGCGCGGCGCGTGGCGACGAGGTTGGCCTCCTCGAGGACGTGGAGGTGCTTCATCACGCCGAAACGCGTCATCTCCAACGTCGACTCGAGCTCGGTCAGCGTGAGCCCGTCACGGTCGAAGAGCCGGTCGAGGAGGAGCCGGCGCGTGGGATCCGCGAGCGCTTTGAACACACGGTCCTCGTTGGTCACCACTGCAGAATACGTGACCAAATGGTCACATGTCAACCTACCAGCTGTCACAGGGAGCGACGATCCGCCGGTCACACGAGGTGACAAGTGGACTGCCGGTATTCGTGACCGAGAACGGGATCTCGACCGACGATGACGCCGAGAGGATCGAGTACGTCACTCGAGCTCTTTTGGGAGTTGAGCGCTGCTTGAGCGACGGCCTCGACGTCCGCGGCTATTTCTATTGGAGCCTGCTCGACAATTTCGAGTGGGCGTTCGGCTACGGCCCGCATTTTGGTCTCGCGTCCGTTGACCGTCAGAGCTTCCAACGCTCGGCGAAGCACAGCAGGGAGTGGCTCGGCTCGGTCGCCCGCTCCAACGCCCTGGTCCGTCTCTCGCTAGCCAGCCAAGTCGCGGGCGAGCGCCGGCAAAGACCCGAGATGACGGCGATCGAGCGATCCGCACCTTGCTCGCCGGCCTCGCAAGGAGTGATCGGAATAGAGACCGACTGACGTCAGTCAGGGCTTGTAGATGCAGCCGTCCCAGTAGCTCACGGGATGGCGCCGCAGTACCCCCCGAAGCTCGATCACGAGTTCGTGTGGTTGGCCCGCGGAGCTGCCATGGAATCTCACGTCAATCTCGTCGGAGCTGACGGACGTGAAGTCGTAGCTGTCGCGGGGTGGTTTGGTCGTGGTGTCGAGGAAGGTGGTCACGCCGTGGCAGCAGCGGTGGGAATGCGCTCGGACGAAGACGACGCCACCGTGCGTCTTTACGTACTCCTTGGCCTCGTCTGAGACGACCGTGTCCACGGTTAGATCGTAGGTCGCGGATCCTTCGATGGCTGAGCAGTGCCATAATCAGCCGTCGGTTCGTCTTCTTGAAGGGAGGTGCGCACGCCCGTGAACAACCACTGCGCGCCTCCTCGATCACTCGACTGACCTCTGATCGCGGGTGGCACCGTTTCTCCAAAGGAAGCACCAATACCCAATGTCACTTCGAATCAGAACCATCACTCTCGATTGTGCCGATCCGTACCGCATGGTGTCGTTCTGGTCACAGGCGATCGGCTACGCCGAAGATCCACTGAATCCCAATAATCCCGAGGATCCGGAGGGCCTGCTCGTCGCGCCGGACGGGAGCGCGAACGTGCTGTTTGTCCGAGTGCCCGAGGCCAAGCGCTTGAAGAACCGGGTCCATCTCGACCTCGTGCCGCCAGACTCGAGCCCCGAGGCACGCGACGCAGCGGTCGAACGCCTCCTTGCACTCGGTGCGACCGTCATCGACGACCTCCGCCGGCCCGATCGCAGCGGATGGGTCGTGCTGGCTGATCCCGAGGGCAACGAATTCTGCCTCGAACGAGGCGTAGCCGGCGGTTGAGCGCGAAAGGGGGGTCGAGCCCTAACGAGAGTCGGTCAGAGTCAACGGCCGACGAAGCGACACGCGGCCAACTCGCCGACGGCGGTGCTGGTTCACTCAAGCAATGGCATGGTCGTCCGGCACGCCGTCGGGCGGCTCGGGCGGCTCCTGCGGATCGGAGATCGTGATAGCCATCGGAACACGGGCGACGATGACATTCGGGCGGCGGTGAAGGGCCGTGGCGAGCGCCAGGTCCGTTTGGTTGTGGAGCAGCCGGTACCTGAATCGTTCGGGGAGGACAACCGGGATGAGAACTACCACCTGGCGCTCATCTTCTGCGAGGAGCTCGTCGACCAGCCTCACTATGGGCTGGACGACAGACGCATAGTCGGTGTGCAGGACCCGGAGTGGGATACCAGGGTCCCATTCCGCCCAGAGTCGTTCGACGTCTCGTTCCGGCAGTCCTGAGGGCTTACCGTCCAGGACCACGGTGACGGCAATCACCTCGTCGCTCAGCGAGAGTGCCTCGGAGAGAGTGTGTTGGGTGAGTCGGGAGATGTTCGAAACGGGTACCACCACGACGGCTCCTTGACGCTCGGGAAGTGCCGGGATCTCGTCGATCCCAATCTCCTTGCCGGCTCGCTTGTAATAGACCTCGATCCGGTGGAACAACAGGATGAGGAGCGGTATCGCTATCACGACGACCCATGCGCCCTCGACGAACTTGGTGACGAGGAAGATCACTGTCGCAGTGGCGGTGACGAGCGCCCCGAGGCCATTTATCAGGGACCGCCGCGCCCAGCCGCGTTCCCTTGTCCGGCGCCAGTGGACCACCAGGCCCGCTTGGGACAGCGTGAAGCCCGTGAAGACACCGATGGCGAACAACGGGATCATCGTGTTCGTGTCGCCGCCGACGGCTACGAGCAAGGCGCCGGAGAACACCGCAAGGGTCCAGACGCCATTGCCGAAGACGAGGCGGCTGTCTCGCACGCCGAATAGGTGCGGGAGGCAATTGTCCCGCGACAGGAGGCTCGTAAGGATCGGCAGGCCACCGAAGGAGGTGTTGGCCGCGAGAGCGAGGACCAAGGTGGTCGTGAGCGAGACGATGTAGTAAGCCCAGTGGCGACCGACGGCCTCCGACATGATCTCGCTCAGCACCGTTTGGCGGGAGCTCGGGCGAACGTGGAACTTGTTGGCGAGCTCTGCCAAGCCGAGCAGCATCAGGCCGAGGATCGCGCCAAGCAGGAGCTCGGTGCGCTTGGCACGGGCCACCCTCGGTTCCCTGAAGAGCGGGACGCCGTTGGCGATCGCCTCTACACCGGTAAGGGCGCTGCAGCCGGCGGAGAAAGCCTTCAATACGAGGAGCACGCTCACCGCTTCGAGCGAGTGTGTAGCGACGAGCGTCTGGCCGGACTGGGCCGAGTGAAGGCCGAGTGGGTGGATCAGCCCGACCGCAATGATCGCGAGCAACCCGAAGATGAACAAGAGCGTCGGAATGAGGAAGGCTCGGGCGCTCTCTCCCAGGCCGCGGAGGTTGAGAGCGGTGATGACGAGCAGGATGCCCAGGCAGATCGGGACCGTGAAGCGCGTCGTGGAGGGAAAGGCGGAGGTGAACTGCGCCACTCCCGCAGCGATCGACACAGCGACGGTCAGCGTGTAGTCGACGATCAGGGAAGCGCCGGCCAGCTTGCTGACCCGTGGTCCGAAGTTGTCGAGGGACACGGCGTACGCGCCGCCGCCCTGCGGATAGGCGTTGATGACCTGGCGATACGAGATCACCAAGATGACGAGGAGCCCGACTATCGCAACCGTGATCGGGAAGATGAGGTGGAGCGCCGTCGCGCCTGCCGCCGCAAGGACGAACAGGATCGCCTGGGGGCCGTAGGCGACCGAGGTCAGGGCGTCGAGAGAGAGGGCGGAGAGGCCCTCGACCGGTGTGATCTCCTCACTCGACGCGTCTTTGGACGAGAGCGCACGGCCGACGACGAGGCGGCCCAACCTTGCGAGGCTGCTCATCGGGTCATCGGGCGCCACCTCGGTGGCAGCTTGGGGTGAGGCACTGGGACCGACTCTACGAGAGCGCGCGCCCTGCGATCAGTCTCTCAATTGTGCACGATCGGGCGCCGCTTCACCGACCTTGGACGTGGGCGTCGGCCACGGCGAGCGCCTCGTCCAGGATGGCCATGCCCTCGCGCGCCTCGTCGGTCGAGATCGTGCACGGCGGCACCACGTGGAGCCGGTTGAAATGAGTGAAAGGCCACAGGCCGCGTGACTTGCAAGCTGCTGCCAGCTCGCCCATCGGCGCGGCTGACTCACCGATCGCGTTGTACGGGACGAGCGGTTCTCGGGTGGTCCGGTCCCGGACGAGCTCGAGCGCCCAGAACACGCCGAGCCCTCGCACCTCCCCGACACAGGGGTGCCGCTCGGCGAGCGCCTCGAGGCCCGGGCCGATCACCTCGGCGCCCATCCGCCGGGCGTGCTCGATGATGCCCTCTTCTTTGAAGATGTTGATCGAGGCGACAGCGGAAGCACATGCGAGCGGGTGGCCGGAGTAGGTGAGCCCACCGGGGAAGGGCCGCTCGTCGAAACTCCCCGCAATCGCAGGCGAGATGATCACCCCGCCAAGCGGTACGTAACCCGAGTTCACACCCTTTGCAAAGGTGATCAGGTCCGGCACTACCCCGTAGTGATCGACGGCGAACCATTCGCCGCACCGACCGAAGCCCGCCATCACCTCGTCGGCGATCAGCACTATGCCGAATTCGTCGCAAAGCGTGCGAACGCCTTCGAGGTAACCGGGAGGGGGCACAAGGATGCCGTTGGTGCCGACGATTGTCTCGAGGATGATCGCCGCGACGGTGTGAGCCCCTTCCATGCTGATGATCTCTCGCAGATGCTCGAGTGCCCGCTCGCACTCTTCGGCGTCGTCGGCCGCGTGGAACGCCGACCGGTACGTATACGGGCCGAAGTAACGGACGACGCCTGGCATGCCCGGCTCCGAAGGCCACCGGCGGGGGTCACCCGTGAGAGTGATGGCCCCAAGGGTGGCGCCGTGGTAGCTGCGGTACGCAGCCAGCACCTTGAAACGCCCGGTGTGGAGGCGGGCCATGCGGATGGCGTTCTCGTTCGCCTCAGCACCGCCGTTCGTGAAAAAGATCCGGTCGAGGTCACCGGGCGCCAGTTCGGCGATGAGCCGGGCAGCTTCGCTCCGCATGTCGTTCGCGAAGGCGGGTTGCACGGTGCATAGGCGGCGGGCCTGCTCCACGATCGCCTCGACCAGTCTCGGGTGTTGATAACCGATGTTGACGTTGACGAGCTGGGATGAGAAGTCGAGGTACCGCTTGCCCTCGTAATCCTCGAAATAGGAACCCTCGGCACGCGCAATCGGGAGAGGGTCGATGAGGGCTTGCGCCGACCAGGAGTGAAAGACGTGAGCCCTGTCGTCACGCCTGACGGTGGCCTCGTCACTGAGCAGTTCTTCCATCAGCCTACGATTGCACACACGACCGGCCGACAGCCGGTCGGATCCCGGGCGGTGTTACCGTCGCTTCAGACCAACGGCGGGAGAACGGATTGCTGTTGGAGGTGTCGTGATGTGGAGCCGTCTGTTGCTGGCGATCGATCAGTTCGACTCAGGCCAGGTCGCGCTGGCGTTCACCTGCCAGCTGGCCGTCGACCACGGGGCCGATGTGCGGGTGCTCCACGTGCACGAGCGCTCGATGAACGCCCGGGTGCCGCCTCTCGAAACTGGGACACAGGCCCAGCTCCTCGTTGACGAAGCCGTGTTCACGCTTCGCCTCGCTGGGGTCGGCGCCGAGGGCCTGGCGAGCTCGGTGCGCGGGGACGCAGTGGCACGTGTGATCGTTACGGAATCGGCCGACTGGCACTGCGACGCGATCGTGCTCGGATCCCGCCGCCTCCGCGGGATCGAACGCCTCTCAGGCCGCGGCGTGAGAGAGCGCGTGGTGCGACTCTCACCTCTGCCCGTCATCACCGCACCGACGCCGGTCGTCAACGGGACGCACACGCCGTTGCCGGGGAGATCTGACGCTCTCGGCTGATAGGAGCTCACACTCCTCGGGTCTGGTCCGTCCACTGCGCGCCATCCCACCAACGAAGGACCCCAGCGGCGTTCTGGTCCGGATACCAGCCTGGTGGCGGCGAAGCGGGTGGCGGGATGGCGGTCACCACCACCCCATAGGAATGTGAACGGGACGAGGAACAGATCTTGCTTGTTGAAGATGAGCGAAGCATCCGGGGCACCCCGCCATATCACGTGCTCGCCGGATTGAAGCCACGAGGAGCTGCCGGCCGCGAGGTCCCAGTTCGATTGGTCGATGCCCACGACGCTAGTTGCCTGTCCGTGCGACGGCACTGCGGCGGCAGTTCGGTAGCGTCCAGTCCGATGGCGCACCGGCTGGACGATCTTCGGGACGCCGCGCGACTTGCCTTCTGGCTTGACGATCCCCGCGCGCCAGCACCCGCTCCGCCGCTCGTCGGCTCGACGACAGCTGATCTCGCTGTCGTCGGCGGTGGCTTCACCGGCCTTTGGACCGCGCTGCTGGCAAAAGAACGTGGGCCGAACCGGGATGTCGTGCTCCTCGACGCCGACCGGTGTGGCTGGGCGGCCACCGGGAGAAACGGCGGCTTTTGCTCGGCATCTCTCACCCACGGACGATCGAACGGCGAGAGCCGCTTCCCGAGCGAGATCGCACGCCTCGAGGAGCTCGGGCGCGAAAACCTGGACGAGATCGAAGCCACGGTCACCCGGCTGCAGATCGACTGTGCCTTCGAACGGACTGGCGACATTGTCATGGCGACCGAGCCTTACCAGGTCGCCGAGCTCCGCCAGCTGGCCGAGAGCGAGAACCGAGGGGCTGACGACGTCGAGTTCCTCGAGCGTGACGCCGTCAGGGCCGAGGTGGCGTCTCCCTCGTACCTCGCCGGTCTCTGGGACCGGTCGTCGGTCGCCCTCTTGAACCCGGCCCGCCTCGCGTGGGGTCTTCGCCGTGCGTGCCTCGACGCCGGCGTGCGGATCTTCGAGCACTCTCCCGTCGACGCGCTGGCGGACTCGGGGCGAGTCACACTTCGGACGCCACACGGCCAGGTCGTCGCCGATCGCGTGGCACTCGCGACGAATGCGTACCCCTCGCCGGTCCACCGCCTCCGTCGCTACATCGTTCCCGTGTACGACTACGTCCTCATGACCGAGCCACTCACCCCGGCTCAGTTGAACGACATCGGGTGGCGCAACCGGCAAGGACTCGGTGGCGCCGGGAACCTGTTCCTCTACTACCGGCTGAGTGAGGACAACCGCATCCTTTTCGGCGGCTACGACGCCATCTACCACTACGGGAACGGTCTCCGGCCTTCACTCGAAGACCGCCCTCAGACCTTTGCGCGGCTGCTCGAGCTCTTCGACACGACCTTCCCTCAACTCGACTCCGTTGCCTTCACCCATGCCTGGGCCGGAGCGATTGACACATGCACGCGCTTTTGTGTCTTCTTCGACCGGTCGTCATCGGGGCGTGTCGTCTCCGCCGCCGGCTTCACCGGTCTTGGCGTGGGGGCCTCCCGATTCGCGGCACAGGTGCTGGGTGACCTTGCGAGCGGTGCCGACACCGAGCGCACGCGCCTGTCGTTCGTCCGGAAAAAGCCGCTGCCGTTTCCACCCGAGCCCTTTCGCTACGCCGGCATCCAGGCAACCCGACGCTCGCTTGCCACTGCAGACCAGCGTGAAGGCCGGCGCAACCTGTGGCTGCGAACGCTCGATCGGGTGGGGCTGGGTTTCGATTCCTGACTCAGCGGCAGGTCGTTAGAACTAGGACCAGCAATAGGAGTCAGGCGACGCGTCGCCGCCCTGAAGCCGGACCTGGTGGGGTCTGAGGCCACGGAAGTCGTCGACGAAGAAGTCCGCATCAAAGGAGATACCGCCGTTCGGGTCGGCGTCGAGCTTGACGAGCCAGGCACCGACGCCGTCTGGGTAGAACTGGTCGTCCCAGGCGCCGTAGAGCGAGTTCGTAAAGTAGATGCTTCGCCCGTCGCGGCTGACCTCGACCATCTGCGGTCCGCCGCTGAGCGGGCGATCGCTCGCGGGGTGCGGCGTCCGGCGGACGATTCCCCCGATGTGGACCGAGCCGGTCAGTTTGGGGGAGAGCGGGTCGGTGACGTCGTACTGGCGGAGCTCGCCCGTTCCCCAGCACGACACGTACAAGTAACGGTCGTCGACTGACAGGTCGATGTCGGTGACGAGGGGTGGGACCGCGCCGAAGCCCTGCAGAAGTGGAGGCAGCACGCTCGCATCGGCAGGCTCGGCGGGGATCTCGATCACCTTTGTGATGGAGAAGTCTCCGCTGTCGCCGTCACGGTGCCAGGTCCAGATGGACGCCGAGAGATCCTCCACGCTCACGACCGAGTTGGCTCGTCACCACCGATACCCCCCTCGCAGCGGTCTCGATCGTGGACGTTGTGACCGTTTGATCCTTATTCGGCCAGCCCGACCGGCTGGTCGTCGACGATCTGGTCGAGATACTCCGACAGCCCGTAGCCGACCCGGCCGTCGCTCAGCGTCCACTCGGTCAGGCCCTCGGAGATGCGCGTCACCATCAGCGACCCGTCGGCACCCTCCCGCCGGTTGCGCAGAGGGATGAGGCGCATCACACGTCCGGATATCTCCCACGCCCGGTCGTGGAAGGTCGAGCTGATGCGCGCAGAGATCTGCTCGTGGAACCGAGCCGAAGCGCCTGTGCTCCAGGTGGTGGCTATCTCGAAGCGATCGCAGAGGTACATCTCCCCGCCGTCAAACACGAAACCACCCCTCGTGCCGCCACCATCCCTACGGGCAACTCGCGATCCCATGAACCCGAAATCCGCTCCGGCGTTCCCCGTCAGCCACCGGTAGTACCACGGCGCCTGCCATGTGCGCGGGCCCCAGGAATGATCCCGGAGCCCGTACCCGCTGACGCGGAACTCCTCGTCTCCAAGCGTGATCGTCCCAGAACCTGCCACGAGCTGTTCGTAGTGACCCTTCGCGAACTCCTCACCCGGGCGTTCTTTAGCGTCCTCGTTCTCCCCGCCGAACATGGGGCTCACCTTCGAGTAGTCGAGGCGCACCGATGCCTTGACGACTGGATTCTCGGTGAAGGCGCGCTTCGGGTCGGCCATCTCGAGAGGGTCGTCGAGCACGACGAGACTCCCGTCGTATGCGACCCTGAGGGATTCGAACGGCTCCACGACCTCGAAGCGGAGCCCTCCCGCATCGAAACTCTCATTGGTCGCGACCTCCGGCCTCTTGAACATGAACGCCACGCGCCCGTCGGGGAGGTAGCAGCACACGGTGACCTCGCCGGTGCCCTCGTTCGGCCGGTTGCCGACCCGGAAGAATGCGCCCAGCCTCGACTCGGGGTCGTAGACGTTGAAGTACATGGATTCGTTGAACGTCGCATCGTCCTCCGGGTCGTGCATGTACTCGTCAGTGGGTTCCAGGCGGATCTTCATCGGGGCCCCGTTTCTTGGCTGATCCGACGTGGCGGCGCCGGCACGGTCACCGTACCGGAGTGGCGCGAGACTCGGCTGGTGCAATGGCCTACGGGATTTGTCTGGGGGACTGGCGCTTCGTCGACCCAGTGCGAGGGAGCAGCGCCGGCGTCTGATTGGTTGGATTGGGAGAAGGCGGGCAAGGCGCCGGCTTCGAGCGATGGCAACGGTTTCGGGTCACGGTTCGCCGAGGACTTCGAGCTGTTCGCCGGGCTCGGTCTGACCCACCACCGCCTCTCGATCGAGTGGGCGCGGATCGAGCCGGAGGCGGGGCGGATCGATCGCGCAGCCCTCGACCACTACCGCCAGGTATTGACTGCTGCACTCGACGCTGGCATCGATCCGTGGGTGTGCCTTCACCACTTCAGGCTCCCGCGATGGTTCGCGGCCGCCGGAGGGTTCCTGGTCGAAGCGAACCGGACCGAGGTGTGGGCGCGCCACGTCGACTTCGTCGCGGAGACCTTCGGCGACCTGGTGCGTGGGTGGCAGCCGGTGAACGAGACGAACTACTACGCGGCCGTCGCCTATCGCGGTGGTGGGTGGCCCCCGGTCACGTCGATGCCGACGAAGCTGCCGTCGCGACCGAAGCTATTCATCTCGCGACGGCCGAAGCGGCCGTGCGGCTGAAGCAGACCGGGGCGCCGGTCGCTTCGATCTTCGGCCTGTCGGAGGCCGTCGCGCACGACGATGAGGCCGCTAGCCGCCGGCTCGTCGATCGACTCGGGGAGGTCAACTGGAGCACAGGTCTCGGCCTGTTCAGAGACGGCGTCCTGCGGGTTCGGGGCCGTGAGCCACTCGAGCGGCCCGACCTCGCAGGCTCGTTCGACCTGATCGGTTTTTCCTACTATTCCTGTGTCGGCGTCCGCGGCGGACAGATGGTGCCTCACCCTGAGGGCTCCCCCTGTCACCGCTCGGATACGGGATCTGGGCCGAAGGCCTCGGGCTCGTGCTCGATCGCCTCCATCGCGAGATCCCCGGCACGCCACTGCTCGTTGCCGAATACGGCATCGGTACCGACGACGACGAAATGCGGGCTGCCTACCTCGAGCTGGGCCTGACGGTGACGAACGAGGCGATCAGCCGTGGTGTCGACGTCCGAGGTCTCTTTCATTGGACTGGGGTGGACAACTACGAGTGGTTGCACGGCTTCGACGTCGCGTTCGGGATCATCGATCGCGATCGCAACGTGCGGCAGAGCGCCCAGGTGCTGAAGCGAGAGGCGCTCGGGGCTTAGTGGGCCAGCTCAAGCCGTCGAGCTGATAACCGCTCCGCCGCTGTTCGTGATGCCGACAGCCCAGCAGCCGGTGCCCGCGCGGCACGAGACTCCAAGGAGCTCGCTCGTGTCTGGCGGCGCCTGCGGGTTCCACGAGCCGCCTGGCGCATTGCGGGAGAGGACAAGTCCCTCACCCGCAGCGGTGTAGCCAACCGCTGTGCAACTGGCGCTTGTGTCACACGACACACCCAAGAGGTAGCCGATGCCTGATCCGAGCAAGGCGGCCCGCCACTTCTTTCCGCCGTTCGTGGTCGTCAAGACCGTGTCCCCGACGATCGAGCAGTCAGAGGTGTTGCCACAGGACACGCCCGACAGGTAGCCGAGTCTCGGGATCGACTGGGACCTCCACGTGAGACCACCGTTTGTGGTGACCACGACGGCCCCTAAGCCAGGCGAAGACGTGGTGCCTCCAGCAGCCCAACAGTCTTTGGTGGTCGGGCAGGACACGCCATTCAGGAACCGGACGTCGCTCGGAAGGGCCTGAGACCGGGACTTCCAGGTAGCACCGCCGTTCGAGGTCACGACGACTGCCGATTCGCCCGTTGTCGTATTTCCCACTGCCACGCAACGGGAGGTGGTCGGACAGGACACTCCGTCGAGAAGACTGGTGCCTCGCGCCAGTACCTGGGACTTCCAGGTAACACCGCCGTTCGAGGTCACAACGACGGCGCCGGCGCCCGATGAGGTCACGCCCACCGCGAAGCAGTCGTTGCTGGACGGGCAGGCGATGCCGTAGAGGACGCCGATCCCGCGCGGGAGGGTTTGAGATTTCCAGCTGCTCCCGCCGTTCGTCGTGGCGGTTATGGCGGCGCCGCCCGAGGTCGTGTGTCCGACAGCCCAGCAGTCGCTGCTTGTTGGGCAGGCGAGTTCGCTGAGGTAGTTGATCCCGCGGGGAAGAGACTGAAGATTCCAGCTTGCGCCGCTGTTGACGGTGGCAACAGCCACACCTGCCGAGGGCGTGGAACCTACGGCCCAACAGTCAGTGGCGGTCGTGCCGGTCACACAGGACACGCCGTAGAGACCGTCGCCGATCTTGATCGAGAGAGGCTGAGTCTTCCAGCTCCCGCCTCCGTTGGTGGTGGCGATCACGGTGCCTTGACCTGATGTGGCGACCCCGACCGCCCAACAGTCCGTGGGAGTCGGGCACGACGCGGTGTTGAGGGTCTCGATCCCACGGGGAAGCCTCTGCGACTCCCAGGAGCTACCGCCGTTGACGGTGCCCGCCACGGCGGCGGAGATGCCTTCGAGGCCGGACGGGGTCCTGTAGGAGCCGTATCCGACCGCCCAGCAATCACTGCTCGATGCGCAGGTAACGCCGTAGAACTGGGCGATCCCGCTCGGTCGGGACTGGCCCTTCCAGGTGGCGCCCCCGTCGGCGGTTGCGATGACGGCCGCTCTCGCCGAGTTGGTCTTCCCGACCGCCAGACAGTTGGTGCCGGTGGCACACGTCACACTGTTGAGCCACCAAATATTGCTCGGCGGGCTCTCGGACTGCCAGCTGCTTCCGCCGCTTGTCGTCGCCACGATGATCGGCCCGACGAGTTGGCCACCTCCCACGGCCACGCAGTCCGTTGTGTTGGCACAGGACAACCCGTTGAGGACACCGACAGTGGACGGGAGAACTTGGGATTCCCAGGTGCTGCCACCGTTGGAAGTCGCGACGACAGCCCCCGATCCATCCGGTGTGTCGCCGACCGCCCAGCAGTGCGTCGTCGTGGAACATGACACGCCGCTGAGGCCGCCTATGCCGTCAGGGAGATTCTCGACAGACCAGCTGGCGCCTCCGTTGGTTGTGGCCTCGACGACTCCCGTGTCCCACGGGGTGCCGCCGACCGCCCAGCAGTCCGTCGTCGTAGGGCACGACACGCCGGTCATGTAGACGGAATAGGGCTCGTAGGTCTTCTGTGCCGTCCAGGAGTGATCTGGGAGCGTCCGGGGCTCGCCGCCGTGGCTCGCGGCGGCGGGGGTGACGTCGAGGCCCAGCGGTCCGAGGAACAAAGCAACCAGCAGCACGCATGCCCAACGACCGAGATGCGCGGCCACAGCTGTAAGGGTACTCAAGGGGTCGTGACGCTCCAGTGGCGCCCGCCATCGGTGGTCTCCCAAAGCTGACCCTGGCTGAGGAAGCCTTCGGCCGGTGCATATACGACCCAGGCCTCGCTGTCGGTCACGTACACGATGTCGTTCCATCCCACTCCGCCGTCCGAATCGCCGATGACCTGTGTCCAGGACGTCTTGTGGTTGTCGTTTATGTATATGAACGAGCCGTCGGACTGTGAGGACACTGCCACGTTGCCCGAAGGCGACACCGCCAATTGAGCTTGGATTCCTGGCAGGCCCATCGTTCCCGCCGCCCTATCGGTCTTGCCCGTGTTCGTCGACCGGTAGGCGTACTTGTCGGCTTCACTCAGTCCTGCATCGCCGTCGCACAGGAGCGTGACGTCGGTTGCCGATGAGGGGACAACCTGGATCAATCCGGCTGGGAGAGGGTTCTTGTCGCAAGGGACGGGCCGGGTCGAGAAGTGGAGTCCGTCGGTGCTGGCGTAGAGCTTGTCCTCGTGCGGCCTGATCTGGCCGTAGGGGTCGAGCAAGTAGACGGTCTGGCCGTAGACGGTCACGTCGGCGGTGATGGCATTGGGCAGACTGAGAGAGATTTGAGCCCACTCGTTCTTCGTCAAAGAGGTTGTCCGCCAGAAGGTGAACTGCTTGCTGCAGTAGTGCGTGCAGTCCGAGACAACGGCGTAGGCCTCGGTTGCATTCGCCGCGAGGTCGAGTACCTGCTCCCCGTGGCCTGGGATCGCCTCGTGTGCCCAGGTTCGGCCGCCGTCTGTTGTGCGGTAGAGGTCAGGCCCGAAGGCCCAGCCAATCTCGGGAGTGGCGAACCGGATTTCGGTAACGCCTCTCCCTCCAAGCGACGTGTTCGGGATCGGCGCTTTGAGGGCACCGACCACGCTCCAAGTCTTTGCCCCGTCTTTGGTGCCGATGACTTCGGAGCACACCTTCGAACCGCAAGGAACGGTACCGAGCACCCATCCGAGCTCGCTCGAAAGCCACGTGATGGAGTTAGCCTTGAACCCCTTCGGTACTGGCGTTGCAGCCGTCGCGATGGGCACGGCCGCTCGGCTCTCGCCTTCAGACCCTGCCGCCGCTACTTCGGTCGTCCCAGCGAGAGAGATCACGACGCCCAGGAGGGCACCCCCGAGACCTCCGACGGTCCGACGGATCGATCGATTCACGGCGCCTCCAATTCATCGAGCTCGGTGGGGACTACACCCTGTCTAACGATCAGGTCGATCGAAGCGCGTACAACTGATCGAAGATTTCTCGGAGCGACCTTTTGACAAAAGCGCCCGACGGCGTACGCTGCGAGGTCAGGTCGCTACGAAAGGAGCGCGGTGATGACAATCGCGAGAAGGTGGCAGTCCGTCGTCAAGATCGCCGCGGTGTTATCGATCGGCTTGTCGGGAGCTGCCGCCATGGTGGTTGCCACGTCAGGGGCCATATCTGCCACGGCGGCGAGCGCGACGACCCGCAACGTCGATGAGCTCTACTCAGGAGCGAGCGCGCACGGTGAGCTCGACTGCAACGGCTTCAGCCCAGCACAAAAGCCCCTCCGAGCCTTCGCCTGCACGGACATCCGTGGCCTGGCGGGCGTGTCGAACCAGAACACGTGGGGCAATCGCTTCTACGACAACGGCCACTACATCGGCCACGACGAGCCCGACGCCACCTTCTTGTCGAATCGTCCCGGCTCGGGCGACAACGTGTCGTGGGGCATTACTCTCGGCAAGGACCCCACCGCAGCACCGACTGACGCGAATCCCGGCGAGGACGTCTCCCATTACTTCGAGCTGACGCCGGCCCCTTGGGTGTCGATGGCGATCTGCGACCCCAATTCTTACCCACAGACCTCTTGCACTCCGAACTCCGACTCGAACGCCCCGTCAGGCCGCTACTTGGGTGGTGGCTCATCCTTCATGGAAATGCAGTTCTACCCGCCCGGCAAC
>PLDN01000153.1 GCA_003136185.1 Acidimicrobiaceae bacterium | reverse complement strand
ACTGCTTCTACGTCTACCCGACAGTCTCGGCACAAAAGGCCGTCAACGCCAATCTGCAAATCGATCCGGAGGAGACCAGCGTCGCGCACGAACAGGCCTCGCGCTACTCCCGGGACTGCCGAGTATTCGCTCCGATGTACCGGCAGGTCACCGTCGCCGGGCTCTTCGCCAAGTCCTCAGGAGCCAACTCCGGTGCCATCGCCTACGCGAGCGCGCTGGCTGCGTGGAAGGACTATTTGAAGCGCTACAACGACGGGCGGGGCTTCGTGCTGATAGGCCACTCGCAAGGTGCGTTCATCCTCGAGCAGATCATCAAGTCACAGATAGACACGAATCCGACCTTGCGAAAGCGACTCGTCTCGGCGATCTTGCTCGGTGGCAACGTGCTTGTGCCGCTTGGCAAGGACGTCGGCGGTGACTTCCAGCACGTTCCCGCCTGTCAGGCGGACGCTCAGACCGGCTGTGTCATCGCCTACTCGAGCTTCAACAACCCGCCGCCCACCAACAGCTTGTTCGCTAGGACGACGGTCAAGGGCGACCAGGTGCTCTGTACGAACCCGGCATCTNNTCTCGGTGGCGGAAGCGGGGCCCTTGCGCCTTACTTCCCGACACACGTCGTCGGCGTCTTCAGCGATATCGGCAAGGTGCCCCCGGTGAGCACGCCTTGGGTCACCTTCCCCGCGCTCTTTAGCGCCGAGTGCGAGGACTCGGGGGGCGCGGACTGGCTCCAGATCAGCGACGTGAGCAAGGTAGGCGCTAATCGGTTCGCCCTCGTGGACGCGCTCGGACCGCAGTGGGGCCTCCACCTCTACGATGCAAACGTCGCGCTGGGCAATCTCGTGACTATCGTCGGCGACCAAGCAATGGCCTACGAGAACGGCGGGAGTGGTGCGAATGTCAATCCGTAACCTCATCATCGGACGATTGGCAGTCTCGGCCGCCCTTATCGGAGCGGTCGCTGCGGCGCTTCTCGTGGCGCCGACAGCAGGGTATGCGAGCGGGCGCGCGGGAGCACAGCCGAGCGGCGAGCATGTCGCGCCAATCGCGCTCAACCAGCCGGACGGATTGGCCACCGACGCCGGCAATCTCTGGGTGACCAACCGGAAGGCACAATCGGTCACGGAGCTGAGCTCCACCGGGAGCTTCATCCGGACCCTCCAGGCGAAGACTTACGGCTTTCAGTCGCCCTCGGCGATTGTCTCAGACAGAGCTCACCTATTCATCGCGAATCGGGACGACTCGATCACCGAAGTCGCAGCATCGAATGGCGCGTTCGTTCGTTCCATCAAAGGCCCCAGCTACGACCTCCGCGATCCAAGCGCGATGGTGGTCTCGGGTGGCGAGCTCTGGGTAACAGACGCGAGAGGCGATTCGGTCACCGAGGTCAGTGCCGGCACGGGGCGCCTCGTCAGGGTGGTACGGCACAACGAGGGATCTCCGAGTGGCTTCGACGACCCGGTAGCGATCGCGTCGGCCGGCTTGGATCTCTTCGTCGCGAACCTTGCCGGCGATTCGGTCACCGAGATCGACGCCAGCTCCGGAGCGGTCTTGAAGACGATCTCCTCTTCGCCATACGGATTCTCCAGGCCTGCTGGGATCGCCTACGACGGCACGAATCTGTGGGTCTCCGACAGCGGAGCAGATCAAGTCACTGAGTTCACCGCAAGCACTGACGCTTTGGTCCAAGTCGTGACCAACTCGAGCCACAATGAGAATTACGGGTTCTGGTCACCGGCCAGCATCGTCGCCCTGAAGAGCGTCGTCTACGTCGCCAGCCCTCCCGGCTCAAGCCCGATGGTCACCCAGATTGACACCACCAACGGCTGGTCGAACTGGATGATGTGCAACACGAACTACAACTTCAACTTCGCCAACCCGTCGGCCCTTGCGCTCGACGGTACTCACCTGTGGGTGGCAAACGAGGCGAACAACACGCTGACGGAGATGAATGCCAAGACAGGAGTATTGATCACAGACGTGACGTAGACGGCTCGGGCCCGCGCCGGTCGCCCTCGGCAAAGGAGCACCCACGGCGTATCGTTGCGACATGGCCCTCATCGGCAAGACGGTTGACCCCGACGAGCTAGGTCTCGACCCGCGCCGCCTCCGCCGGATCGACGAACACTTCGCACGCTACGTAGAGGCGGAGAAGCTCCCAGGATTCGCGGTCCTCGTCAGTCGGGCGGGAGAGGTCGTTCACTTCACGACTCACGGGTCGCGCGACATCGCAGCCGATCTGCCAATCGAGGCCGACACTGTCTACCGCATCTACTCCATGACCAAACCGATCACGTCGGTGGCGGCGATGATGCTTTACGAGGAGGGTCGTTTCGATCTGAGCGACCCCGTCTCGAAGTACCTCCCGGAGTTCTCGGACCTGCGCGTATTCACCGGCGGCTCTTCTGTGAGCCCGGTCACGCGGCCGGCCTCGGAGCCGTTACGTCTCTGGCACCTGCTCACTCACACCTCGGGGCTGACCTATGGCTTCATGTACAACCACCCGGTCGATGCGATGTACCGGTCGGCCGGCTTCGAGTGGGGTGTTCCGCAAGGAGCAGACCTCGCAGAGTGCTGTTCGATCTGGGCCCGCCTACCGCTCATGTTCGAGCCCGGGTCGAGCTGGAACTACTCGCACAGCACTGACGTTGTCGGGCGTGTCATCGAGGTGCTCTCCAGCCAGTCCCTCGACGAGTTCTTCAACGACCGCATATTCAGCCAGCTCGGGATGGCCGAGACGGGCTTTTATGCCCGCGAGGATCAGGTGGACCGGCTGGCGGCTTTGTACCTCCCGGATGCGACCTCCGGTCGCGCGACGGCCAGCGAGCGAATGGGTCAGCTCGCGACGAAAGCACCCCGGATGCTCGGCGGCGGCGGCGGCCTCGTCTCGACCATCGGTGACTACCACCGCTTCACCCAGATGCTGTTGAACGGCGGAGAGCTCGACGGCGTCCGCCTGCTCGGTCCGAGGACGCTCGACTACATGACCCGCAATCACCTTCCCGGCGATCATGACGTCGCCTACTTCGGTCATCCAATCGGGGGAGAGGCGGAGGAGGGAGTCGGGTTCGGGTTGGGTTTCTCAGTCGTGGTCAACGCGGCAGCCATGAAGGTCCCCGCCAGCGAAGGGGAGTTCGCCTGGGGTGGCGCCGCCAGCACGGCGTTCTGGGTCGATCCCCTCGAAGAGCTGACCGTCATCTTCATGACCCAGTTGCTTCCGTCGACCACTTACCCGATCCGTCGCGAGCTGCGACGCCTCGTCTACCAGTCTCTCGTCGACTGAGGAGATCTCCCTGGTCAGTCCGACCTGTGTGAAAGGACAAGGCAATGCACGGCCACCGCATCGAAGTGATCTCCGTCCCGGTCAGCAACCCGGACGTGGCAAAGGCATTCTATGTCGACAAGCTAGGTATGGAAGTCGTGATGGACAACGAGTTCGGCGCCGGCATGCGATGGGTAATGCTGCGCCCGCCCGGTGCCGAGACGGCCGTCACGTTGGTCACGTGGTTCGACTCGATGGTGCCCGGGTCGCTCAAGGGAACTGTCCTGGCAGTGCCGGACATCGAGGAGGCTGCTGCGGAGCTGCGCGCGAACGGCCTGCTCGAGCCGGACGAGGCGATCGAGTCCGCGCCGTGGGGCAGGTGGGTCACGATCGAGGACCCGGACGGCAACAGCTGGGTTGTCCAACAGAACAGCGCAGGGTTGCCCGACTTCAGCTCCTGAGATGCCGCTACTGGCGGGCCCTCCCGTGCGAAGCTCATAGCGCCTAGCTCGCAACGGAGCGGACGGGCGCGAAGGGACGCAAGCGATGAGGAAAGAGCGAGGACACCGCGGTCAGAACGCGACGCGGGTAGTCACTATGCGGCTGCTCACCGCGCTTGCTGTGAGCATCGCTTCGGCCACGTTGCTGACGACGTGCGCGGGCGCAGGGTCGATCCCTTCGTCGTCGAAGGCCCCGTCGGGCGGTCTCGTCTGCACGAACGAGACCGAGATGGCCAAATGGCCGAACAGCCGTCTCGCGATGATGACGATCGCTGTGCCCGTCGAGGAGACATCGACCGGTGACGTGACGACGGAGATCAGCGATGGCGCAGGTGGCATCCTGCTCTTCGGCGCCACTGCGCCGGCCAACCTCGGCTCGGACCTCGCCTCCCTCAAGGCACGTGTGCCGGGGAACCTCGGCCTGCTCGTGATGACCGATGAGGAGGGCGGCGAGATACAGCGCATGGCCAACCTCGTGGGCTCTCTCCCGTGGGCCTCCTGGATGGGCCATTACTGGACTGCCGCCCACATCCGGAGCGCCGTGGCCGCCGTGGGCAAGAAGATGGCGGCGGCTAACGTCAACATGGATCTCGCCCCGGTCGTAGACGTCGACGGCACGAACGCACCTCCGAGCGCGACCGATCCTGACGGGTGGCGCTCGTTCAGCGGTCACACACCCGTCGTCGTGCAGGACGGCTTGGCTTTCATGAACGGATTGCTGTCCTCACACGTCATCCCGGTCCTCAAGCACTTCCCCGGCCTCGGTGGGGCGAGCGGCAATACCGACGACGGCCCCGCCCACACGCTGCCCTGGTCCGAGCTGCAGAAGGTCGCGCTGCCGCCCTTCACGAAGGCGATCAAGGACGGCGCGCCGGCAATCATGGTCTCGAACGCCACGGTGCCTGGCCTCGCGTCTTATCCTGCGAGCCTGTCGCCTGCGGCGATCGGCCGTGAGCTCGAGACGACCCTCGGCTTTCACGGGCTCGTGCTGACCGATTCGCTCTCGGCCGACGCGATCTCGGCGGCAGGGTTCACGCTTCCCCAAGCGGCCGCTCAAGCGCTGATCGCCGGAGCAGACATGGTCCTGTTCGGGCCCACCACCAGCTCGAGCGCGACTGCGACGGACACGTCGCATATGCAGGCGGCCATCGTCGAAGCGGTGGCCCACGGCCACCTCCCGCGAGCTCGGCTGATCAGCGCGGCAGCGGCCGTGCTGGGAGCACGGCACGTGAAGCTCTGTCACTGAGGTCTTCGAAGGTTCGATCGTGGCTTGGGTCGGCGATGTGACGCTGCGCTACGCGCCGGCACCCGGGTCACCGGCGGTTCGGGTCCGCATCAGCGAGATCGACAACTACACCGGCGACGGACCGCCAGTCGTCGTCGATACGAACCTGCGCCGGCCGTTCGTCTGTCACATCCCGATCATCTGACCGACGCTCCGGCACGCGGTCGGGGCGGCCGGGCGGCGGGGCCGGGCGGCGGGATATCGGCTTGCTCAGCGCCTTGCCGTATCGTCGCGTAGGTGGAGCTTTCCGATGATCTGCGGGCTGGTCTCGAAGTTGCCTTGAACGAGGCCGACTTCTGCGATCTCCGGATCAACGAGCGAACCGGTGAGGTGCAGCTCCTCATGGTGGTGCTGACGCTCCCAGAGGTGGGTCCTGAACCAGAAGATCGCCGGACGGTGCTGTCGTGCGAGGGCGTCTCGAGAGTCCTGGCATCGCTTCGACATGGCCGCTGGGACGACGAGACGGCTCCCGTAGAAGAGCTACGCCTGCAGGACCTCCCATTGACCGTCCGGAGCTTCGGCAGCCAACCGATCCACGGCTGGGACTTCTTGGATCTCCCGGAGTCCGGGAACGCTGCGTGGAAGAGGCAGGCGAGCATTGACTTCTCCGTCGGGCAGGGTCGCGGCGAGCACTCGATCGACGTGTTCCAAGAGAGCGTCGCCGGACCTCCCCGACACCTGGACCTACGGATCGAGTTCGATGAGCTGACGGTGAGGGACGCGACCGGCGAGTCCCTCGAGCTCGAGGACTTCGCGGCGGGTGGGCGGCGCTGGTGGGCTGCGCTCGAGACCAGCGATCCACGTGTCGAGGGGCACGGCATCACCCGGCCGGAGTCCGACTCGGATCCGGGCTCGGGACCGACTGGCTCATCGCCTCCGAATCCTGACAATGGGGAGACAGCGCATTAGCGCTTCTGTTTGCGCTGACGCCGCCGATTCAACTAGACGATTGCCATGGCGACAATGGTGATGTTCCGTGCCCGCCCGGCGGCGGACAGCCCGAGACGAGCGGCGTCGCGGTCTCGGACAGAATTTCTTACACCCTCGGCTGGCTGACCAGCTCGTCGGAGAGGCCGGTGTTCGCGCCGGTGAGCTGATTGTCGAGATCGGACCTGGCGCCGGCGCGCTGACGGTGGCGCTCGCGCGACGAGGCGCCGACGTGCTCGCGATCGAGCTGGACCCAGCGTGGGCGAAGCGGCTACAACTCGTCGCCGACAAGGGAGGCGCGGGGCGGGTTCGAGTAATCACTGCGGACTTTCTGTCTTACCGGCTGCCGGACGAACCGTTCCGGATCTTCGGCTGCATTCCCTTTGGCGCGACTACCGACATCTGCCGCCGATTGTTCGACGATCCTCTCTTGCCGCTCTGGCGGGCAGATCTGATAGTGCAACGCGAGGTGGCCATGAAGAGAGCGCAATCGCCTCCATCCACGCTCGTCTCCACACTTTGGGCGCCGTGGTGGGAGTTCGAGCTCGGCCGTAGGATCCCTGCGCGGGAATTCAGACCGGTACCGAAGGTAGACGGTGCTGTGCTGATAGCGACTAAGCGGGAGAGACCCGTCCTGCCGGCTCGGGTCGCGAGGAGTTACCAGCAGTTCGTCTACGCGTCCTGGCCCTTCGGCTGAGATCGCCGAGTCTCGCCTGCTCGGACCTATTGCCGAGATCATCCGGACGAATCCTCGTCCTCCCACCAGCAGAGCTCCGTGACGAGCTCGCCCTCAGCCCAGAGCTGTAGCCCGATACCTCCGCTCAGGTGATCCCGCCGCGGAGCGGCAAAGCCAAGCAGGGCGGTCCGGCGGCCCTCGCGAACCGGAGGCAGGTCGATGCGTAGCTCCAAAACCCCGCCTATCACCTCGGCAACGAGCCGCTCTTGTCGTGCCGCGTCGAGGACCACGAGCCGATCGGTTCGGACCTCGAGGCGCAGCTCAGCCAGACGCTCCTCGAGTCGCGCTACTCGGTCACTCAGCTCTGTCGAAGCGGCGTCGTCCGTCGCCAACGGTGCCTGATCGTCGCCCACTGCACCGACCTCCTCGGTCACGGCCCCAGCGAGTTCCCGCGAGGCGATTTGTCCTGGTTGAGGTCGCAGCTACGCGACCGAGGCGGTCGAGGTCGCTGAATCCGGCTCCGGCTCGGGTATCAGGATCGTGACGAGACAGCTCGAGGGCTGCCCCGATGCTACGGCGACGGTATGACAGCCGGCGTGAGCAGGAAGAACTTCCGTACCGCCTGGCTCGTGCGCGCTGAACCCCGTGTCGACCTAGGAGTCGCCCACGCGCAACAGCTCGAGAGGATCGACGCCGAGTCGGTCGGCTATCCGCTCCAACGACTTGAGCGTGAGGTTGCGCTCGCCCCTCTCGATTCCGCCCATGTACGTTCGGTGGACGCCCAGCACATCGGCAAAGGCCTCCTGGCTGAGTTCCCGAGCCTGACGGTATGAGCGCAAGTGCTGGCCGAGTCGTCGCTGCAGGTCTCCTTCCATTCCGCCAACATGCAACGATGCTACTTGTAAGTCTACACACCTATAGATAGCAGAGTGCGCCGCGTGTTGGCCACCGGCCGAGGTACGCGTGAAGCGCTGAAGCCAAGGAATGACAGAAACGTCGCTCTCGTGGTCACTTCGGTAATCCGCGCCTGCCGGTGGTAGGAAGGCCCGATGCTGGATCCATCGCCCGGGCTCGAGCCCGGCACCGAGTTCGAGGCCCCCGACTCCGACCGCCTCCTGCAGTTCGCATTGCAGGTCTGGAGATACAAGCAGGGCGAGGTGGTCGCCCTCATGGTCCACCTGGGCGACAGGTTGGGCCTTTATCGTGCTCTTGCGGGAGCGGGGCAGACGTCGGCGGCGACACTGGCGGAACGCACAGGCTTGAGCGAGCGGTGGCTGCTCGAGTGGCTTCGGAGCCAGGCCGCCGCCGGGCTGCTCGAGTCGGTGGACGGCCAGAGCTTCGAGCTCACCCCGGAAGGTGCGGCTGTGCTGGCCGACGAGGTGGGCAGCCTCTGGTTCGCGGCCGGGGCATTCCAGGGCGGCGTCGCCTCTCCCGACGTCGTGGACCGCCTCGCCGATGGCTTTCGCACAGGAGTCGGTCTCAGCTACGACGACCTCGGACCGTCTGCAGCGCACGGTGTGGAGAGGATGCTCGCACCTTGGTCCCGGCTCGCACTGGTGCCCGTCGTCGTGCCCGCACTCGACGGAGTGGAGGACCGCCTGCGGCTCGGTGCCCGAGTGGCAGACGTCGGCTGCGGAAGCGGAGTGGCGCTGCTCGCGCTGGCCGGTGCCTTTCCACAGTCGGAGTTCGAGGGCTACGACTTGTCGCGGCACGCAATCGACCGGGCGGAAGTCCGCCGAGCCGAGTCGGGACTCGCGAATGTCACCTTCCAACACGCTGGCGCGGCGGACCTGCCCGCTCAGCCGATGTACGACCTGATCCTGACGCTCGACTGCATCCACGACATGCCCCGGCCGGCGGAGGCGATCTCCGCCATTCGGCGGGCGATCACCGAGGACGGGACGTGGCTCATCAAGGACATCCGTTCCTCGTCGTCGTGGGAAGAGTCCCGCCGCAACCCGATGCTGGCGATGATGTACGGCACTTCGGTCGCGACCTGCATGTCGTCTGGGCTGTCGGAGCCGGGCGGGGCCGGGCTCGGGACGCTCGGCTTCGATCGCACGCTGGCCGAGACCATGTGCCGTGACGCCGGCTTCACAAGCTTTACGGTTCACGACTTCGACGACCCGGCGAACCTGTACTACGAGGTTCGGCCCTGATGGCCGACCTTGCGCTTCCGAAGGCCGGACACGATATGAGAGAGCGAGCGCTCGCGGTCCTGCTCGGTGCACAGCTCGAACCGATCGTCGACCTCGTCGCGTGGTCTCCCGCACGAGGCACCTACGAGGTGGCCTCCGCAGAAGGTCACCTGGGTTTCCGCAGGCTCTCGGAGGGCACGACGGACGGGGGGCGTCCTCGTTGGGTATACGAGGTCGAGACGCTCACCGGGCGTAGTCCTGTCGAGCGGCAGGACCCCACCCACTTCGGCGGACTTGAAGCGGAGCGATCGGTCCCGCACCCAAATCGGCGCGACAACTCCTACCCTCACGCGTTCGACCACCTGGCTCAGCTCTTCGATCATCGATCCGCGCCGGACCTCGTCGTCTTGCATTCCTCTTCCCACTACTGGGGTGACGAGGGAGGTCACCTGGGGGAGCACGGGTCTCTCGGCATCGTCCAGGCGCGCGCACCGTTCATTGCTGCCGGCGCGGGTGTCCGGCCGCTCGGGATGGCCGAGGAATCGTGCCGTCTCGTTGACGTCGCCCCCACGATCCTCGAGCTCCTCGGATGCCCACCGCCACCGGGCGCTCCACCCGGTGGCCGACTCGTTCACCAGGACGGCGAGGTGTTGAACTCTGTAATTGCCGAGCCAGGGAGAGCCCGCCATGTCGTAGCGATGCTCCTCGACGGGACCAACCCGAACGTGTTGTACGACCTTGCTCGGCGTGGCGAGGCCCCCAACATCGCGCGCCTGATGGACCTCGGGTGCACTTACCGCTACGGCGCGATCGCGTCGCTTCCGACTGTGACACTCGCGAATCACACCGCGATCCTGACCGGGAGCCATCCCGGCCATCACGGAGTACTGCACAATGCGTGGGTCGACCGTTTGACCGGCGACCAGGTCATCACGAATTCGCCCGCAAACTGGTTGTCGGCGATGAAGTGGCTGAGCCCGTCCGTCGAGACGGTGCACCACGCCGTGCACCGTGGGCTACCGGGGTCGGTCTCGGTGTCGGTCAACGAGCCGTGCGACTCGGGTGCCGACTACTCGATCTTCGACCAGATGCGAGCCGGCCAGCCGGTCGATCGCCCGCCGCGGGCAGAGGAGCTGCCAGACGCGACGGCACGTTTCGTGCGGCCGAGCAAGGACTACCGATGGTCGTCACTGATCGACCACACCGCAGTCGACCAGTTCTGCGGGATCTGGAGCGGCGATTACGGCGGACGGTCCTGGCAGGTGCCGACGTTCACCTGGGTGAACTTCACCCTGACTGACGCAGCTTTCCACGAAGGTGGCCCGTACTCGGACATCGCGGCAGCATCGGTGCGCGACACCGATGCCCGGATAGGTCGCCTCCTGGAGACCGTCGAGCGGTCCGGCGTGTGGGAGGACACGGCCTTTGTAATCGTCGCCGACCATGGGATGGAGCTCGCCAACCCCGAGGTGACAGGCGACTGGGATGTCGCACTGGCGGAGGCGGGCGTCGGGGTGAGAGATGAGGGTTACGGTTTCTTGTATCTGACGGGAGAGTAGGAAGGTGCCGCTGCTGGCACGCTCTTGCCGGCTTCGCTCCAGAGTCTCAATGCGATCCACCTCGCTACCGCTCAGCAGCTCGCTCTTTATCTTCGTCGACTGGTCACTTACGACGATCGCAGGGCCGAGGCGGCCGAGCACCTCGGCATCTCGGGGGCTTCTCCGACCTAGTGCTCCTCGCGCACGACGAGCACCGGGCAATGGGAGTGGTGTACGCACTGGCTCGACACCGAGCCCATCACCAACCCCATGAAGCCTCCCAAGCCTCTCGAACCCACCACCAGCAGTGTCGCCTCCCGGCTGGCTTCGATGAGTATCTCGGCTGGGTTGCCTGGCACGCCTAGCCACTCGACTTCGATGCCTTCGGTCGACGGCGCGGCGGCGGAGGCCTTCTGGAGGACGTCCTTTGCCTCGGCCTCGACCTGTGCGTAGTAGTCGTGGGCGGTCGCGCCAGTTATAGGCGAGGCCATGGAAGGGTAGGCGTAGGTGACGTGAAGCTCAGCTCCGCGCAAGCGGGCTTCCTCGATGGCGAACTCGAGGGCAGTTGCGCCCTGTGGCGAACCGTCGACGCCGACGACGATCCGTGGCCGTTGTTGGGTATCGGTCATTGGATTTGGCTCCTTTGAGCTACTGCTCGACCGCCTGCTTGGCGAGGAAGTCGTCGGTGACGAGAGTGGCGGAGTCCCGGCTGAGGGTCTCCCCCTTGAAGAAGGCCGGCCGGAACGCCTGCATCGTGAACATCAAGATGACACCGAGAAGAAGTGTCCCGGCATCGAGGATGAACGTCCCGCCCATCTGGCGGCCGAACATCTCCCAGTGGGTGTAGCTGTTGACGGGCTGCCAGTAGTACCAGAACGACCAGCCGAGTAGGAAGAACAGGATCAGCGCGCCGATCAACGGCAAGATGCCTTGCATGACGAGGTTGCGCAGGCTGCTCGTCAGGTTCTTCCGGTAGTACCACACGCATGCGAAGCCCGTCAGGCCGTAGTAGAACGCGATCATCACACCGAGCGCGTCGACCGAGTCCTTGATCACCTGCCCGGCGGAGATGTAGTTCATGACGACGTAGAGCGCGATCGACACGGCTCCCATCGTCACGGTCGAGACCGTAGGTGTGAGGAATCTCTTGTGCATCTTCGCGAATGAGCTCGGGATCGACTTGTAGACAGCCATCGAGAGAGTGGTCCTTGCCGTCGGGAGGATCGTGGTCTGCGTCGAAGCGGCCGCGGATGACAGCACCATCAGCAACAACAGGTGACTCATGACCGATGCGAATGTCGACGTCCCGAAGATGGCCGGGCCAAGGATCGAGAGCACGTCGTTCGTGTTGTTTGCGTTGCCGAGCCCGATTCCCGTCGAGCCGATACCCGCGAATGACTCGACCGAGAGGATGACGAGTGCATAGATGCCAAGAAGCACGAATGTCGAGGCGACCGCTGCCTTGCCCGGCGTCGTCTCGGCATCGGCCGTCTCCTCGTTGCAAGCGACCGCTGTGTCCCAGCCCCAGTAGATGAAGAGCATGTCTGCCAGGCCGACGACGAAGTCGTTGAAGTGCTTGACCGCGAAGGGGTTGAACCACGAACCCGCCGGGACGATGTGCCCGATCGGGGCGCTCCCGTTGCCCACTCTGACGAGCGCCCAGACCGACATGACGGTCAGCATCGTGAGCTCGATCCCGAGCAGTGCCTTTTGGAAGTTGGCGGAGATCTCGATGCCGACGTAGCAGATCCAGGTCATTGCCACGATCCAAAGGACGCCGACGAGCAGCACCCAACCGCTCGCGGCGTTACTGCCGATCCCCTTCGCATTGACCAACTCGAAGCCGTACTGGCCGGCGATCTGCGCAAGGCTCGCCATTACTAGGACGTCCGCCGCGACGATGCCCCATCCCCCCATCCACCCAACCCGCGGAGTGAACGCTCGGGTGGCCCAGGTGAAAGTCGTCCCGCAGTCCGGGTCGGCCCGGTTCATCTCCTGGTAGCCGACGGAGATGAAGTACATGGGGACGAACGCGAGTATGGCGACGATCGGCGCCTGCAAGCCGATGGCGACTACGACGAAGCCGAGCGTTGCTGCCAAGCTGTACGCCGGAGCAGTCGAGGCGACGCCGATGACGATGCTCGAGATCAGTCCGAGCGCACCGCGCTTCAGCCCCTTTTCCGGTGCCTGACTAGCAGGCTGCACGACGATCGAAGCCACTTAAAGCCCCTCCCCTTGCGACGTGAGACCGGGCTTCCTGCGCGACCCGAGCACCTGCTGCGTGTCGCCGTTCACCCCCGGATTGCGGACACGATAGCTCGCGCGTGCCTCGGAGGCACGCGAAAAACGCCGCGGAGATGGTGTCAGGCAGCGGAATCCGTTGTAGTGGGTTTCTGAGACGACTGATTCCAGACTTGCGCAGGCCGCGGGGCGACTGCCGCCACCGGCCAGACGGCCGGCAGCGGCAGTCACTCCCTCGATCAACTGACGTCAACCCTGGTGGACTTCTCCGCTTTCGGCCCGCCGTTGCGGCTGACGGTCCGGCCAGTGAACACGACGGTGGTCGACGTGCCCAGCGAGTCCGTCACGACGAGGGTGATGGTGTACTTGCCGTTCTTTGAATAGGTGTGGCTGGTCGTCGGGCCATGGCTGGACGACTTTCCGTCGCCGAAGGTCCAGGCGTAGTGGGCGATCGTGCCGAACCGGGCCGACGATGAGGCCGCGTCGAGACTGACGGAGCGCCCTGAGACTGCCACGGTGAACTTTGCGGTTGGCGCTTGATCCGGCGTGATCGCGATCGCAGATACACCGGCCACACCCGCATGCAACGTGATCGGTGTCGTCTCTTTCGCGCTGGCGACATTCGCTGGCGCGACGGTCGACTCCGAGGCGCCACAGAAGAAGGCCGTTCCACCGGCCGGGTCAACGGCTACGGCGTCGACCTGCAGAGCGGTCTTCGTGGCGTCCTCGAGCTTGATCTTTGTAGCGGGGTGCGAGCCGCTGAGCGTGACGCGAACCCCTCCGTTCGCAGGTGACCCGAAGGACGCGAAGGCGTAGGCACCGTTCGGAGTGATGGACAGGTCGTCCGGTGATCCGCTGAGCCGGACCTTGCTGCCAACCTTTGAGTTCGCGAGGGCGACCGGAACGAGGTCGTAGTCCAGGCTGTTGGCGACCCAGAGCGTCTTGCCGTTCGGCGTGATGGCGAGCGCGGTTGGGAAGGCGCCGACGGTGATCGGCTTGCCCGTCTTGCCCGTCGTCGTCGATATCGATGTGACCGTCCCGTTCTCGCTGCTGCTCGTCCACACTGTGCTTCCGTTCGGCGTGATGGCGATCCCACCCGCGCCCGCGCTTTCGAGTGGACCGACGAGGATCTCCTTCGCCGTGCTCCCGGTCGAAGTGTTGATCGCCACCACGCTCGCGTGCTCGACGTTCACGTAGCCGAGAACGTACGCGCGTGACCCTTTCGGGTTGATCGCGATCGACACCGGTTGGTTGGCGACCTTGATGGCCTTGCCGATGATCTGGCTGCTTAAGTCGATTGGGACGACCTCGCGGGCAAACTGGACAGCGAGGTACGCAGTCTTCCCGTTCGGAGTGATCGCGAGTGCGCCAGCGGTAACACCGAGGTTCTTCGCGATGGACTTGGGGATCGCAATCGTTGCGACGACTGCGTTCGTGGAGACGTTGATCCCTTCGAGAAAGGCGGAACCTCCTGGGCTGTCGAGGATCCATGCGGTTGGCTCTGGAGCCACGGTGGTGGAGCCACTGGCTGGGCCGGGGCCTGCGGTGACACCGACGGCAGCCGCAGTCGTTGCCAGGCCTGCGACCACCAGGAGCAGGCGCGGTCGCCGAGAGGTCCTTTGTACCTGTGGGCGGGCATCGCCGCGAGCGATGTGGGGTTGCATTTTGTCTCCTCTTGCTCGAGCGGCGGAGGTGCCGCGGTTCGTGTGCTCGGCCACGGTCCTCATGGCGCTGAGTAGAAGTAGGGGTCGAGAACGTGGATCTCGGTGATCTCGTCCACCGGCAGATGGTTGAGGGTTGCGGCCCTGCGCACGGCTTCGGGCGAAGGACCTTCGTAGATGCAGAACGTCTTGCGGCGGTCGGCGCTGACGTAGGAGTGCAGCCACGTGACTTCGGCGCGGGCGTTCTGATCTGCGAGTGTGCGGCACGCCAGGTAGCCGTCCGGCGCGGCCGGAAGGTGAAAGCCCTCTTCGAAGGAACGCTCAATGAGGTAACGGGGCATTCGGGACCTCCAGGCCGCGGTATTGCTGGTGGTCACGGTACGACTATTCTCCGCCGCGCACATCGGGGCGTCCCCCCATTTATCGGAGAGCTAACCCCTAGATTGTGATGGTGGCTGCGCTATGCGCGTGTGGCGTCGGTGCCTTCCGAGACGTACCCCAACCGCCGCGCCTCTCCGACCGCCGCCGCCCGGTTGCGGGCGCCGAGCTTGGAAAGCACCGCACCGACGTGGTGCTCGACGGTCTTCACGGACACGAACAGCTGTGCGGCTACCTCGGGGTTCGTCAGTCCGTCAGCCATCAAGTGGACCACTTCCAGCTCTCGCCGGGTGAGCCGGGAAGGGTTGGACAGCGTCTCCCTGCGCGCTCCACGAGGCACACCACGGACTCCGTCGGTTCGCAAGCGCCTCGCTGTCATCGTGGCCGCCTGGTGCGCTCCGAGGCGCTGGAGCTCTTCGACGGCCGCACGGCGTGCGTCATCTTCGCCGCCCCCACCCTCAGCCCACGCGAGCGCCATGGCGCCTTCGCACGGGCACCCGATCAACCTCCAGGCCTCAGCCGCGGCGTGATTGTCTCCAGTCAGCTCGAGCCGCCACGGTTCGGCAACGGGAGTCGATACCTCGACCGGGTGACCCGCTCGTTCCAGCCACACGTGCAGCTCGCCGGTCAACCAGGGTGTCCCTCTCTCCTGAGCGAGCCTGAGCGTCGCCGCTGCCGCGTCAGCCGCTTTATCGACCGGTAGAGAGCCCAGCAACGAGGCTTCCAAGCGCGCCACGGCCACCGGGCCGAGGTACTGCAGCTCTACCTGTCGTACCGCTATCTCCGCCGCCTCGTCGAGTACGTCCCACACCCCGGGATCCCCTCGCAGCGCGCGCACTCGTCCGAGAACGGTGAGAGACGACACTCGGGTGTCCTGCGCCTCTGTTCGTCGTAGGCAATCGGTGGCGGCGGTGGCCGCGGCGTCGAGATTGCCGGTCTCGAGGTCGAGCCGCGCCCGCTCGGCGCGCATCATCAGCGCTAAAGCGTCGCGGCCTCGCTCCTCGCTGAAAGCGATCCCCTCGTCGAAGGCGGCTCGAGCGAGCGCATACTCGCGGTGAAGCAGATGAACCACGCCGAGGTTGAGCATGCCCCTTCCGAACTGGTCCTCCTCGCCGGCCGCCTTTGCTCGGCTGATGGCCTCTTCGAGGCGTTGCCGGCCGGCAAGCCCTCCGTCTCGCTCGAACTCCGACGATCCGATGTTGATGAGCCCGTAGATCAATATCGCCTCTTCGCCGAGCTCGTCGGCGAGCTGAACGGCACGCTCCCCATAGCTGATCACGTCGTCGTACTCGGTGGCTCGCATGGCGATCTGAGAGCGGGAGCTCAACGCCATCGCGAGCTCCCGCCCGGCTGGGAGCAGTTCGAGTGCCGCGATCGCTGCGTCCGCCACCTGTCTTGCCTCTGCGCCTTCTCCAGCGGTGACGAGTACGCGAGAGAGCCTTTGCAAGATGTCGCCGGCCTGCCGGACGTCTCCCACCTCTTGCCAGATCGCGAGAGCCCTTCGGTAGAGGGCGAGCGACGCCGCGTGCTGGTCGCTCACGTTGCACTCGAGCGCTTGGCGGCTAAGCAGGCCGGCGAGCTCCGCAATGGGGAGGCGTCCCTCTGAAGCGGCCACGGCCGCCCCGAGGTGTGCTGCCGCCTCTCGGTGAGCGCCGAGCTCGGCAGCACGGTTTGCGGCCAGCGGTGCGAACTCGAGCACGGCATCGGTATCGCCGGCAGCGATTGCGTGGTGGACAACCCGAGCCAATCCCCGGTCGTCGCCGCGGGCGAGCAACCACGCGAGCACTTGTCGGTGCAGCATGGCCCGCCGCGCGGCGGGGATGTCGGACTCGATCGCGCTGCGCGCAAGCTCGTGGCGGAAGCGCAAGCGGAAGCCGTCGGCCACGAGCATGCCGCGCCGCTGGCACTCGTCGATGTCGCTCTCGGAATCAGCGCACATCGCCAGCAGAAGTTCGAGCTCGATGTGAAGAGGAACGACGGCGGCGGCTTCGAGGACGGCGCGACCGCCTGCTGACAGCCTGGCCGCTCGAGCGAAGACTGCGTCCCGGACCGCTTCTGGTAGCTCTTGGCCGCCTGCGGCCAATACCTCGGTGACGAAGAACGGGTTGCCGCCAGTCCTTCGGTAGAGGTCCGCCGCGTCGATGTCGTGCCCGACGGCGAGCGAGGCGACGGCAGCAGCTGAAAGGGAGTGCAAAGAGAGTCGCACCAGGCTCTCGGCGCCGGACAGTTCCCCTAGCAGGGCACGGAGCGGGTGATGCTCGTCGAGTTCGTCGTTGCGATACGTGCCGACGAGGACTGACGAGGTGGAGCCGATACGGCGAGCGAGATATCGGATCAGGTCGAGCGTGGCTTCGTCGGCCCAATGCAAGTCCTCGATGACGACCAGCCGGGTATCTGTCGTCAAAAGCTCGAGGTAGGCGACGAACACCTCATGGCGCAGCGGTGCACCGTCGAGGATCTCGAGCAGGTGGGAGTCACCGACGGCAGCTGCGATGTCGCGGAAGGGGCCGAGCGGTCTCGGTGTAGCCAACGCGTCGCAGGCACCGACGAGGACCGCGGTTCCGCGCTCCTGCGCTTCCCGAGCGACCGCGCTGGCGAGGGAGCTCTTCCCAACTCCCGCCTCGCCGCCGACGAGCACGAGAGCGCCACGACCTGCCGCAGCTGAGATCAGACGGTCAGCGATCACTGCGGCGGGCTCATCCCGTTCGAGCAGCACAGCGACCACTGCCGCTCAGCTACTCGCTCGAACTGTCAGATGGGGGATCATCGATCGAAGCCTACGGTCACCGAGGCTAGGCGGCGGGGGCGTCGCTCCACGGGCCTTAACGAGCTCCTTACTTCTTTAGCTGAGTGACGAAGCCGTCGTCGGTGAGCGGGCTTGGCTCGACTCTCTTCCCGCGCGGTAGGACCATCCACTCCGGCATCAGATCAGCAGACGGGGGGACGCTGCCGTTCACCTCGATCTGGGACACGTGGGTCGGAGCTATGTCCGGATATGGAGAGGGCCCCTGCGGGAGCTTCGGGTCTTCCTGCAGCCACTCGGCCTGGTTGAGGTTCGAGAAGTCGGCAACAGGCGTCGGAGCGCTCTGTGTCCCGCCCGCTGTGAGGTCGGTGATCCGCGCCGACCACGATCCCGCTGACTCCGAGATCGATGCATGTATCTGGTCGTTCTGGACCACGTTCATCAGGAGCTGAGGGTGAAAGCCGTGAGCGGTATCGGACCAGAATGCCTCGTAGCTGAACTGCCCGTCGAAGGTTTCCTCGATGATTCCTATCTGGAAAAAAGCGCCCCGTTGGGGGCCCTGCACGCCTATCCAGGTCGACGCGCTTGTGGACCCTGCGGCTCCGAGGATCGCCGGCACCGTCCAACTGGCGCTCACCTGTGTGACGGGGCCGTTCCACGAGTAGCCGGAGAACGCTCCCAGCTGCGGTTGAGCCGTGGAAGTGCCGCCGAAGCTGAACCCTGTCCCCTGCAATACCAGTCCGATAAGTGCAACGACGAGCACCACCGACAGCCAAGTTCGTAGCGGCCGCCTCCGAGCGGGTGCCGATGGCCAGCCATCCGGAGCTAGGTACGGATACTGGTGCTGACCTGGGGAGCCCGGGGGCGGCGGAGGCCAGCTAGAAGGCGGCGCGGCGCCGGGGGGCGGCGGAGGCCAGCTAGAAGGCGGCGNNAGGCGGCGCATATGCCGGCGCAGGCGCCCAGGCGCCGGGAGGAGTCCAGGCGCCGGGCGGAGGCGGCGGGAGTAGCGAGAGTGATTCGTCGCCAGGGGGACCATCAGGCGCCGGCGGCTTCTCGCCCGGCGGATCTGGGTTGTTGGGGGAGTCGCTCATCGCCGCATCCGAGTTAATGGTCGCCTTGTTGCGGAGCCTATGCGGTCGCTCCGTCGGCATAGCGCGAGCACCCTCGCCTTCCCCCGGGGCGCGGTTGGCTCGGGTTCGAGTTGGGTAACACTTGAAGACCCGACCGCGGAACGGAGACTGCTCATCGGCACGCCCACGCAAGATCGCAAGACAGTGACCCGCACGCAGCTCGTTGTCGCCGGCGTTGGCGTCGTCGTGCTCGCTGCCGCGGCAGCGCTTGCCGTCGGCCTTCTTGTCCCAAGATCGTCGACGGCTGCAAATCATGGGCGGTCCAGCGACTCTGGCGCCACGAGCTCGACTGGATCCGACGGCTCGACGCCTGCATCGTCGCCCCTCAAAGTGGTCTCGGTGCAGCTTGCTCACGGTTCGTCGGGCGTCCCGGGCGGCGGGAGGATCTCAGTCAAGTTCTCTGCTGCGATCTCGGCTGGTACTCCCCGTCCGCTTCTGTCGCCTGCGACGCCTGGTACCTGGAGGCGTAGCGGGGTCACCCTGGCATTCACCCCGGCCACTCCGTACCTGCCGCTCACCAAGGTCACTCTCGTTATCCCAGGCGGCCATGAGGGCATGGTCGCCGCCGACGGAGCTCACTTGGTCCACGGTTTTACCGAGAGCTTTCAGGTGGAAAACGGCTCGTGGCTGCGCCTCAATCAGCTCTTGTCGCTCCTGCAATACTCGCCGCTCGCCTGGACGTCCTCTGCGCCGGCCCTGCCGTCAGGCGACACGCCGGCGCAGCGCGAGGCGCTCTACCGGCCCCCGGCCGGACAATTCGCTTGGCGGCTGCACGGCTGGCCCAGTCAGCTCACCTCGCTTTGGAACCCGGATGGCGACGGTGTGATGACGAGGGGCCTTCTCATGTCCTTTCAGGCGGACCATGGCCTCCTTCCGAACGGGTCCGTCGACCAGGAGCTCTGGCGGACTCTTCTTCAGGCCCTCGACGCAGGGACTCACAACACCGGTGGCTACAACTATGCGCTCGGGAACAAGGCGCAGCCTGAAAGCCTCACGGTCTGGCACAACGGCGCGGTGGTGGAGCACGTCGAGGCGAACACGGGGATCGCCGCGTCTCCCACGCCCGACGGGAACTTCCCCGTCTACACGCGGCTCCGCAACCAGGTAATGAAGGGCACCAATCCCGACGGATCTAAGTATGCAGACCCCGTCCAGTACGTCGCGTACTTCTACCACAGCGATGCCGTCCACTATCTCGCTCGCGCGAATTACGGGATCCCACAAAGCCTAGGGTGCATCGAGCTCTCGCTCTCCGATGCGGCCAAGGTCTGGCCCTACCTTGCGTACGGCACGATCGTGAGCGTCATCAACTGACCAACCGCTGAGGGGGTGAATTGGTAGCCTCCCGCGATGACTCGCGCGCTGGTGCTCGGTGGTGGTGGACCGGTTGGAATCGGCTGGGAATCAGGCCTCGCCGTAGGCCTGGCGAGCCGGGGAGTGGACATAGCTGCCAGTGAAGCGATCTATGGCACTTCTGCCGGATCTTTCGTAGGCGCGCAGCTTGCGCTTGGCCTCGACATCGCCGAGGCTGTGGCACGGCTGACCGAGACCCGCGGGGTGGTGTTGCCCAGCAACGACGCCAGCGCGCCCATGGCCGACCGAATGCAGGCGCTCATGACGGCCATCACCGAAACAGCCCTCTCCGACGCTCCCCCAGAGGAGGGGAGGCAGGCCATCGGTCGGCTGTCGCTCCAGGCGGAGGTGCCGAGTGAGGAAGAGTTCTTGGGTGTCTTTGCGGTTCTCGAAGGACTCGAGTTCCCCGAGCGCTTCGGTTGCACCGCCGTCGACACTGCAACCGGGGAGTTCGTCCTCTGGCGAACAGGGTCGGATGCCGACCTGTGGCACGCCGTGGCATCGAGCTGTGCGGTGCCGTGTGTCTACCCGCCCGTGACCATAGGTGGACGGCGTTACATGGATGGCGGGATGCGCAGTGCTCTGAACGCCGATGTCGCCGTGGGTCATGACAGGGTGCTGGCGGTCTCCTGCACGTTGCTCGCCCTTCCCGAGGACATGAGCAACCCTCTCTTCGACGCCCTCATGGGCGGTCTGGCAGACGAGATGGCGACCCTCAAATCGTCCGGCTCCGTCGTCGAGGTAATCGAGCCGAATCAGGAGTTCCTCGAGATCAGCGGGTGGGGCACGGCCCTCATGGACATCTCGAAGGCAGCCGATGCCTACGCGGCCGGCATCAGCCAAGGCGTCGAGGAGTCGGAGCGCATCGCGAGCATCTGGAACCGCTAGTCGCATCGAGGGAATGCCGGGCAGCGAGAGTTCAACCCTTGGTGGCCTAGACGCAACAGTCACGCATGGTGAGCGTGAGCGGGAGGGCGAGCCCGAGAGCTCCCGTCTCTACGGACTCACCGCTTGGTTGGCTGGCTTGTGCTCCGGTCCTGCTTGTCCGCCCTTTGTGTACAGCGGCTGGCCCTCTCTTCTTATCTGCTGCTCCAGTTGTAGCTAGGCTGCGCGCGACGGAGGAGAGCCGATGGGTGCCATGGTCGATCGTTCACGGGCTGGTCGTTTTTTCAACACCATTGGTGTCGTGACGGTGATGGCAGGTACCGCCCTGCTCGGCACCGGAGTGGCTGACGCCAGCTCACTTCTGGCGAGTACCTCCGCATCGACAGAGCTTTACGTGTCTGCGCACGGCGCTACCGGCGGAGCCTGCTCGAAGTCGCATCCGTGTAAGTCGGTGGACAGGGCCGTAGTCGTCGCGAACGGCGTTCCGTACAACGACACTCCGGTGACTATCAACGTTGGGAAGGGAAGCTTCGTCACTCATCTCAACTTCCCCGACAAGCCATACCCGGAGCCGAAGCTGACGATCACCGGCATCTCTGCTTCCGCGACGACTCTTACCGCTAGCGGCTCGGGCTCAGTACTGGTCGCTTTCGCAGACGCTCCGCAAATCACGGTCGAACGTCTCACGGTCTCGGGCGCGACCGGCACCAGCGACGGTAGTGGTGGTGCGGTACATGACGGTGGCAACGTCATGAACTTCGACGACGTGACGTTCTCCCACAACAAATCGATCGTGACGCCGGACTCCGGCGGCGCCATCTTCGATGACGGGGGCACTATGACCATCACCGACTCCACATTCATAGACAACACCGTTGGTTCGACCCAGGGCGGCGGGGGAGCTGTCGCCGAGCAGGGCGGCACACTCAGCATTACCGGCTCATTGTTCAGCGGCAACACCGTTGAAAGCGCCGGCTCCGGGGGCGCCCTTTACGTCAACGACGGGCACCTCAGTGTCGCCAACTCGACGATCACGGCGAACTCGGTGACCGGCACGGCAACGGGAGGGGCGATCGGGCTCGACCAGGCTGCTCACACGACCGTCAAAGGAACGACAATCAACGCCAACAGCGCGAGCGGCTCCGGCGGACTGGTAAGTGGTTTGGCTGGGAGCAAGATCAGCTTCGGCGGCGATGTCCTCATCGGAAACCTCGGTGCGGGAGGCTCGGTGTGCTCGGGCGGGGGAGACTCAGATCTCGGGTACAACGTCATCGACCAGGCGACATGTTCAATGGGGGGCAAGACCAAGGTCGAGAGCGCAACCGCCGTCGGCCTGCTGCCGCTCGCCTCGAACGGTGGGCCGACTCGGACAGAGCGGATCAAGAAGTCGAGCGCGGCCCATAGCGTTGTCCCAACCTCGTTCAAGGTGGCAGGCGCAAGCTTCTGCTCCGGCCAAGACCAACGAGGTGTGCCCCGCCGCCAAGGTCCCGCTACTAAGTGTGACTCCGGTGGCTATCAGTTCGGCCCGCCGGTGATCAAAGGGATCTCGCCGGACAAAGGGACGCCGGGGACAGCAGTCACCATCGATGGATACGGACTCGACTTTCTCTCGCTGCATTTCGGCGGCGCGGCACCGAAGTTCTCGGTGAGCGGAGACGTCAAGATCAGCACGGCCGTCCCGTCCATTGCCAAGGGTGAAGTCACCATCACGCTCTCCAACCGTGACGGCCAGGCGACGACGAAGTTCGACGTGCTGCCACCACCGAAGAAGTAACAGTCCCGCGGGGACGTTCGCCAGCGGCCAGACCACGGTGGTGACAATCAGCTCAGGTCCGGCAACGGCCCGATGTGCTCCACCTCCGCGCGCACTCCCGCCGTTCTGTCTCACGCCTCGGGCTGGCTGGTCTACCGGTTGGGCTGGTGCCTCTCCCTTATCCCGCCGTGAATCTCGTCGAAGACGTCTCCGACGGCGAGTTGCTCGGAGCTGCTAGCCAGATCCCTTAGGGAGACGCGTGGCTGTCGCCAACCGACCGGGCGCACACAATCGGCGACCGGTTGGGCCCGCCGGCTGGGTAGCGCAACGGTATTGCGAGTGGCGATCCCCGATGACATCGCCGAGCGTTACCGCCAGACGCTGAACCGGCTCGCCAAGTTGTAAGGACGCATCGGCCGAGTTGTTGAGCGATCGCGATCGCGGGCTAGCGAGGGAGGACGGCTCGTCGGGCACGGCGCGACTGTACGCGTCCGCGGTCACCGGCAGGAATGCTGGCAAGCGCTCGCCACTGCCGGCGGGCACCTCGGCCCTCCTCTTGCAGCTCGGTGCGTGAGCCTTGATTTGAATGGGCCATTTGGCTCAGCCGCGATGATATTCGACTCTACCGGCGAGGTTCCAAGAGTCGCATGCTGGAAGAAACTACGACGAGAAAGAGAGAAAGAGATGAAACGCAAGGCCTTTGACGTCCTCGCCAGCGCCACTGGCGCGGTGCTTGTGGTTGTGCTGGTGGTTGCCGGCGCGCTGTTGATGTGGGGTTACAGCTTCGCCAACTCGAACGTCCACAACCAGCTCGCTCAACAGGAAATTGTCTTTCCCCCCGCCGCGGCTTTCGCTGCAGCCAAGCCCGGCACTGAGATCACCCCGGGAATGCGGCCATACCTCCTGCAGTACGCGGGCGAACCGCTCACGACCGGAGCACAGGCCGAGGCGTATGCCGACCACTTCATCGCTGTCCACCTGAGCGAGATGCCCTACGGAGGCGTCTACTCCAAGGTGAGCGCGGCCTCTAGGGCGAACCCCAAGAGTGCCCAGCTCGCCGCGCTGGTGCAGACCTCGTTCCAGGGAACGACATTGCGCGGCTTGCTCCTCGAGGCCTACGGCTTCTCAGAGTTCGCTCTCATTGCGTTCTGGGCGGGGATCGCGGCGTTCGCTCTCGGCCTCATCATGGCCTTCCTCGTGGGACTCGGCTTCTGGCACTCCCGTCGAGTTACTGAAAGCGACGAACTCCTGGCGTGACCCGATCTGCTCACCGCGCGGTGCTGTGATGCGTCACTCGCACGCAGCCCGCGCGATCCCGCCTCTGGCTGGCTGGCCCTCTCTCTTATCCCTCGTGAGGATCATTGGGGATAAGAGAGAGGGACCGGTAGAACCGGTACACCCCATAACGCCGAAGCCGGAGCCAGCCAGCCAGAGGCGTGAGGCAGAACGGCGTGAGGCAGAACGGCGAGAGTGCGACGGGCGACAGAGCCGGGGCAGCGCCAGCCAGCCAGAGGCGTGAGGGGTGGCGGAGGGGTAGAGCGAGCAGGGAGCGGGGAGCTAGCCAGCTGGCGTGGTTGGGTGGAGGGTCAGCCAACCTGAGGAGGGCTAAAGGGGTCGTCCGGTGGCGTCCCTGATCATCCGCTCGCCGTAACGATCGAACCAGTCGTCGATCGTTCCATCAGACAGCCATCGAGTCGCACGTTCATTCCACCTATCGAGCCGAAGCCAGCTTCCAAGCTCAGTCTCAAGAGGGACTGGGCCGAATCGCTCGGCTAGGGAGCGCAAGTCCGCGGCGATCTCCTCATCGCTCGATGAGGATGCGCTCGAATCATATTTCGCAAGCTCACCTCGATATGTTGCGATCATGTCGGCCTGAGTCGACCACTCCTCAAGGTTCTCGCGGGTCCGCTCGCGCCTCGAGTTCGCTTCCTCGGTGTAGACGAAGTTGCCGATCCCCCTTGTTAGCTCGTCACGCAATGCCCGGATCAGGACATCCTCCCTAAGCCCTGACCCAGTTAGCTCCATGAGCTGTGCTCCAATCATCTGGAAGTACTCGTCGCGACTCGCAACGTCATGGATTCTCCGGAGTTCTTCCCCGACGCTGCCAGGAACCGGCTCGCGACCGGTGTCGGGTTCAGTGCCTAACAGCTGCTCTCCACCGATCGCGAAGACCAGGGACCATGCCACCTCGTACCAGTCACTCCCTTGGGGTGAGTTCACGGCAGCGATGAGCCGATCGATCAGCTCGCCCGCACGACCCTCGATGTCCGGAATGTCCTCCAAGAGTGCTCCCTCGAACTCAGCTGGTTGGCGACCTTTCACCAACTCGCGTCAGTGATGGCCAACCTCGGTAGTCATGGACGAAGAAATCGTAGACGCCGAGCCCGGATCCGCCCAGCGTTCCGGGCCGATGGACGCCCAGACTGTCGAGATCATCGGCCGCAATTGCCTGATCTCGCAGCTCGTCCGCGACGGCTTGGAGGTGGCTCGGCCGGAGCGCGATCGAGGCGTCGAACTCATCGCCTATCTCGACCGCGACGGAGCCGGAGTTGGCTTCGTCGCCTGCCCCATCCAGATGAAGGCAACGGCAACGTGCTCGTTCGTCTTGGACGGGAAGTACGCAGAAGTTCCCAGTTTGCTGGTGCTCACCGATAAGGGAGGCCTGCCGGGAACCGCGCACGGCGACTCGCAAGTAGACGATTCCGGCCGAGATGACCGGCATAACCCGGACCTCTCGGTCCGCCGGTTTGACGCGATAGCGGCCGGAGGGCCTACTTCCGGCGCATCGGCGTCCGCCCGCCACTGGAGCGAGCCGAGATCTCTCCTACGCAGCTCGCCGAAGCGATGGGTGCCTTCTACGGGCCGCGAGTCGAGGTGCGGGTCGGCCACGTCTCTGTCCCAGTCAGCCTGGTCGACTTCGCCAGCCAGTACTCGAACGTCGCCCGGCTCCTCGGTCTCTGGCCGCTGCTCATCTCAGAACGCATCGTGGCCGTCGACGCGACCGACGAGGTCCGGAGACTGCTGGAAGAGGTCGAGCTGGCCGACGTCCTCGACCCGGGCCAGTGGCCGTCGCTCGTCGGCGTGGCGCTCGTGCGCCCACTCGTGCCTGGTTCGCTGGAGCCGGAGATGTCCCGCGGGTTGGCCTTGGGCCGATCGACTGCGACCGTCTCTTGCCATACGCGCTCGCCGACCTTGTGGGAGAGAAGGTGCTGACCAGCAGGGTCCCGGACGTCGTCTCGGCCTGGCGGCTCGTGGGCGAGGGCACGGCTGCGAAGCTTCGGGTCGTCCGGCTCGGCGGGCGGGTGCGCTTCGATCCATGCGCTGACGACTGGTGGGCGGCGTGCCAGCGTGCCAGGGCCGAGCTTGGCGACAGCCCCATGGCAACGGGCATGAAGACGATCGGCAACGGCACCGCCTACGGCGACTGGATCCGGTTCGACCAGCAGCCCCAGGCAGGGTCGGTCGCCGTTCAGCGCCTCGACGGCCGCACAGATCGCCGACGTGTCGACCGTCCGGAAGACCCTGGCCCGTGGGCCTTCCCGCCCTTCGCGTCGGCCGTGACGGCCGGTGGGCGCCTGCTGGCCGACGAAGGCGGCACGTTCGCGAGCGCCAACACCGACTCGGCGACCGTCGTCTCGACCCGAGCGGGCGGGCTAGTCGCCTGCCCTGGCGGGACCGAGCGGTTGGACGACGGGACTTCCGCGGTCCGAGCGCTCTCGTGGGCGGCACTTGACGCGGTCAGCGAGCGCTTTGCAGCGCTCGGAGTCGAGCTGAGGCTCACGCCGGAGAACTTCGACGGTGACGAACGGCGCCAGCTCCATGCCGTAGGAGTCGCCGGCTCCCGCGTGATCCTCTATCGCGACGATCGCTCGTCGATCCGGCGCCAGACCTCCTTGACAGATACTTCCGGCCCTGTGACGCTGGCGCCACGGCCCATACGGGCCGAACAGGGAGGTCCTAGATGACCAAGCAGCAGCGAAAGTCTTCAGCGCGTACGCGAGCTGGCGCTCTGGCAGCTACGGGGTTGATTGCCTCATCGGCGGCGGTCGCGGGACTCGGAGCAATCGCGATGACGCCTGCGGGTGCTGCGACAGCTACGAAGTTTTACGCCTGCTACTCATCGAGGACACACCTCCTATCGGATCTCACTGCCACTGTCGCGCCTAAGTGCGGAAGTGGCACGACGCGCGTGACCTGGAACGGCGCCGGACCCCAGGGAGCAAAGGGCGCCAAGGGTTCGCAGGGTGCCCGGGGAAAGGCGGGTGCGCAAGGCAATCAAGGTAACCAGGGCGCGCAGGGCGGAGCCGGGATCCAAGGGGCCCAGGGCGCTCAAGGCTTCCAAGGCGCGCAAGGGGCTCAAGGATTCCAGGGTGCGCAGGGCGGCGCCGGGACGCAGGGACATCAAGGATTCCAGGGCGTGCAAGGCGCGCTAGGCACCCAAGGCGCGCAAGGATTCCAGGGCGCCCAGGGTTCGGGTGGCGCTCAGGGCCCGCAGGGTACGGAAGGATCCCAAGGGTCGACCGGAGCTCAAGGTGCTCCAGGGGCCGTCGCCGGGTACTACGGGCACGGCGAGGTGACACTGCCGGCGCCAATCATAAGATCGAGCGCACGCGTGGACGTTCCCGCGGTGGTGGCCATCATCGACCCGCTGAGTGGCGACTACGCCGTCACCGCCGCTGTCAAGGTCCACGCGCTGCGGTCAGCCATCGTCGAGTGCTATATCGAGGATACGAGTACCTCTGCATCGGCCATACGGACGGTCAAGTCGTCAACTAGCGGTGATTCGACATCTCTTCTGAGCGGAGGAACTCAGCCCATTCCGATCACGGGCTTCTTGTACCCGCGAGGTCATTCGACGCTCAGCTTGATCTGCGAGGCGAACAATGCGTCGGTAGGCGTGACGGGGCAGATGACGGCGACATCTGTCAACTCGGTGACAGGGAGCAAGCTGGGTCAAAGGCTCGCGTCGGCGATTCGCAACAGGTTCGACAAGGCAACCGCCGGGCGCCGTGATGACCACCACGCGACAAGCTGAGGATCGGGGTCCCAGGCGAGCAGGTGACTACGGAGCTCACGCTGAAGTTGCCGTGTTTCGTTCCCGGTTCTCGGGGTGCCAGCGCCGAACGAGAGTTCGCGACCCTGGAAGGCGGCGACCTGGGCCCTCCCGGCTGACATCGCTGGCTGGCTGGCTGGCTCCACC
>PLDN01000001.1 GCA_003136185.1 Acidimicrobiaceae bacterium | reverse complement strand
GGTGAGATACCTCTGTCCCTTCCTGATGATATGCGGGTGATCCACCACCTGAGTCGGTCACCCGGCGAGGATGCCGGTTCCACCAATGGGAGGTTCTGTGACTGGCGTTCTTCAAGTTGTGCGATCCATGAACGGAGGGCGCCTCGAGTCGGTGTCGGTCGGTCAGCCTGCTGTCGATGAATATCTGACGTTTGTGGCGGCTCGCGGCAGGGCGAACACCCTGCTGGCGGTGGCATATGACCTGAAGGTCTTCTTCTCACTGATCGACAAGGAGCCAGCGGCGGTGAGAACGGCCGATGTCTTGGACTTCATCAAGGCACAGCGGGCGCCTCGGCGCGGCGCCAAGGTCGTCCGATTGGAGGACGGTGAGTCAGGTCTGTCGGCCCGGACGATCAAGCGCCGTCTGGCGTCGGTGTCTGGGTTCTTCGCCTATCTGGCAGCACGAGGCGACGCCGGCGTGGCCGCGAACCCGGTGCCGCGTGGTCTGGCATCACGGCGGCCCGGGCAACGCGGCGTGGTGCGCGGCGTGCCGCTGATCCGTGCGCCTCGCACGATGCCTCAGATCTTGGAGCCGGCCGAGGTCGACGCCTTCATGGCAGCGTTACGCACCCACCGCGATCGAGCGATGGTCGAGGCCATGGTGCTGGGTGGCCTGCGAAGATGTGAGGTGCTCGGGCTCGCCCTGAGCGACGTGCGGCCGGGCGAACGCCGCCTGTTCGTGAGCGAAGGCAAGGGGGCCCACGAGCGGATCGTACCGATGTCGCCCAGGTTCTTCGCCACGACGGCCGGCTACTACGAGGCGGAGCGGCCGCAGGGCTCGGCCACCGACCGGGTGTTCGTCGTCCTGAAAGGGCCGCGCCGTGGCCAGCCGTTATCAGCCGCCGGGTTGAACGAGATCGTTGACGGTGCTCGTCGCCGAGCTGGGATCCGGCACCTGACATGCCATCAGCTCCGACACACCTGCTTCACGCGCCTGCGGGAGGCGGGGATGGCTTTGGAAGCGATCCAGGCCCAGGCCGGTCACGCGTCGATCGAGACAACCCGCATCTACCTGCACCTGGCCAACGACTGGCTGGCCGGCGAGTACCTGCGAGCCTCCGAAGCGATCGACGCACAGGTGACCGGGCTGTGACGACGGCTGTCGCGGCGACGAGCGATGCCGAGAGCCTGATCGCCGTCTATGCCGCCGACCTGGAGGCCGGCGGGCTGACCGCCTGGCGGTCGACAGTCGGCGGAGCGCGAGCCTTCTGCCGCAGATACCGGTCCCCTGCCGCGTTCTCGGCCGCGGCTCTCGAGGAGCAGTTGTCGCTGCGCGGTCATCTCCGCTCGTTCGCGTCGTGGCTCATGGTCACCGGCCAGATGACAGTGTCGGCCGAGTATCTGGCCAGAGCCGACCTGCGCTTGGGCGTCAGCGCGGCCCGCCAGTTTCCCGAGCTCCACGCCGAGGTCGCTGCCGCAGCTGAGATGCTCGGTTCCAATCACATCTGGATCGCTTCCCAGTGGCACGTGCTCGCGCAGCTGGCCGCCCTGTACGGCGTCACGCCGGACCAGGTCACCGCCGAACAAGCCGATGTGGGCGGTGCAGCCCTGCTCGCCGCCTACGCCCACCCGGACCATCCGAAGGCCGGCCACAAGACACGGACAGCGCTGGTCCGTCTGCGGGCCACCATGTTCCACGCCGGGCTCATCGACGTCCCGCCACGGCTGTTCAAGCCGAACACCGGGACAGTCCGGGCGGCGGAGTGGGCGATCGTGGCGCCGCGCTTCGCAGCGACGGCCCGCCGCTACCTCGACCAGATCGAACTGAGCCTGCGGCCGTCCAGCGTCGCCGACGCGGAACGGTCGCTTCGCGAGCTGGGCGTGTTCCTGGCCCGTCACGCCCCTGAGGTCACCGGTGTGGCCGAGGTGACCCGCGATCACGTCGAGGCCTACAAGAGATGGCTGGCCTCCCGGCCCCGCCACGGCGGTGGCACCCTCCATCGCCACACCATCCGCGGCCGGTTGTTGACGCTGCGCTGCTTTTTCGAGCGGATCGCCGAGTGGGACTACACCGACGCCCCTGCGCGTCATCTCATCTTCGGCTTTGACCTGCCCATCGCCGATCAGCCGCTGCCTCGCTTCCTCGACGACGCCGCCTTTTCCAAGCTGCTCCGCGCCGCTCGCGCTGACCCTGACCCCTTCGCGCGACTCGTCGTCGAGATGCTGTCGCGCACCGGGCTTCGCAAGGACGAGCTCATGGCTCTCACTACCGACGCCGTGGTTCAGATCGGTTCCGCCTTCTGGCTGCGCGTGCCTGTCGGCAAGCTCCACAACGACCNNCCGCTACATCCCGCTCCACCCCGAGCTCAAGGACCACCTCGACTCCTGGCTCGCCGACCGGCCCGCAAACCTACGGTCCGCGCTGATCTTCACCGATAGGGGCCGACCCATCCCGCACGCCCGTGTCGACCGTGCTCTGGCCCGAATCGCCCGAGCTGCCGAGGTCGAACACGTCACCGCCCACCGGCTCCGTCACACCTTGGCCACCCAGGCCATCAACCGCGGCATGTCTCTCGAGGCCATCGCGGCCCTCCTCGGCCACCGCACGATGGCCATGACGATGGTCTATGCCCGCATCGCCGACCGCACCGTCGCCGACGAGTACTTCGCCGTCTCCGAGAAGGTCGAAGCGCTCTACGGCCAAGCTCACCAGCTGCCGGCCGACGCCGAAGGCACCGAGATGACCAAGCTCCGCCGTGAGATGGACCGGCGCATGCTCGGCAACGGCTACTGCGCCCGACCCGTCGAGATGGACTGCCATTTCGAGTCCATCTGCGAGTCCTGCACCTTCTTCGTCACGACCATCGAGTTCAAGCCGACACTCCGACGCCAACGCGATGACGCCACGGCGAAAGGACAAATCGGCCGCCAAAAGATATTCGATGGGCTCCTCGCTCGCATCGAACCCGAAGCGTCGTGATGTTAGGAAACCGTCCAACATCGGTGACCGGCAATAGGGAAATCGGATTGACCCCTTGACAGGATCACCCACATAATTGTACTTCACCTCGTCGATGG
>PLDN01000010.1 GCA_003136185.1 Acidimicrobiaceae bacterium | reverse complement strand
AGCCCAACCGGTGGCCGTCCGTAGCGGGGAAGTCCGACACGCCGATCGACTTGCCCGGGGCCAGCCAATCATCCGGTACGCCCCGCCCGACGATCAGCGTCCCGTTCGCCATCTGCGAGGCCAGGGAGTCGACCAGCCCCTGCGCGGCGAGGGAGATACCCCACGAATGCGGCGACGAGCCTCCCGACGAAGACGGATGGTTCCCGATCCAGGGCGTCGTGTCGGCCGGTGCAGCCGAGCCCTCCCACCAGGAGTACGGGCCGGCCTGGTCGTTCGCGAGCATGAACTCATCGGCCAGGATCGACTCGTCGCGGTAGCGGGTGCTGCCCAGACCCCAGGCGCCGTAGCCGGCGTTGTAGGTCGTCGAGTAAAAGCCCTCACCTGGGTAGCCGCCGAAGGTCGTGGGGGGCAGCACGCCTTTCGTCCGGCTGAACCCGTAGCGCAACGTGTTGTCGATCCAGGTCGCCATACTCTTTGACCCCGGCCCGGCGACGCTGGCGCCGAGGAGGTAGCCGTGCCACGCGTAGTTGGTGTACACGCCGGGCGCGGCCCAGTTTGCGTCCACCGGGTCAGCGCAACGGTTGTAAGTGTTGGGCTCGACCATCGAGCAGGGCAGGTAGTCCAGGTGGTAGGTGGCCGCAGTGTGGGCGAGCGTCGTGTCCACAGCCTTCTGCAAGCTCGCGTACTGGGCCTCGCCCCACGCGGCTTCCGCCTGGTTGCCGATCGCCTTGGCCAGGTACACATAGGACGCCAGTCCGAGCAGCGCCTCGAAGTTGTCGCTCGTCCAGTAGCCGTTCGCGTCGATGTCGCTGGTTTCCTCCATGATCCCACCGGGACCGGTCCGGTCGGCCGCCGTCAGGTGGGCGGTGGCCTCGATACTCGGCTGCTTCGACGCGCCGAGCGGCCCCGGTGCGGCGAAGTGCTGCTTCGCATAGGCAAGGTCGCCGGTCTTCTCCAGGTACACGGCCCACAGCCACGGGTAGGTCCACAGCCCGTCCGCGTACTGGCCGTTGGTCCCGACCACGGTGTCGACCTCGTTCAAGAGGGCGTGGGCGTCGGAGAAGTCACCTTCGTTGAACATGTTGGTGAGGATGCCGATCACGTCGTGCTCGTACTCGGCGTGGTAGCCGTTCGTGCCGGTGTCGAGCCGAACCCCGCTGCGATCGATCTGGGTGTAGATGAAGCCGGCCCTGTAGGCGTCCACGAGCTGCGGGTCGGGCAGGGAGAGCCCGACGATCTTGGCGAGCTGCGCGTTCCAGAACGCCCGCATATGGGCGAAATGCTCGCCCCAGCCGCCGGCCCGCTCAAGCTCCGACGGTGTGGGCCAGGCATAGCTGTTCCCGAATCGGTCGGCGACGACGACGTAGTCGTGTTCGACGGTCCCGCCGGGCGGCACGGTGTCCGAGGCGTGATTCAGCGGCAGGAGGCCGGCTGATGGGCCCGGATCAATCGTCACAACCCGACCGGTCGGGTTGTGCACGGCCACGCGACTGTAGATGGCGACGTAGGCGTGGCCGCCGATCACCACACGATCGCCGAAGTTGGTGATTGACACGTCCGCACCGTGGTCGGTGAACCCGGTCGCCAGCGCCGGCAGGTAGCCGTCAGCGTTCGTCCAGGTGGTCGGCGAGTAGTTGTACACGCCGTAGCCGTACGTGGTGTCGATCCCGTTCTGGACATAGAAGCTCCCGCCCAGGCATGCCACGGCACCCTCGTTGTTCCCGAGCCACCCGATGGCAGAGACGTCGACCCCTAGACCGGTACCGGTCTGGAAGTTTGGATTGTCGCTGGTCGTGCACGGGTAGGGCGAGGCTGCCGGTCCTGCCGAGCCCGGCGCGCTGGGTGGCCCGGCTCCGAAGGCCAGCTGGGTGGGCGCGGCAACCAGGGCCAGGGAAGCGGCGACGGCAACGGCGCGGGTCAACCGAATTCCGAGCGACATCTCACTCTCCCAAGGAACGACTGCCGGCGACCCTACACGGCTCGGAGAGCGGGAGAAACCGTGGGAGGCTGCGCAGCCGGGGCCAGCTCCGCTCGGTCGGGTCGCTCACAATGAGCGCGTCGATTGAGCACCGCGCTATCTGGCCGGCAGCGGCGTGGCCGGGCCGGGCCGGTGCGGTTCCGGGAGGAGTATCGACTCGCCGCGGACAACTCAGCGACGACACTCACCCAGTCGATCAGCGCCATGCCTCGTGGACCGTTTCGACTCGTCAAGGCGTTGTTGCGCCGTCAACTTCAGGGCTTGATCAACTCCGACCTCGGTCGTCTCAAGAGCCTCGTGGAAACCGAAATCGCTCAGACCTGATCCATCTGTCCGCAAGTGCAAGTACTGCTGCAGGTCCGTCCCATCCACGACAGACTGACCCCGCACCCAAAGTGGCGATGCGAGCCGGCGGCCTGCCCCCCGACCTCTGTCACGCGCCCGACGTTCGGGCTCTCCCCGCCCCTTCGGATCTGGGCCGAGGGCCTTCCGAAGTTCTCGAACGCACCTCCATAAGGACCTTCAGCCGGCAGCGATATGGGGCAGGGGACCGCTCGGTATCGGCTTTGCGAATGGCCTCGGCGCGGTGATTCACTCAGCCAGGGGCTGCCTGATGTCTTTGTCGTTCAGATCGCGTCAGACATCCAAGCCCGGCAGGATCCCCAGTTGCTGGAGCATCCCCAGGTCGTCGCGGTTCGCTCGGTGGTCTTGAATCTGACCATCCTTCATCCGGTACCAATGGATGTGCTGGACCCTGTAGGACCTCCCAGTGGGCGCCACTCCCATGAGCAGAGCGCCCATGACCGGCAAGCGGGAGACGCCTGAATGTGTTCCAGAAACGATCGTCCGAATTACGACGTCGTCGCCCACTCCGATGGCGTCGAGGATCTCGCCCTTCTCGTCTGGGAACGTCGTACGGATGTCCCGGAGAATCGCTTCGACACGTTGGCGGCCCGCCGGTTGCCCATGGTTGGTGCAGTCCTCGGCGAAGTTCGCCACTCCCGCAGCGATGTCCCCGCGGTTGAGAGCATCGTGATGCTGACGGATGATGGCCACGTTCGCGTCCGCGTCGGTCACGATTCCCTCCCCGACGGATCGGATATTCCCCCAACTGGAGGAGCATGGTCAGGTCGCCTGACTCCGCATAGTAGGTCTCTATCTCCAACCGACATTGATTCTGGCGCGGGAGCTGTGCCTAAGTCGGATTGAACCAGCCGCCAACACCGGATACCGAGTGGCCTGCCCCCCTGGCCTGCCCTGAAGTGTCGTTCGGGTACGTTCGCGAATACATATCGTGCACGCAGAACGTCACAGCTCCCGGGTTGGGCACCGCGCTAGATCGACGGTTATCCGCGCTCTGCGGGGTTGGAGTAAGCCCCTCAGGGTCGCTGAGCGACCGGACAAGG
>PLDN01000076.1 GCA_003136185.1 Acidimicrobiaceae bacterium | reverse complement strand
GGTGCCCACCATCACCGCTATTTCCCCATCGCCAGGGCGGAGTCGCTGCCGACCTGAGGGCGGATCGGCGGTGATGTCTCGGACCGATGATCGAGATCGGTGTCATCCAATGCGCTCCACCGGAGGGTTGTAGAGGTGATGGACACACCTCCCGCCTCGCCGGCCTTGCCGGGTCTCGGCCCTCTCGCTGAGGCAGGTGCGTCGTCGGCGGAAGCGTTCGATCGGTTCTTTCGGGCTGTCTTCGCTAGGGCAGTGGGGGTTGCGCAGCGTGTTACCGGTGACCGTGCTTCGGCGGAGGACGCAGCGCTCGAGGCACTCGCCAAGGCGCATTTCCGCTGGGCCAAGATCGGCGGCGAGCAGTGGCGTGAGGTCTGGGTGCTGCGGGTGGCCGTGAACGAGGCCATAAGGCGGCTGCCCAAGCCGCGAGCGATCCCGCAGCAGCTCGACTCGAGCGACCCCGCCGACGCGGTCGTGCTCCGCGAGACGCTGACCGCCGCGCTGCAAAGACTTCCGCACCGCCAGCGCGAGGTGATCGTGATGCGGTACCTGCTCGGCCTGTCGGAGACAGAAGTCGCGGCCGCTCTCGACATCAGTCACGGAACTGTGAAGACCCACCTGCGTCGGGGTCTGGCGGCGTTGCGCCTGAGCCTCGGCCGCAACCTGAAGGAGGAGCACCTTGCTCGACTTGCCTGAGATCCCATCGCCGGACTTCGACGCTGCGCAACTGGACTCGATGCTGGAGCTCGCGAAGCAGCGCAGCGGTCGCCTCCGTCGCCAGCGGCGATCGATCGCCACGGCGATCGCACTGTCGCTCGTCGCCGTCGTGACCCTCGCCTCGCTCGTCGGCCTGAGCTACGGCACGCGCCGGGCTCACACTGCGCTTCCGAGGTCGAAGGACACGCCGGGCCTGGCGAGGGCATCGGTGTGGAAGCTCGTGAGCGACGTCACGTCGGGTTGGGCAGAGATCACTTCGAGCGATTACGAGACCGGCGGGGGTCTCACGTGCCCTACAGCGACGACCTGTTACGCCGAGAACGCATTCGTCGGTCAGGTTGAGGTCACCCACGATGGGGGAGCGACCTGGGCCCAGTCGACGCTTCCGTCAGGCATCGAGTTGAACGGAGGCGGCCTCGCGTGCACGGACGCCGACACATGCTCGGTACTCGGTCAGGACGTCTCTGGGGTCTCCCACTTCTTCACGACGACCGACGGTGGTCAGAACTGGAGCTCACTGCCTGGTCCTACACAGCTCTCGTCCGGCTCGCTCGTCTCTGTGCTCGTCTGCTCAACAGCGGCTTCGTGTCTCGCCGTCGTCTCGTCGGGCTTCGCGCTGTCAACAGCCAACGGCAGTGGCTACGGAGGCCCGAGTACGGCCCTGGTCACGACCGACGGAGGGGAGAGCTGGTCCGCCTCCGACCTGCCGCAGGGCTTCGACGCATTGAGCGGCCGGTGTTCCGTGGGCGGCAATTGCCTGCTGACGGGCTTTGACGAAGGGTCTTCGGCGCCTGGCGTAGTCGAGCACAGCTCCGACGGTGGGTCCACGTGGTCGCCGGCCGCCATCCCTGCTGGCGTGGGACCGTTGACCCAGGTCTCGTGTGGAGATCCGTCCGACTGTTACGCGACCGAGTTCGGCGGCGCGGGCGCCGTGCCCCAGAGCGGAGTCCTCGCCACGTCCGATGGGGGTCAGACTTGGTCGACGACGGACTCGGGGGACCTGCCCGATTCGCTGCTCACGTCCATCTCATGTCCCAGTAGCTCCTACTGCTGGGCCTCCGGGGTCATCATCCCGCCTGGGACAAGCAGAGCCATCACGTTTACGGACGCTCAGGGTCTCCTCGCGACGACGTCCGACCAGGGCCAGACCTGGCAGACAGCGCAGCTGCCCACCGGAGTCACGGCCATAGGGGGAATCTCCTGTCCGGACACGACCACCTGTTTCGCGCTCGGCTACTCGAAGCCGGCCGTCGGTCGGGGGACGTTCGTGCTGCTGTCCTACGGCGGGTAGCGCCACCGCGATCTGCGCCAGCCAGCAGGAGTAGCTGCCGACGCACACGAGGTCGGATGCAGGCGAGGGTGTGAGCTCCCGCCCTCGGTTCGAGAGCTGCAGGCCCACAGGTGTTGACGGACTCATGGCGATAGTCTTTTGGCAACTCGAGCGAGGGAGCTTCGATGCCAGGATTCATGAGACGGGGTTCGGCTCAACGGTCCGCTGCGACCTTCATCCTCGGCGCCGGGCTCGTCGCGAGCGTCGCCGGTCTTGGTGCGGTCACAGCGAGTACGGCGGGGGCGATTGCGAAAGTCACGCTGTTGCCTCGGCTTCCATCAAAGACTTCGGTTTCCCCGAGCTTCGCGGCGGTCGCCGTGGTACCTCATTCGAAGGATGCCTTTGCCGTCGGGTCTTGGTACACCGAGACGGGCTCGGGTGACGTCATCGAGGAGTGGAACGGCTCGGCCTGGAAGGAAATGACTCCGCCGACTCTCACAGGCGCGACGCAAGCCGGCCTGAACGGCGTCTGGGCTGCTTCCGCCAGCGACGTGTGGGCGGTCGGGAGCATTTCCACCACAAGCACCCAGACACTGCAGCTGATCCATTGGAACGGCAAGGCGTGGTCGTCCGAGATCGTCACGGGCGTCCCGGCAGGAGCGAGCCTGAGTGCGATCAGCGGCTCGTCGGCCAGCAACATCTGGGCTGTCGGCAGCTCCCTCGACGACTTGACGGAGACCGCGTCCGCGCTCGAGCTCCACTTCGGTGGCACTTCCTGGAGGTCGACATCTGAGGGACCAGCCGACGGGTTCCTGTACGGTGTGGCTGTCGCGTCTGCGACGAAGGCGTGGATCGTCGGGGCCGGTGGGTCGAAGTCAGTCCCGTTCGTCCTCGATCTCGAAGGGACCACCTGGAAGCAGGTGGGTTCTCCGGCCCCGAAGGACGGTTACCTGAGCGGGGTCTCGGCCTCCGGGTCCACCGCTTGGGCCGTGGGTGGCGTGTCGGGTTCCAAGACGTCGACCCTCTTTGCAATGGAGTGGACCGGGTCGAAGTGGGTGAGCGAGAAGGTGCCTTCGCCCACGGGCGTCTACCCCCGAATGACCGCCGTCGTCACGGTCTCCAGTTCGCTCGCCTGGCTTGCGGGGGTTGTCTCCAATACCAAGAACACCGACTACGGGGCGTTCGTGGAGAAGTTCACCAAGGGCAAGTGGTCCGTCGGATCGTTGCCGGTAGCCGGCAATGGGTCGTACATCGGTGGTCTGGCTGCAGCGGCTTCGTCGGACGTCTGGGGTGTCGGGAGCGACTTCACGGGGAAGATCTGCAGCACTCCAGAGCGGACGATCACGTACCACTACACCTCGTCTTGGAAGCTCGTTGCGACGCCTTCGTTCAGCGCTTCGACCGCTCACTGCTGACGCGGGCGCCGATTCAGGCTACGCTCCTTACTGGCCTCCCGTGGTGGGTGGCCGTAATAAACGAGAGTGAGCAAGCAAGTGGCAACTGGCACCGTCAAGTTCTTCAATGCAGAGAAGGGCTTCGGATTTATCTCCCGCGAGGATGGTGACGACGTGTTCGTTCACTACTCCAACATCCAAGCGACCGGTTACAAGTCCCTCAACGAGGGGCAGCGCGTCGAGTTCGACGTCGCACCGGGCCGCAAGGGCGAGGAAGCACAGAACGTCCGCCCCCTGTAGGTAGACCTGACCGAGAAAGGCCGCCGGTATACCGGCGGCTTTTTTCAATTCCCGGTTAGTCACGGAGCGACGGGCGCATGGCTCACTGCCTGCCTGAGCACGACGACCATGCGAGTACCCCCAGCCGCCATCGTGGGCGACTCGGCGTGGACGGAGCCGCCCATCGCCCTCACGAGCTCGGCGACGATCGAGAGCCCGAGCCCGGACCCGCCGCGCTGACGAGCGGCTGCTCCCCGGTCCACCTGGTAGAAACGATCGAACACCCGCCCGAGATCAGCCGCCGGGATACCTGGGCCGTCGTCGGATACCGACAACGCCGCCCAGCCGTCCTCCAGTGGGATGACGCCGATCGAGACCGCCGTCCGGGCGTACTCGAGAGCGTTCTGGAGGAGGTTCGTGACGACTTGGGCGAGGCGGTCCTCGTCCGCCCAGACGACGGCACTGGTGGCGCCCGGGTCGATTGCCATCTCGATCCCGCTCGAGGTCGACTGCGGCTGAAGGCTCTCGATCGCCTTGCGGGCCATCGAGAGAGCATCCGCCGGGCCGAGACGCAATGAGAGATGGTTGGCCTCGAGCTTCGCGAGGTCGAGGAGATCCCCCACGAGCCGCTCGAGCCGGCGTGACTCGGCGATGATCACTCGGGCGGCAGCTCTCGAGTCGTCGGTGACGCCATCTTCTATTGCCTCGGCATAACCGCGGATGGAGGTGAGCGGCGTCCGGAGGTCGTGGGAGACCGAGAGCAACATCTGGCTCTCGCGTGCACGGGCGGTCTCCAACCCGGCTGCCATGGCGTTGATCGAGCGAGTGAGCGAGTCGAGCTCTTCGACCTTCGAGTTGGTCACCGGCACCCGCGCGCTCAGCTCCCCGGCTGCGATCCTGCTCGTCGCGGCGCTCGCTTCCACGAGCGGGCGCGTGATCCGCCTGCTTAGTTGCCAGGCGACGATGCCGGCAACGACGAGCGTGATGCCGCTGACGAGAACGAGGTAAAGCCAACTCGGTCCGAGCGTGGAGATCCTGCGAGTGAGCAGCACCACAGCGACCCTGCCCGGGCGGGGAGCAATCGCCGAGCTCAGCGCGATCGGGACGGCAGCGAAGGCCAAGCTTCCGAACCACCCTGAGACGGTCTCGCCCGCGAGCAGGGCGCGCGGGTGCAAGTCGGCCGGGTCAATGCCGCTCCGGAGCGGCGTGAGCACGGCACCGCCGCGACCGATGACGACGATCTCAGAGTCTTCGAAGTGCAGCATCTTCCCGACGGTCTTCAGCACGAGCGATGTGCGCACCCCTTTTGCGGCGTGCGCGAAGACCTCGCCCTGGGTGAGAAGTTGGCTGGTCGCCTGCGTCCTGGCGGTCTCTCTCGTGACCAGGAGTGCGCCTGCGCCGGCGATGAGGAGGGCTGCAGCGACGAGCGCGACCAACGCGACGGTGAGTCGGCGTCTCATGCCAGCCGGTAGCCGACGCCCCGGAGGGTGGAGAGTGGGAGGGAAGGGCCGAGTTTCTTGCGGAGTTGGGCTACGTGGACATCTACGGTCCGCTCGTCCCCGCACCAGTCGGCGCCCCATGCCCCGTTCAACAGCTGCTGCCGGGTGAGAACGAGGCCCTGGTTCTCGACCATGTGCGCCAGCAGGTCGAACTCGCGGGTGGTGAGCTCGGTCAACTCCCCGCTCACGCGTACTTCACGCCTCGCAGGGTCGATCTCGATGTCTCCGACGGCGAGGGATTGAGCCTGCTTCGGTCCGTCGGTCCTGCGGAGCACGGCCCGGACTCGAGCGACGAGCTCCCGTGGCGAGAAAGGCTTGGTGAGGTAATCGTCCGCCCCGAGCTCGAGGCCGAGTACCCGGTCGATCTCGTCGTCGCGGGCGGTGAGGAAGAGCACTGGAACGTCGCTGTCCGCCCGAATCGCTCGGCAGACGTCGTAGCCGTCCTTTGAGCCCGGCAGGCCGACGTCGAGGATGACGACGCGGGGGCGCTCCCGGTAGATGATCCCGAGGCCGGTGTCGCCGTCAGAGGCCCGCAGGACGCGATAGCCCTCCCTGCGCAGGTAGAGATCGACCAGTTCGGCGATGCTCGGGTCGTCCTCGACGACGACGACGGTGCCAGCGGTGCCGGGTGCGGAGGTCACTTACCAAGCCTCGCACCCGGCACGGTCAGTCAGCTGCCTTTCGACGTGCTGGAGGCCGACTTCGGCGCCCTCGACGCTACGAGGAGGGCATTCCCGCCCGTCTGGACGATTTCGGCGCGATCTCCGGCCACGATGTGCGACGAGGTCAGCCCGTAGAACTGGGTAGACCCAGTGATGGTTGCTGAGACGGTCGGGCCGTCGGAACGCTTGATCGTGAGCACTTTCGACGAGTCCGAGACGACGACGCCGCGGTCGATGTCGAGGGTCTGGAAGCCGCCCTTGGTGTGGACGATGAGCTGGGCGTGGACCGTGTGGCGGAGGACCCGGCGAACCTCTCGGCGCAACTTCGCGCGGTCGATCTGGTGGGTTGCGGACACCGTCGACGTAGCGGCGGCCGGCTTCGAGGCCGTGACGCTCGACGGGGTCGACGCGTAGGCAACGCCTCCAGCGGCCATGGCGAGCACGAGTGCGCCGCCAGTTGCCCCGAGCATCTTGGTCTTCAAGTTGGACTGCATGATCGTGATCTCCTTCGTGCTTGTGGTAAGTCCATTAGACGCCCGCCATTTGAGGTGAGCGCGAGGGCAGTGTTAGGGCTCTGTTAGCTCGGCGGCAGGGCGGGGGTGCTCATCTCGGCCGTCCACCGCTCGTAGCCCCCGCTTTTGCCCGCATGAGGGCCGAGTTGACGGCCTGGGCGTAGAGCACGCCGGCCACCCTGCCATCGGCCACGACGGCGAGCTGTTGTCGGTGAGAGGTCTGGAAGCACTCGACCGCAGTGGGGAAGAGTTCCATCTCCGGGGTGAGGACGGGCGCCTGGCGGTCGCTCGCCACCCCGACCGACATGTCCGCTTCGACGCCGGCGACCTCGGAGTAGTCGACGATCCCGCTGTAGCGACCGAGCTCGTCCACGACGGGGATCGCCCGTCCGGGAAACTGCGCCAGCCAGGCCGCCACCTCCGTCGCGCGGACACCGGTCGGGACCGTTGTCAGGTCCGGGTGCATGACCGCACCGACCCTCATGCCCTGCATCGCATCGCGGAACTGAGCGCTTCGCCACTCGGACATTGCGCCTATGAGCACGAAACCACCGATCACAGCGACGAGGAACTCGCTCGGGTATGCGAACCCGAAGCCGATCATCCCGACAGCGAACAGGCCCGCCACCGTGGCCGCGATACGAGTGGCTCGGACGTTGTTCCCCGTCCTTGCGAGCAGCGCGCGGAAGACACGGCCCCCGTCCATCGGCAAAGCCGGGACCATGTTGAACGCCGCCAGGATGAGGTTGAGCCAACCGATCCGCACCAGCCACGAGTTACCGGACAGCGTCGGCGGCCAAGTCGAGGCGTGCGTGGCGAAGCCGAGTCCGAGGCACACGAGGCCGATCACGACGCTCGCGAGCGGGCCGGCGATCGCCACCTTGAACTCAATCGACGGGGAGGTCCCAATTCCTTCGATCTCCGACACTCCGCCGAGAGGCAGGAGCACGATGTCACGGACCTTGAGCCCGAGCCGCATCGCCACGATCGAGTGGGAGAGCTCATGCAGCGTGACTGAACCGAAGAGCAGGCCGAGGTAGATCGCGTAGAACTCGGCACCAGATGCGGTCGTCCCACCGCGCTGGAACGCCACGAACAGCACGAGTAGAGAGAACGTCCAGTGGACCCGGATCGGTACTCCGGCTACTCGGGCGATCGTCAGTGATCGCTTCATGATGAGATCCTCTGCTTGGTGATAGCGGTCACATTGCTACTTCAGGTCTACAGTTTGCTGTGAACGATGGGCCGTCGGAGCACAGCGGGGCCTTCGAAGAGGAGCTCCCTGAGCCTCAGCCAGCTCCTCTTGGCGTGAACCTTGACGAACCCGAGCCGCCGAAGTCCGCCTGGGAGACGCCCCGAGGGTGGACCGACGAGGAGTGGGCCGAGAAGAACTTCGGCAAGTCCAAGAAGCGCTCTCCCTGGACCAGCCTCGACATCGGGCAGGGATGGCTGCTCGCAGTTGTGTTCGGGGGAGTCCTCTTGCTCCTTTTGGTGCTCGTGCTGGTGCTTCACAGCTCGTTGTAGCCCGCGCGGCCGCTCCCGTCGCCATTGGTCGGGGCGTCTCACGGCCAGTGAGGGGCCGCTCACGAGAGAGCGACGAGTCCCTCCCCGGCACGGAACGAACCGATGACCCGCGCGGGCGAGCCGACCGCGGTCGCGCCCGCCGGTACGTTGCAAAGCACGACGGCGTTCGCACCGATGCGGGCTCCGTCGCCGATGGTGATCTCGCCGAGCACCACCGCCCCTGTGCCGATGAAGACGCCGTCGCCGATGATCGGTGCACGGCCACCCCGGTAGTCCCAACCGATCGTGACGCCGTGGTGCACGTAGCAGTTGCGTCCCATCTTGAGCGCCGCGATGCAGGTCGCCTGCCCATGAGCGATGAACAGCCCTGGACCGATGTCGGCGGTCGTGATGGTCAACCCCTCGGTGGGCTTCCACAAGTGGCGGAGGATCTTGGCAGCGAGGGCGCCACTTGCGTTCCCACCCGACAGCCGGTGGTAGTAGAGCGCCCGGAACTCATCGAAGGCGTAGAGCAGGCTGTGCAGCCCGTGCTCGCCGTCGTTCACGCCGAGGACTTCGAGCCACTGCTCGACGTCGGAGCCGATGAGCTCTCGTTGGTCTGACAGCCGGCTCGTCCAGGCCACCGGGAGCGTGAGGAGCGCCCTCAGCTGTTCGAGGCCGCCGAGCAGCTTCGCCGAGACGGGGTCGAGCAGTCGCAGCGGCGGCATCGGATCACCTTATGCGACCGTCGTGGGGTACCACCCTGAGGTCGCCTCCGCGATCACTCGCTCGAGCCGGTCGCGCGCCACCGCGGCGGCGTCGGCGAGCGTGACGAGGTCGACCTCTAGGAGATCCGCAGGAGCGAGGGTGCCGATGCGCCAAAGGTCCCAGTGATTACCGTGGCGGCCACTGGATACCCGCCGACGGGACCGCCGCTCGGTGGGATCTGGATCGCGCCGGGGACAACGGCGTGAGATTCCACCGCTTCAGCGCTCCGTCTCGCGATGAAGGGGCGTCTCGGGGAGCGCCGGCGCCGCGACTCAGGCGCACGCCGGTTCGAACGCTCTGCAAGTCGACCGCCCACGTCCCCTCGAGCACGCGCAGATCGACCTCGTCCGGTCCGGCGATCGCGAGTAGGCGCACTGGTTGTCCCCGTCTCCCGCTCTCGGGCACGGCGAAGCCGCAGCCTCGCCCGCTCCGGCCGCTGCGACCGTGCCCGACGGCAGCCGGGTACCGTCGATGACGAGTGAGGCTTCGCCCACAAGGGCCAGCAACAGGTCTTTAGTGGCTCGCAGCCGGGTTGGCGAGGTGAGCTCGAGGGCAGCTGCGGAGTCGATGTTGCCGACCGCCGTATTTGCGATCCGGAGGTAGCAGGGGTTCGCCGCTCCGGCTCGAGGCACACCGAGCGAACCGGCGCCTTTCCGACCGAGATCCTCATCATCAGCAAAGGTCCGGCCTCCAGCACCTCGAGGCCGCTTCCAGCCAGAGGACGCCGGCTCCTTGGCGGGAGTGGGTCGAGTGAGTCCGTCGCCACGAGGCGGACATGGTCGCCCGGCTGGAACAGTGCATGCGGCGGCTCCTCGGGATCGAAACACTTGACATTCGTCCTCCCGAGCAGGTTCCACCCCCCGGGAGACGCAACGGGGTAGATGCCGGCGTAACCGCCGGCGACGGCAAAGGCGCCGGCGGGGACCTGAGTGCGGGGAGAGGCGCGGCGCACAAGCTGCGAGTACCTATCCGGTAGCCCCACGAGGTACGCGAAACCAGGCATGAATCCGAGCCAAGCCACCTCCAACTCCCGTCCGCCGAGGTCACGAGCAACCTCGGCGGTGCTCAAACCGAGAGACTCGAGGTCCTCTCCGTCGAAGACGATGGGGATCTCGTGGGTCATCGGTCGGCGCGTCGAAGCCTCGTAAAGAAGGCGCTCAGCCGGCCCGATGACCCCCACAGTCGTGGCGCCTGGCACGACGTCGCAGGCTCGGATGGAGCGGGCGAGCGCCTGTGCTTCACGGTGCCCGCCGTCAACATCGAGGAGCACGGCTGCGTCACCGAGTTGTCTCATCACTAAACTCCTCTGACCAGCATCCAAAGCAGAGGAGCAACTCCCATGCCCCAGCTACGTTCTCGCGACACCACCGAGGGGCGCCAGGCTGCGGGAGCCCGCGCCCTATGGCGGGCGACCGGAATGACCGACTCCGACTTCGGCAAGCCGATCGTTGCGATCGCCAACAGTTTCACGCAATTCGTTCCGGGTCACGTGCATCTTCGTGACCTCGGCAGGGTGGTGGCTGACGGGATCGCCGAGGCAGGCGGCGTCGGTCGTGAGTTCAACACGATCGCAGTCGACGACGGCATCGCGATGGGCCACGGCGGGATGCTCTACTCGCTGCCGAGTCGTGAGCTCATCGCAGACGCCGTCGAGTTCATGGTCGAGGCGCATCAGGCCGACGCACTCGTGTGCATCAGCAACTGCGACAAGATCACGCCTGGGATGCTGATCGCCGCCATGCGGCTCAACATCCCGACGGTCTTCGTGAGCGGCGGCGCGATGGAAGCCGGCAAGACGATCGTGAAGGACGGTAAGGCTCGAGTCTCGCTTGACCTGATCTCCGCCATCACGGCATCGGCGGACACGTCGGTCTCGGACTCGGAGCTCGCGTCGATCGAGGAGTCGGCGTGCCCGACGTGCGGCTCGTGCTCGGGGATGTTCACGGCCAACTCGATGAACTGCCTCACCGAGGCGCTCGGACTGGCGCTTCCTGGCAACGGCACGACGCTCGCGACGAGCGACCTGCGCCGTGAGCTGTTCGTCGACGCGGGCCGCACCGTCGTCGAGCTCGCTCGCCGGTGGTACAAGGAGGACGACGAGAGTGTGCTTCCGAGAAAGATCGCATCGCGGGAGGCCTTCTCGAACGCCATGTCGGTCGACATCGCCATGGGAGGTTCGACGAACACGGTTCTTCACCTGTTGGCGGCTGCTACCGAAGGCGGCGTCGACTTCGATCTCGAGGACATCGACGACCTGAGCCGACGCGTCCCGTGCCTGTGCAAGGTCGCACCGAGCTCCTCGTACCACCTGGAGGATGTGCACCGCGCTGGAGGGATCCCGGCGATCATGGGAGAGCTCGACCGTGGCGGACTCCTCGACCACTCGGTCACGAGTGTGCATGCGGTGTCCCTCGACACGTGGCTGGCTGAGTGGGACGTCCGCGCGACCGCCCCGTCCGAGCGGGCGCTCGCGCTCTATCACGCGGCGCCCGGCGGCATCCGCACGACGGAGCCCTTCTCGTCGACCGCTCGCTGGGACAGCCTCGATGTCGATGCCGAGAGGGGTTGCGTGCGCTCGATCGAACACGCTTACTCAGCCGACGGCGGCCTCGCCGTCCTGAAGGGCAATCTTGCGGTCGACGGATGCGTCGTGAAGACCGCAGGCGTACCGGCCGATCAGCTCAGCTTCCATGGGCCTGCTCGCGTGGCCGAGAGCCAGGAGGAAGCCGTCGACATCATCCTCGCCGGCGACGTGAAGGCGGGAGAGGTCGTGGTGATCCGCTACGAAGGCCCGCGGGGTGGGCCGGGAATGCAGGAGATGCTCTACCCCACGAGCTACCTGAAGGGCCGCGGGCTTGGGCCGTTGTGCGCCCTTGTCACAGATGGCCGCTTCAGCGGCGGGACGAGCGGGCTCTCGATCGGCCACATCTCTCCCGAAGCGGCAGCTGGAGGCACAATCGGCCTCGTGGAGGAGGGCGACGTGATCTCGATCGACATACCGACCCGTTCGATCACCCTCAACGTGCCCGAGGAGGAGCTTGCGCGCCGCCGGGCCGCTCGAGACGAAGACGGATGGGCTCCGATGAAGCGGGACCGGAAGGTCTCAGCGGCGTTGCGCGCCTATGCGGCCATGGCCCTGTCGGCCGACAGGGGGGCGGCACGGCACGTCGACTGAGGCGCGCCGGATTGCGGTCGCGACCTGAATCAGTTCCGCGGCCGGTGGTGCCGGCCGCCGTTGGATGCGGAGGCCAGCAGCTCGGCGTCGTGGGCGTAGCTCAGCAGTCCTGACGCGTCGTTCACGCCGACCCAGGCCAGCTCGTCCACCTCATCGGAGGGCGCGAACTCACCTCCCTCGGGTTGCATCAGCCAGTACTCGACGACCTTCGGGCGACCCCGTCGGTCCCGGTACTCCACCTGCCCGACGAAACGGCCGAGCGTGCACTCCAACCCGGTCTCTTCCTTCACCTCGCGCAGCGCGCACTCGGTCGCGGTCTCGCCGGGTTCGAGCTTGCCCTTCGGCAGCGTCCAATCATCCTGTTCAGGGCGGTGTATCAGCGCCGCCTCCCAGCCGCCGGCGGCCGAAGCTCGAAGCACGACGCCGCCTGCTGCTCGGATCACGGTCTCGGGAGGACGGCTGTCGCTCACGCTTGTGGACCCTATCTCGGAGAGGCCCCCGGTGGGCGGTGGCCGGGCGGGCACCTCGACAGCGACTAGTAACGTTGAACCCATGGGCGCGGCGAACGTTTCTACGACGGACGTCGAGGTCGAGTGGCAGCTCGACGCACTCGATCTTCGCCCAGTGGAGCGTTGGTTCAACGCCCGGCTCGCCGACGCGGCCGGAGCGGCCGACGGGACCGCCGCCGCCGCCACGGGGACCGCCGCCGCCAACGCCCAGACCGCTGCGAACAGCTCAGCGCCGTTGCCGCCGGGCCTCACGGTCGTCCCCCGACCAGCCAAGCGCCTCGTCGACACCTACCTAGACACAGAGGACTGGCGAATCGCGCGCTCGGGCTACGTGCTCCGGACCCGGCGCCGGGGCGGGGTCCTCGAGGCGACGATGAAGGACCTGGCGCCGGCGGCCGACGGCCTCAGGCAGCGGATGGAGGCGACCGAGTCCCTCCCCGGATCCGGCATCGAGGGGCTCGACCCTGCGGGCTCCGTCGGCAGGCGTGTACGAGCCTTGTCAGGAGACAGGCCCCTGCGCCAGGTGCTCGAGGTAAGGACGCGCCGCCGCCTCTTCTCGCTTGTCTTGCACGACGAGCCGATCGGCGAAGTCGCCCTCGACGACACCACGATCTTCCTTACCGGCGATCCGCAGAGGCTGCGACTGCAACGGGTCGAGGTGGAGGTACTGGGGTCGTGGGTCGACTCTCTGCAACCCTTCGTCGAGCAGCTCAGACGGGATTGCGGCCTCCAGCCGGCCACGCTCTCCAAATTCGAAGCCGGCCTGATGGCTGCCGGCGTGACTCTCCCGGGCCACGCCGATGCCGCCGCACCGGCGATAGGGATTGACTCGACTCTCGGCGAGTTGGCGTATGCAGTCATGCGGCGGGACACCTCGGCGATGCTTCGGCACGAGCCGGGTACACGGCTAGGCGAGGAGCCGGAGGCGCTCCACCAGATGCGCGTGTCCACGCGCCGGCTCCGCGCCGCGCTAGCGCTGTTCGTGAAAGCCTTGCCCGCGAGGGCAGACCGACTCTCGGTCGAACTGGGTTGGCTCGCGGAGGTGCTCGGGGCGGTGCGAGATCTTGATGTGCAGCTCGGCAACCTCGACCAATGGTGCGAGGACCTCCCGGGCGAGCACGGCCAGGCGCTCGACGACCTCGGTGATCTTCTCGCTCGCCACCGTGACGAGGCGCGTGCCCGGCTGCTCGAAGCTCTCGAGTCGCGCCGCTACGAGCGCCTGGTGGCGAGCCTCCAGGCGATGCTCGATCAAGGTCCTCTCAAGCGATCGCCCGAGGCGCGCACCCTGGCGGTTGTTGCTCTACCGGACCTGATCTCCGAGCGCCACCGGGCGGCAGTAAAGGCAGCCAAGCGGGCACAGAGCTCCGGCGTCCTCCCCGACTTTCACCGCCTGCGCATCCGTTGCAAGCGGCTGCGCTACGCGATCGAGTTCACAGCGGGCCTCTACGGGACCGACGTCAAACGGTTCGCCAAGAAAGTCGCCGGGCTACAGGGAGATCTCGGGCTGATCCAGGACGCCGAGGTTGCCTACGACAGGTTGCGAGACATAGCTGTCACGAGCGAGGGCGAAGCGCTCTCGACTTCCACGGTCTTTGCCATGGGAATGGCCGCCCAGCGTTGCCGGGAAGAGGCCGCCCAGCGGCTGCGGGCGCTGTCGGCCCCGGCCGACGCCCTCCGTGGCAGCAAGTGGCAAAGGACGGCCGGGGCGCTCGAGGCGGCGAAAGCCGAAGGGGCCGATCGAGTCGCGCACGCGATCGCGAGCACCCTCGCGGCCAAACTGGCGGCTCGTGTGAGGAAGGCACCCGCACCGGCACCCTCGGTAGCGCCGGCGCGCGGCCGGCGTCCGGCAGCGGCCCCGGCCCGCAAGGTTGTCGAATCCATGAACGGCGCTGCGCCCGTCGCAGAGACAGAGCAGCTCTCAGGCGAACGGCCCGAGCACGAGCCCCTCGCCCAGTAAGGCATCTCGCACCCGCCCAGCCAAGCGGACCGCCCCGGGGGTGTCCCCGTGGACGCAGAGCGACCTGAACCGGGAGGCGAGCCGCACGGCCTGGCGCACGACCTCGTCGTCATCGGTCAGGACGGCGCCCGCCTCGCTTCGGTCTTGGAGCCTCCCGTCTTCCCGGTATGCCCTGTCGCAGAAACCCTCCTCAGTCGCGCCCCACCCCCCCCGCCCGCGCCCGGTCGAGCAAGTGTCCCGGCTGCGCTAATAAGTGCCGGACCGGGAGAACCTCGAGGATCGCGCAAGCGGTCTCGTCGTCGCGATTCGCCCGGTGATACAAGGCGCCGTGGAGCTTCACGTACTTCACGGTCGCCATCTCGCAGAGCCGCTCCACTTGAGCAGCCACTTGCGCCGCCACGAGCTCGGGCGGGTCTGAACGCGCGGCGCGGCCGAAGTTGTCCCGGTCGAGGTACGAGGGATGAGCCCCGATCGTGACGCCGTTCGCAGCGGCCGCCTCGACGGCGGCCGACATCGTGGCATCGTCGCCGGCATGCCCACCGCAGGCGATGCTGGCGCTCGTCACGACAGCCATGAGCTCGAGGTCGCCCGGCACCTCGCCGAGGTCGGAATTCAGATCGATCATCGCTGTAATGTTCCCGCGCCCGCGAGGCGCATGCCACCGGCGTAGCCTTGTGGCATGGCTGCTAATCCCGAAACTGTGCACTGGCGGGGCGTGCACCACCTTGCGTTGGTGACGTCGGACATGGATGCGACGGTCCGTTTCTGGCATGGAGTCCTCGATGCCCGGCTTGTGACGACGCTGGCTACGCCAGCGTTCCGCCACTACTTCTTCGAGATCGCGCCGGGCAACACGGTGGCCTTTTTCGAGTACCACGGCCACCACATCGATGCCTTCGCCAAACCTGCTGGCGTGCCCTACGAGCGGGCCGCCCAGTTCGACCACCTCTCGATGCACCTGCCGGACGAGGACGCACTGCACCATCTGCGCGACCGACTCAAGTCCCATGGTTGCGAGGTGACCGACGTGATCGACCATGATTTCCTGCGGTCGATCTACTTCATGGACAACAACGGGCTAGCCCTCGAGGCATCGTGGTGGACGCTCGACCCGACCGGCCGGCTGGCGGATTATGGCGACGAGCGCCTTTTTGCCGATCGCGACCCCGTCGCTGCGGTAGTCGAACTGCGGGAGACCGGCGAGCTCGACCACACCGTGGCCACCCACCTCGTCGACGAGATCACCCGCGACCTCGGCACCGCTGGCGCCTGAGGCTTACGGGCGTCAGCCGCCAGGAACGGACCAACCCATCTGCTGGGCGATCTCCTTGCAAGTCGGGCACAGCGGGTACTTCTTCGGGTCCCGATTCGGGATCCAAGTCTTGCCGCACAGCGCCTGCACGGGCGTGCCGTTGATAATGCCCTCGGCGACGCTCGGACCGGCTGAGACGAACTCCTCCTCGCTCGGGCGAAAGCCCTCGAGCACGATGTGAGCCATCCGCTCGTGGTCGCCCTCACTCTCCGCAGTGACGTCGGAGGTGTCGGTCCTCTCGATCGTCTTCGTAGCCGGGCCGGTTATCGACATCTTCTCACTGGTCTCCTGTGACCCTTAACTGCCTGTGACCCTCTGACTGTAGGCGTCCTCGCAGAGCCATCCCTATTCCGGCGCTGCGGCGCATACAACGGTGTCGCCCGCCCGCACGCCGAGCAACTCGTCGGCCCGCCCTTCGTTGACCGAGAGGGCGAGGCATTCGTCGCTGTCCACGAGCAGCACCGGAGAGCCGATCGGGACGTCTGCGACGTGGACCCGACTTGAGCGAGCACGTCCTCCCCGTCGTTAGTCCGCCCCAGGCGCACCCGGTCGCCGAGGCGCCCGATCAGGGAGCGATCTGTGCCGAACTGGACGTTCCCGAACGTGTCCACCTGCACGACCAGCAACTCGAACAAAGCGTCGCCGAGCAGACGCGCGACCGGCCGCTGCAAGCACACGAGTGAGGCCGCGTCGACGAGCGGGCCGAGGTCGAGGAGGTCCACTCCGCAGGCGAGGTGCGCTGCGACCGGCGCAAAGACGTCCCGGCCGTCGAATGTCTTCGAGCGATCGGCCAGCACGTGGGCTTCGATGGCGACGGCCCGTTGCGCGCCGCCGACCGCAGCGACGGCGAACATCAATAGGCCGTTGTCAGGGCCGACGAAGACGCGCCCACCAGCCTCGACGGCGACCCCGAGGCGTGGGGTGCCGACTCCTGGATCGACGACACCGACGTGTACGCCCGGCCGCAGGTACTTCATGGATCGCTCCATCCGAAGCGCCCCGAGTAGGACATCTTGCGGAGGGATCGAGTGGTCGAGATCGATGATCCGCACTAAGGACGACGGCCCCGTGATCGAGTCCACGACGGCATGCAGTGCTCCCACGAAGCCACCCTTCGACCCGTAGTCGGTCACGAAGGTGACGAGGTCGTATGGCGGGGTCACTCTCGACATCTTGCCCGCGCCCAGGAGTAGCGTCGATCGCATGCCGTACAACGAGGGACGTCTCGTCCATGATGCGGACTCGCACATCATGGAAACGCCGACTTGGCTCATCGATCATGCCGACCCTGAGCTGCGGGACCGATTGGAGCCGCTTCGCTATCCCGGCGGGAACGAGCTTCGCCAGACAGGCGATCCGACCGAGCAGCAGCAGGATCTCCGGGTGGCCTTCGAGAAGCTGGCGGAGCGCCACCGCTCGCCGGAGTACACCTCCGACGAGCAGGTACAGATCATGCAGCGCAAGAATTTCGCAGCGACGGGCTCGTTCTTGGCCGAGGACCGGCCGCGGGCGCTCGACATGCTGGGCTTCTCTAGCCAGCTGGTCTTCAATACGTTCCACAACCGGCGCCTGCGCGACCTCGAGCATCGCGGAGACGTCGCCCTTGCCTACGGGGCGGCCCGTGCCCACAATCGGGGGATGGTCGAGTTCTGCTCTGTCGACCCCCGGCTACTGCCTGCCTGTTACGTGCCGCTCGCCGACTTCGACCGGGCGCGCAAGATGGCCGAGGAGAACCTCGAGATGGGAGCGGGAGCGCTTCTCGTCGCCTCGGGCTGCCCTGCGACGCATTCACCAAGCCACATAGGGCTCGACCCACTCTGGGCGCTGGCGGAAGAGGCCGGCATCCCGATCGTCTTCCACGTCGGCGGCACGGGCGATCTGATCGACAAGAACTACTTCAACAACGGCCTGCCTGTGCCGCCCGACTTCCACGGCGGCGAGGAGAACTTCCGGTCCGTCGACTACATGGGAATCCCGGGCCCGCCCGCCCAGACCCTCGCGACGATGATCTTCGACGGGGTGCTCGAGCGATTCCCGCTTCTCAAGTTCGGTGTGATCGAGCAAGGGGCCATCTGGGTGCCGTCGTGGATGCGCCAGATGGAGTCTGCTTTCGAGGCATTCGCTCGTCACGAGGAGAGACTGCAGGCTCTGTCGATGCGGCCGAGCGAGTACGTAGAGCGCCAGATCCGCTTCACTCCGTATCCGACTGACGACGTGGGCTGGATCATCGAACAAGCGGGCCCGCGGGTCTGCATGTTCTCGTCGGACTATCCCCATGTGGAAGGTGGTCGGAGGCCGATCGAGCGTTTCGAAGCCTTCCTGGCCGACACGGATGCTCAGGCGTGCGAGGCCTTCTGGTCGGGCAACTTCTGCGACCTCATGGGCGATCGCTTGGCGCTCGCCGCCTGATGCCGAATGCCGGCGGGCACCGGCTCAAAAGGCCTTGAAGAACGGGTGGCCGTTGCGCCAGATGACGAACAGCACCTGGCCGATGATGTTCGACCTCGGGACGTAGTGCGGGTTCCAGTAGCGGCTGTCGTAAGAGTAAACCCGGTTGTCGCCCATCACGAAGTAGTCGTTCTTCGGGATCGTGAGCTTCGGGATCGGAGGGCCCGGCTGGGCGCCTTTCGGCAACCATGGCTGAGATATCACTTGGCCGTTTACGTAGATCTTGCTGCCGACTGAGTAAATCGTCTGGCCCGGGAGCCCGATCACCCGCTTCACGAGGTCCTCGTCGTTGAAATCCTCGGTGTCACCGGGCGGCCGCTTGAACACGATGACCTCGCCCCGATGGATCGTGCCGAGGTCGAACTTGAGCACGAGCATCCGATCGCCGGGCAAGAGCGTCGGCTCCATGGACGAGCTCGGCACGTAGAACGTCTGGAACGCGAAAGTCCTCAACAGCACTGCGGCCACCGCAGCAATCACGACGAGCACTATCCATGGGATTGCCCGGCGAGCGAGCGATTGGGGCTCGGCTTCGGCTTCGGAGTCGGCTTCGGGGTCGGGATCGGCCTTGTTGGCCTCGGGGTCGGCTCCGCCGTCCAGAGTGACCGACTCGGCGGCTCGATTCAGCTCTTCTGCTTGCCCGGTCAGCGCGGCCGAGTCCTGGACTGGGAGGACGGGCAGCGAGTCGACAACACCCTCGTCATCCACGAGGGCCGAGACTAGTCGCCGCTATGGGCGCCTCGTCCCGTCCCTCCGCCCCGTAATGCCCCGCGGGATCCACGATCCAGGCCATTTGCGACACCGATTGCTCGGGCGCACGCGGATCTGACCAGATCCGTAAGGTCTCTCGCCATGAGAGCGAGAGCCGCCAGGCTGATTGAGCACGGACAACCGCTCGCCGTCGAGGAGATCGACCTTCCCGATCCGGCTGACGGCGAGCTTGTGGTCGAGATGGCCTACGCAGCGGTCAACCCCGTCGATCGCTATCAGGTGCTCGGAAGGGTCGCGGCAGATGCACCGCTCCCTCGCACGCTCGGATCAGAAGGTGCAGGGATCGTGCGGTCGCAAGGTACCGACGATGGTCGTCGCGTCTTCGTCAACCGCGCCTCGGTCGTCCGACCGAGCGACGGCACCTGGGCCTCGCGCGTGCTCGTCGCGCGGGACAAGGTCATCGAGGTGCCAGAGAAGGTCGGCCTCGATGTTTCAGCCGCCATTGGTGTCGCTGGCGTGACGGCACTGCGCTGCGTGACCGAGCTCGCAGCGGTCACCGCTGACGATCAGGTGCTCGTGCTCGGCGCGAGCGGCGGTGTCGGGAGCGTCATCGTCGGGCTGGCTCACCGGATCGGCGCGTATGTGGTCGGACAGACGGGGTCGGAGGCGAAGGCGGGCTTTGTGACCGAGCGCGGCGCGGACCGTGTCGTCGTCACCGACGCTGCGCAACTGGTTGCAGAGCTCGGATCGTGGCAACCGAGTGTCGTGTTCGACCCGCTCGGGGACGGATTCACAACCGCCGGCATCGAGGCACTTTCGGCTCGGGGCCGTCTCGTCCTCTTCGGAACCTCAGCGGACCCGAGTGGCACTCTCCCCCTCCAGGCGCTCTATCGCAAGGGCCTGAAGGTGCTCGGATATGCCGGTTTGCTCGAGTCCGAGGAGCGTGTCGCCGAGGGTGTGAGGCTCTGCCTCGCGGCGTTGCAGGACGGGAGGATGGAGATAGTCATCGGCTCGGTACTGTCCCTCGACGAGGTCGACGTCGCCCTTGATCGGTTCGCCAGTCGCGAGGTGCAAGGCAAGCAGCTCCTCGATCTTCATGCGTAGTACACCGGGGCGTCTCGCCATCTTGCGGACAGACCCTGTACACCTGCGTCGTCCACAGTCTGAGGATGACGGGCGCCCAGGTGTGGATAATGACACGACCATGACGACGGAATATGACATCGAGGTGAACAGAAGGTGGACGGCAAGTCCGCCGGCGAAGCACGATACGTAAATGGACGACTCCGGCATTCCCCCAACCGAGAAGCTCTACCTCGAAGACGCCTATCTCGATGGGGTCGACTCGACGGTGCTCGCGACCGATTCCGAAGGTGCGCGCGTGGCGCTTGACCGGACTGTGTTCTACGCCACCGGTGGCGGGCAGCCCCACGACACCGGCTCGATCGGGGCCGCTCAAGTCATCGACGTCCGCTCCGAGGGCCAAGTCGTATGGCACACGCTCGAAGGCGCCCTCCCACTGCCGGGCGAGACGGTTCAAAGCAGTATCGACTGGGAACGGCGGCACCAGCTCATGCGAACCCACACAGCTCTCCACATTCTCTGCGGGGTGATCTGGAACGACTACGGCACGGCGGTGACAGGAGGCAACATGGAGCCCCTCGCGGCACGGATGGACTTCGAGTTCGACCCGTTGCCCGACGGCTTCGCGTCGATAATCGAGCAAAGGGTGAACGAGGAGATCGGTCTCGCGCGCCCGATCGTCGTCTCGTTCATGGACCGCGAGGCGGCTGCGATCGACGAAGCGCTGATCCGCACGAAGACGAACCTCGTGCCGGACTACGTGGAGCGCGTCCGTATTGTCGACATCGTCGGGCTCGACACCCAGGCCGACGGCGGCACTCACGTGCGCACCACGAGCGAGGTCGGCCACGTTCGTGTCGTGAAAACAGAGTCAAAAGGCAAGGGCAACAAGAGAATCCGCATAGCGCTTTCCTGAGGAGGTACCAGATGGATCACGTGCACGAGCTGTCTAAGGAGCTTCAACCCAAAGCAAAGGCGATGCGAGAGCTCGTCCCGGAGGTGTTCTCGGGCTATGTGCAGATGAGCCGAGCAGCGATGGGCGACGGGTCGCTCACCGCTAAGCACAAGGAGCTCATCGCGCTCGCGATCGCTGCCACGCGAGAGTGTGACGGCTGTATCGCGGCGCACGCGCGCAAGGCGGCGGGATCGGGCGCCTCGCGCGAGGAGGTGGCAGAGGCGATGGGGGTAGTGATCATGATGAACGGTGGTCCTGGAACGGTCTGGGGCCCTCGGGCATTCGCCGCGTTCGAGGAGATCACGGCAAAAGGGGAGTGAGTTGGAGCGTTACGCGTCTTTTGATGGCACTCAGATCGCCTACGGCACAGCAGGCGAGGAGCCTTCAGCCGGGGCAGTCCTGTTGCACCACGGATTCGCGTCCACGTCGCAGATCAACTGGGTCCGGCCCGGACTCGTCGACGCGCTGACCGAAGCGGGGCGCCGGGTCGTGTTCATCGACGCCCGCGGCCATGGGGAGTCCGCTCACCCGCACGATCCCGCCGCTTACAGCAACAATGCGATGGCAACCGACGTGCGGGCGCTGATCGACCACCTCGATCTCGAAGGCGTCGACATGGCGGGATACTCCATGGGTTCGTTCGTCACACTCGCGGTGGCGTCAGATGAGCCCCGGATCAAGTCGATCTTCCTCGGTGGTGCCGGCGCCGCTCAGATCCGGACCGGCGGCGCCGAGTGGGCGACAGCGATCGCGGAGGCGCTCGAGGCAGACGATCCCTCGACTATCACCAACGCTTCAGCGAAGGCCTTCCGCAACTTCGCCGATGCCACCGGACAGGATCGACTTGCTCTCGCGGCCATTCAGCGATCGGGCAATAGCCTGAGCGAGGAGCTGGTCTCGTCGCTCAGGTTGCCGGCTCTCGTGGTCAACGGGGAGAAGGACACCTTGGTCGGGGATCCGGGCTCTCTCGCAGCTCTCATCGACGGAGCTCGGTCCCTCGTCGTTCCCGGTGATCACCTCTCGGCGGTCGTCAAGCCCGAATTCCGCGACGCTCTCGTCTCCTGGGCGACGTCGTGATCTTCAGTTCGTACGAGGACTTCGAACACCTCCGGTTCGAGCGACCGTCACCCGGTGTCGTGCTCGTCACGATCAACCGTCCCGCGCGCCTGAACGCCGCCAACGTGCGGCTCCACCGTGAGCTGTCCGAGGTCTGGGCGATCGTGGACGCCGACGAGAGTGCGCGGGTGTCGGTCGTGACCGGGGCCGGCCGAGGTTTTTCTGCTGGAGGAGACCTTGAGATGATCGAGGAGATGACCGCCGATTACGACGCGCTCGTGACGCAGTCGCAGGACGCGGTCGCGTTGGTACAGGCCATGGTGGAGGCTCGCAAGCCCATCGTGTCTGCCATCAACGG
>PLDN01000032.1 GCA_003136185.1 Acidimicrobiaceae bacterium | reverse complement strand
CTGTCGTTCGATCTGATTGCGGGCGGCCGGTCCAACTTGACGTACCTAGTGACCGATGCGAGAGGGCGAGACGTCGTCGTCCGGCGCCCGCCCATCGGGCACGTGCTGGCCACAGCGCACGACATGCACCGCGAGCACCGCATCGTGACGGCCCTTTCACCGACCGACGTCCCTGTGGCAAAGACGCTCGGTCTGTGCGAGGACGTCTCTGTCAACGGCGCCCCGTTCTACGTCATGGAGTACGTCGTCGGTCACGTTCTGCGCGACGCCGAGACAGCCGAGAAGGAGATGGACGAGCGAGGCCGGCGTCGTGCGAGCGAGTCGATAGCCGAGGTGCTCGCGGCGCTCCACAACGTCGATGTCGACGCGGTTGGCCTCGGCGACCTTGGACGCCGAGAGGGTTACCTCTCACGCCAGCTCGAGCGCTGGCACGGCCAGTTCGACAAGTCGCAAGTCGAAGGAAAGCCACGAGCCGAGGTCGTCGATGGCGTCTACGAGCGCTTGGCTGCGTCGATCCCCGAGCAGCAGGGCACCACGATCGTCCACGGGGACTACCGGTTGGACAACACCATGCTCGACGACGACGGGAACGTCATCGCCGTTCTCGACTGGGAGATCTGCACCCTCGGCGACCCGCTGGCGGACGTCGGACTCCTGATGGTCTATTGGTCCGAGCCCGGCGACGCCATCATGGCGTTGGTCACGTCGCCGACGGTGGTGCCAGGGTTCCTGACGAGGGCCGACCTACGCCGAATTTATGCCGACGCGACGGGCCGGGACGTCTCGGCGCTCGACTATTACGTCGCTTTCGGGTATTGGAAGCTCGCTTGTATCCTCCAGGGAGTGGCGGCCCGCTACTTCGGGGGGGCGGGCGGCGGCGACCGTTCTGGAGTAGGTATGTTCGATGAGCACGTGCACTTGCTCGCGAAGGCCGCCGAGCACTCGCTCGCGGGGGCCGCGTGACGATCGCACCGTGGCAGCAGAGGTAGGAGAGGTATGGCAGATCTCTACGAGTTGACCGGGGAGCCCGCTCCCTCGAGTCCCGTGCTCGTCGTCGCGCTCGAAGGCTGGGTCGACGCCGGGCTGGCTGCGCGGACCGCGGTCACGGCGCTCATCGAGACGATCGAGTTCCAGCCGTATGCCGTCTTCGACGACGAGGAGCTGATCGACCTGCGCGCCCGGCGACCGCAGTTGCGGATCGTCGACGGATTGCACGAGTCGCTCTCTTACTCGAAGCCCGTGATGCAGGTCGGGACGGACCGGCTCGGGTCAGGGATCGCCCTATTGAACGGGCCGGAGCCTGACTTCCGGTGGCGCCACTTTTCGGCCGCCGTTCTCGAGATTGCCCAACTCATGAATGCCCGCATGCTCATCGGCCTCGGGGGCTTCCCCGCCGGGGCGCCCCACACTCGCCCGGTCCGCCTCGCCGCGACCGCTTCCACGCCCCAGCTCGCCCAGACGGTCGGGTATGTGGACGGGACGATCGAGGTCCCCGCCGGGGTCCAAGCAGCCCTCGAGAGCGCCTTCGCCACCGGCGGCATCCCGGCAGTGGGTCTCTGGGCTCGCGTCCCGCACTATGTCGCCGCAATGCCGTTTGCTCCGGCTGCCCTCGCCCTCCTCGACGGGATCGCCTCTGTCTCAGGCCTCGTCATCGATTCAGACGTGCTGGCCGAAGCAGCCGAGGCGGCACGCCGAAAGGTCGACGAGCTCATCGAACAGAGCCCGGAGCATTCGGCGATGGTTCGCCAGCTGGAGACGAACGTCGACGTGCTCGAAGGAAGGCCGGCCATCACCGAGCAGGACGTGCCCACAGGTGACGATCTTGCAGCTGAGCTCGAGCGCTACCTCCGAGGCGACCACGGACTGGAGCCTGGCGACCTTTAGGTGATGCCAATGGGCGCGGCGGCGACGGGTCGAAGTAGGTTGCTCCAATGCTCATAGATGGAGGAATCGGGTTCGATGCAGCGAAGATCGGCGAGCACGCTCGCCGGGTCGAGGCGGAGGGTTATGACGGTGCCTGGGCCGCCGAGACGGGCCACGATCCACTCGTAACACTGGCCATCGCGGCGGGCGCAACCGAGCGCCTCGAGCTCGGCACGGGGATCACGGTCGCCTTCGGGCGCAGCCCGATGATCACGGCCACGATGGCGAATGACGTGCAACTGTTGTCGAAGGGCCGGCTGTTGCTCGGCCTCGGCTCACAGATCAAGCCGCACATCGAGCGCCGATACTCCATGCCGTGGTCACACCCCGCCGCCCGCATGCGGGAGTACATCCAGGCGATGCATGCCATCTGGGACAACTGGTACGACGGGACGAAGCTCGACTTCAAGGGCGACTTCTACACCTTCAACTTGATGACCCCGTTCTTCAATCCGGGCCCGAACCCGTACGGCAGGCCGAAGGTCTTCCTCGCGGCGGTCGGCGCGCTCATGACCGAGGTGGCCGGCGAGGTAGCCGATGGCATCTTGGTGCACGGCTTCACGACCGAGCAGTACCTGCGCGAAGTGACGTTGCCGGCGATCGCCAAGGGGCTCGCGAAGTCGGGTCGGGAGAGGTCGTCGTTCCAGGTGTCGTATCCGGGCTTTGTGGTGACAGGCGACACCGACGAGCAGATGGAAAAGGCGACCGTCGCTGTGAAGGCGCAGATAGCTTTCTACGCCTCGACGCCCGCCTACCGTGGAGTGCTCGAGCTGCACGGCTGGGGCGATCTCCAAAGTGAGCTCCACCCGCTGTCGAAGCAGGGGGAGTGGGCGAAGATGGGAGGCCTGATCAGCGACGACGTGCTCAACACCTTCGCGGTCGTCGCCCCGCGGAAAGAAGTGGCCTCGAGGGTGAGGGAGAGGTTCGGCGATGTGATCGATCGTTTCTCGTTCTATATGCCGTACAAGCTCGAGCCTGAGCTTCTGGCGGAGATGTTGGCGGGCTTCCGGGCCTGAGCGCCTCGCCGCCTCAGTCGCTCGTGCGATGCATCCAGCGCTCGGGGTCGCCGAGCGGCACGAAACCCTGCCGTGCGTACAAGCTCCGACCTGGGGTTGCCGCCAGCACGAGGCGAGTCCCGCGTAGAGCTTCGTGGGAGGTCGTGGTCTTTACGAGGAAGTCGCCCAGTCCTCGACCCTGGTCAGCCGGCTCCACGAACACGTCGCTCAGCCAGCCGAACGTGGCGAAGTCAGTGACGACCCGGGCGATCCCGACCTGTGCGCCGGCGGGGGAGTAGAGGCCAACGACGAGTGAGTGCTCGATCGACTTGGCGACGACGTCGTAGCTCCGACCGAGCGCCCAGTAGGCCGCTTCGCTCAACGAGGCGTGCACCCAGGTGACGTCGACGAGATCCGGATCATCGCTCGCCCAGTAGCCGTCCGGGCCCTCCCACCTCAACGCGCGCTCCTCGGTTCGTCAGCTGGCGCTCTGACCGCTCGCTATGCCCGGTCGGATCGTGCGAGCGATCTTCTCCGTTCGATGAGCTTCATGCGCGCCTGGGCGGAGAGCCAGTCGGTTGATCGACTCAGCTGTCCGTCGGTCGGAGTGTGATGGAGGCCTGTTGGGCCGTCGGTCAGGGACCCGCAGCGGCGGCAGACCGACATCCGCCCGTTTGTCTCCGGATCATGGTGCTCATCGAGTTGGATGCCTAAGAAGGAGGCTTCGACTGAGACCATGATTCTCCGATCACTCGGCGACCCTTTCGGGCTTACGTCGAGCCAGAGGGACTGCAGCAGGCCCGAGGTGAGCGAGATCGTCTCTCGCCCACCACCTTACGCCGTTCCGGGCTCGGTCAGGCCGCTTATGAGCGCGTTAGTTTCGACAGCGCAATCGGCTGGCTTCGACACTGTCGGTGCCCGCCGGATCTGCCAGTGGCAGATCGACCCGGTGGACCCCCGCGGTCGTGGCTGTGACCGTTCAGGTCACGGTTTGGGAGAGTGTCCCTTTGGAGGACTTGTAGGAGCCGGACCCGCCATAGGCGGCGGTAACGGTGACCGAACCGGTGAGGGCCTTCTTCGCGAGCGAGCACACGGCTATAGCCGAGGCGCCGCGGGTGACGGTGTCGCCGCCGATGCAGGAGAGCGATCCTGCGGGCGAGAAACTGAACGTGACCGACCCACCGGCTGTTCCCCCTCCCGGAGAGGTCGGCTTCACGCTCGCCGTGAACTTCACGGCCTGCCCGCGTGCTGATGGGTCCACCGACGAGGTCACGGTGACCGAGGTCGCGGCGCGGTTAACGACCTGGGTCGCCGTCCCCTCGCTGCTTGCGTAGTCCTTCGTGCCCTTGAATTCAGCAACGACCGAGAGCGGCGAGAGCGACGGTTTGAGCACCTTGCCCGAGATAGCGCACTTCGCCGTGCCGGCCACGATGACCTTGGTGTCGGACGAGCTGCAGTTGATGACGTGATGGCCGCTCCCCTTCACCGTGAATACCACCTCGCCCGTCGGTAGCCCCTTGCTCGGGGCGACACCGGCGACCGTCGCGTACAGCTCGAGCGCCTGGCCTGTCACCGACGGTGCGGCGGACGTGCTGAGTGTCGTCGTGGTCTCGGCCTTCGAGACGGACTCGCTGACGGTACCGGAGGAAGAACCGGTGTAGTTGTCGGACCCTGCGAAAGCAGATGCGACGACGTCGGAGCCTATGAGGGCGAAGCTCACAGTGCAGGTCGCGTGATCGGGCACCGTGTCGCTGAGGGCGCTCGAGCAAAGGGTGCCGGCGGCATCGGTGAACGACACTTCACCGGTCGGCGTGCCCCCGCCCGGCGAGACCGGAGTGACGGTCGCAGTAAAGGTGACCTTCTGGCTTACGACTGGTGTGGTGACGTTCGCCCCGAGGGCACTTGCCGTGGCGGCGGCCGAGATCGTCTCTCGGTTCGCGCCGGAGGCGGATCCCGAGAAGTTGGTGTCACCGCTGTAGGTCGCGGTCACCGAGTCACTGCCCGTGTTGTCATAGCTCGTCTTGCAGGTGGCCTGACCCGACGAGTTGACCGAGGCGGTGCACAACACCCCTGCGTCACCGACGAAGCGCACGGTGCCGGTCGGCGTGCCCGCTCCCGGTGCCGTAGGGGTCACGGTCGCTGTGAACGTGACGTTCTGGCCGACGAGGACGGACGCCGGCGCGAGGCCGATGGACGTGCTCGTGGCGGCCGGCGCGATCGAGACCGCGACTGCACTCGAGGACGAGGCCTCGTCGCTGCTGTCGCCGTTGTATTCGGCGGTGACAGAGTCACTGCCGGTGGCGTCGTAGCTCGCCGAGCATGTCGCCTGGTACGGGCTCAACCCACCGAGTGACACTTCGTTGCACAGCACGCCTCCGTCGCCGGTGAACGTGACCGTGCCGGTCGGGGTGCCCGATCCCGGTGCAGCGATGGCGACCGTTGCGGTGTAGGTCACGCTCTGGCCGACGACCGGGGTCGTGTTGTTCGAGTTGAGGCTGGTCGTCGTGGCATCCGGCTTGACTGACTCGTCGAGGACGGGCGAGGTCGAGGTGACAAAGTCCGCATTGCCGGCGTACTTGGCCGTCACGGTGTCGGCAGCGGTCGAGGTGTACGTCGTGTCACAAGAGGCGGTGTCAGGTGCGGACTGGTTGAGCGTGGGGGTGCAGAGCGTGCCGCCCGCGCCGGTGAAGGTCACGGTGCCGCTCGGAATGCCCGCCCCGGGTGCCACCGGTGCGACCGTCGCCGTGTATGTGACGTCCTGGCCGACGACAGGCGATGAGGGATTCGACGAGATGGCGGTCGTCGTCTGTGCCTTCGAGATCGTCTCTGCTACGGCTCCCGAGGTCGATGAGGAGAAGTTGCCGTCAGTCGCGTAGGAGGCCGTCACCGAGTCAGACCCAGGGCCGGAGTACGTAGTGGTGCAGGTGGCCTGGTCCGGATTGGCCTGGTTGAGCGACTTGGCGCAGAGCTGCCCGGCGCCTCCCGAGAAGGTCACGGCCCCGGTCGGTGTGCCCGCGCCCGGTGAGGTGGGGCTGACGGTGGCCGTGTAGGTCACCGACTGGCCGACGACTGGCGCCGCCGGGCTCGTCGCAAGGGTCGTGGTCGTTGACACGGAGCCGCTCGAGTCGGCGCAGAGCGTGCCCGGCAGACCGGCGCCGTTCGGTGTCCCGAGCCCGGAGGCCATGTCGTACCCGGTGCCCGCAGGGTAGAGGCCGCTGTTAGTCCCCATGTAGTCGTTGTTGCCCGAGGTGATGTCGTTGAAGTCGGTCGAGTAGGCGGTCTCAGCAGCGCTGTAGAGCACCGGGTTGGCAAAGCCGATCGTCTCTCCGGCACAGGCACTCGAGGCATCGGTCAGCGCGGCGAAGGCTGCCCAGAGAGGAGCCGCCGCACTCGTTCCGCCGATCCCGCTCCAGGAGCCCCCGTAGTAGATGACGTAGCCCGAGTAGGGATCTGCATCTGCCGAGACGTCTGGCACCTCACGGCAGTAGGAGCCGCTCGCCGCCTTGCACTGCGTGCCCGACGAGTGGGAGTTGATGACGTTCAATGACGACGGGGCGCCGGATTGGTACGAGGGCATCGCGTGCGACGACGAGATGCCGCCACCACCGGCGCCTGAGCCGTTGGCCTTCTCGTTCCACACGATCTGGGTCGGTGCGGGCCCGAGTGCAGTGATCTTGGTGCCACCGACGCCGGTCACATACGGCTGGCTGGCAGGATCGTCGACCGCGAGGGCGTTCGTGCCGCAGTCCTCCGAGCCGCCGTCGCCTGCGGCCGCGAAGATCGATTGGCCCTGGGTTGCGGCAGTCTCGAAGAGCGTGTTTTCCTCAGAGATGGCCGTCGTGCCCGACTCGGACTCGCACTCGCCCCACGAGGTCGAGATGACCTTCGAGGTGTCGTCCCCGACCATGGCTGAGTAGTCCTCGTACACGCCGGTGTTCGTGTTCGGAGCCTGGTAGACGTCGATGGAGGCCTTCGGCGCGAGACCGATTACGTCCTCGATGTCGAGGGCAGCCTCGCCCTCGCCTTTTCCCGTGCCGACGCCGCCGTCCACCTCGGTGTAGGTGACCGACGCGCTCGTGCCATAGCAGGACTGATATGCCTTGATGTCGGTCGTCAGGTTCGGCTCGAGCTCGAAGAGGGCGACGCTCACCCCGGCACCCTCGTCACCTGAGCCGTAAAGGCTCGAGAAACGATAAGCCGATGCCAACTGGTCTGCCGTCAGGGCGGACCAGTCGGGGCCAGCTGCGACTGCCGCCGAGCAGGGCTGTGGGCCGCCGGTCACAACGTGTGGAGTGCGGGTCGTTGCGCGATGCGTCTTTACGTGCACGACGCCGAGCCGGTGGGCCTTCGTGAGGTCGTCGAGCCCGATCACGCCCTGTACGTAGCGAGCTGCGGCGCTGGCGAACTCCGGTGCTCGCGTGTTGGCGAACGCGACACGGCCGCCGCTCAGCCGATAACGCTCGAGACCTACAGAGAGCGCCTTTGCCACCTTCCCCGCACTCGTGACGTACTCGATGCTGAGGTGGTCCGCCGAGAGGTGCCCGCCGGAAAGACCGTCAGAGGCGAGCGACTTCGTGACGGCGTTGATCGCCGCACTGGTCGGGCCGAACTTGCCGGCGAACTGACCGCGGGCGAGATAGTGGCGGTAGAGCGGATTGCCGGGCGTAGAGACCGCCGTCGCGAACCCAGCCAAGGCGGCCGGGTCACGCGGGTAGAGCACGACGTCGACCGTCATCGAGGTGGACGCCGTGAGGGCGCCGAGGCGAGCTGAGTCGGGGGCTACCCGAGGCGATTGGCCGATGCGCTCGGGGGAGAGGTGAGCTGCGCCCGCGGACGAGGCGGCAGCGGCCGAGGAGGCGCCGAGCGCCGCTCCCAACGTCATGGCGACACCGGTCATGACGGCTACAGACGCGAAGGACGCGCTCTTGCCGCGCCTTTCCGTGAGCCGCCGTTCGCCGTGGTTGAACATCGAGCCTCCGCTCTCGGGGACTGTCATCTTTCAAGCGGGGGTGCTGCTAAATATAGTGCGATTCTCGCCGGTTATATGCGGCGGAGGCAATTTCCGAACCGACGCTGCCCAGCGCCGGTTCGAGGGCTAGCTGCTCCTGGGCCCAGTTGAAGAGTCAGCGTGCTTCGTGACAGGCTGGCGGAGCGGGTCGTGGAAACTGTTGTGGATAGTCGCGGTGTGGCCGGTAACCGAGCTGACAGTTGTCATCGTAAACGCCGCTTTAGCGAGGGCCGCACCACTCGCACCACCTCCGGTCGCCTCGCAGATGAGGCTCACACCCGCGCTGCGCCGCAGCGGTTCGAGAAAGCCAGCGACGCCCAAGTTAACTGAGGTGGAGGCCGGGGTGTATGCGACCTGGGGCATGGTGGTCGACTTGACGACGGACACGCTCGACCTATTTTGACTCTTGACCTGCGCCCAGCAGTCGACACTGACCGCGTGTGAATTGGCGTGGGCCGTAATCTCGGCGTTGACGTCGAAATCGCCGGCCCCCGGGCTAAATCGTGCTATCAGGGTGGGTTGAGGATTGCCCGACTTTAGTGGGGGAAGGATGAGGCTCTCCTTCAATGAGTACCCCTGGACGGTCCCAGCGCCCTGCGCGCCCTGCGCGCCCTGGACGCCGATCGAACCCTGCGCGCCCTTAAGACCCTGCGAGCCGGCAGATCCTTGCGCGCCTTTGGCGCCCTTTGCTCCCTGGGGGCCGCTCGCGTTCCAAGAGATGCGAGTCTCGCCTCTCGCGCAGGTTGTCACCTTCGGGTAGTCGAGGTAGGTGAGAGCGTCAGTCTTGGTCGAGTAACAGGCGTAGATCTTCGATGAGGTGGCGGCACCGGCCGCGCTCGCGCCGAGTGCTCCCGCGCCGACGGCAGCCGAGGCCGCAAAGCCTGTCGCTGCAAGGGCGCCTGCGGCTGCAATACGCGTTCGCTTGCCACGGCGCTTAGGTGTTGCGGCCATAACGGACCACCTCCGCTTGTTTGGCGACCCTCACCGATGATCTGGGGACAAGCTTGCGCCAACAGGAACGGTCAGTCAAGCTTTATTGCAGTCAACCGCCATGTGGGTACGGCAGGTGTGATCGTCCGCGCGTAGCGTCTCTGGCGTGCCGGCCGCCCGCCGTTCACTCCGTTCCTCCTCACCTGCGGTGCAGCTTCACGTGACGCTGCGCGGCCTCCACCCTCCGATCTGGCGCCGACTTCTCGTTCCAGGTGATGCGAGCCTCGGTCAGGCCGTGCATCGGTCGGTACGGACACACGGAGGGTCAGCCGTACGGAAGATCCTCGGGCCGGACGTTGTGGTGGTCCGGCTCAGGCTGCTCGACGAACTGAACTGCCGAGACCACGTCCCGTCCTTCGAGAAGGCAGCGGGCTACTCGGTGCATCCCGTCCATCACTTGGCCCTCTGTCCCGAGGATCACGGGATACGACAGATCAGCCTCGTTCACGAGCTCCATGTGGCGCACCATGACCTCGGCCTGGCCCGCCGGGACTTCCGACTTCCTTCTGGCATAGCACCAGCAGGCAGCGATCAATTTACCCGGGGGCTGCTCGGAGGCAGTTGTGGTGCGACCGCTCAGACGACGACGTTCACCAGATGCGGTGGTTTGGCGACGATGCGTCGCGGCGCCGCTCCACCGAGAAGCTCGCTCACCTTCTCCGACGCGAGGGCGAGCTCTGTCGCCTCGGCCTCACTGATCGCAGCAGCCACGACGATCCGGTCCCGCAGCTTGCCGTTCACCTGCACGACCATCGTTACCTCGTCGGCGACGAGGTAGGCGGGATCCGCTACAGGCCAGGCCTGGGTGTGGACGTGCTCGGCGTAGCGGCGGTCGAACGCCTCAGCCGCCAGGTGAGGCGCCATCGGCGCGAGCAGCTCGAGCAGCGTCCGCACTGCCTCGTCGACAGCCGTCTCGTCCGTGCCAGCGTGCACGTGCTTGTAGATCGTGTTCGTGAGCTCCATGCACGCCGCGACGGCGGTGTTGAACCCGTACCGCTCGATGTCGGCGCTCACGCGCGCAACAGCGCCGTGGACCTCACGGCGCAACGCCGCAACACCCCCGGCGTCGGCCGCGTCAGCCAACCGCGGCACCTCGCCGTTCGCCAGGCGCCAGACCCGCGCGAGGTAGCGCGAGCAGCCCTCGATGATCTCGTCGGTCTGGTCGGTCCAGTCGATGTCGTCGGTCGCCGGCCCAGCAAATAAGTGGAACAGACGCAGCGCGTCAGCCCCGACCTTCTCGAAGTACTCGTCCGGTGAGACGACGTTGCCCTTCGACTTCGACATTGCGCTGCCCCTGAGGCGGATCATGCCCTGGCAGAACATCTGCGCGAACGGCTCGCGGAGCTCTTTCGGGCTGAGGCCGACGTCGCCGAGCGCCCTTGTGTAAAACCGGGCGTAGAGCAGGTGCAAGATGGCGTGGGTGATCCCGCCGATGTATTGGTCGACGGGCATGTACCTGCGGGCGGCGGCCATGTTGACCGGGCCGGTCTCGTCGTGGGGATCGGCGAAACGCAAGAAGTACCACGACGAGTCCACGAACGTGTCCATCGTGTCGGTTTCCCGCACCGCGGGCTTTCCGCATTTCGGGCAGTTCACGCGGAGGAAGCCCTCGTGGCTCCTGAGGGGTGACTCGCCAGTCGGGAGGAACTCGACGTCTTCGGGCAAAAGGATCGGCAACTCGTCGGCCGGCGCCGGGACGATGCCATCGGTCGGGCAGTAGATGACCGGGATCGGGCAGCCCCAGTACCGCTGCCGGCTGATCAGCCAGTCGCGCAGCCGGTAGTTGATCTTCGGGTAGCCGATGCCGCTGTCCTCGAGGAACTCGTTCGCTCGCGCCTTCGCCTCGGCGGTCCCGAGCCCGTTCAGAAAGCCGGAGTTTATGTGCGGGCCCTCTCCCGAATAGGCGGCGTCGTCGGCGAAGCCCTCCGGCGGCTGCACCGTCCGCACGATCGGCAACCCGTAGGCGGTCGCGAACTCGTAGTCGCGCTGGTCCTCGGCCGGCACGGCCATGATGGCGCCCGTGCCGTAGCTGCCGAGCACGTAGTCGGCGACGTAGAGCGGGACCGGCTCTCCCGTGAACGGGTTGATGCAGTGCGAGCCCGTGAAGGCACCGCGCTTGTCGAGGGCGCCCTCGGAGGAGAGCCGCTCGATGTCGGTCGCGTGCTTGGCGCGCTCGCGGAGCTCGGCGACGGCTGCGCGTTGCTCATCTGTCGTGACTTGGTCGACGAGAGGGTGCTCAGGCGCGAGCACGGCGTAGGTCATGCCGAAGCCGGTGTCTGGCCGTGTGGTGAAGACCTCGATGTACAGGTCCGGTTGCTCAGCGACCTGCATCTTGAACTGGGCGCCTTCGGAGCGACCGATCCAGTTGCGCTGCATCGTCTTCACGCGCTCGGGCCAGTCCATCGCCTCGAGCGAGTCGAGCAGCTCCTCGGCGTAGTTCGTGATCTTGAAGAACCACTGCTCGAGGTTGCGGCGCTCGACGATGTCCCCCGAGCGCTCGCAGGTGCCGTCGGGGAGGACCTGCTCGTTCGCGAGCACGGTCTTGCACCCCGGGCACCAGTTGACGGGCGCCTCGGCGCGGTAGGCGAGGCCGGCTTCGAGCAGCGCCAGGAAGATGACCTGGTTCCACTTCATGTAGTCCGGGTCGTGGCTGCGGATCTCCCGGCGCCAGTCATACATAGCCCCGAGGCGCTTCACCGAGCCCTTCAGCTCGGCGATGCGCGCTTCGGTGTACTCCCTCGGGTGGGCACCGCCCTTGATCGCGGCGTTCTCAGCCGGGAGGCCGAACGAGTCGAAACCGAAGGGGGAGAGGACCGCCTCTCCCTTCATGGTCCGGTACCTGACGAGCACGTCCCCGAACGTGTAGTTGCGGATATGACCCTGGTGAGCAGGGCCGCTCGGGTAGGGATACATGCTGAGGACGTACGACGGCGGGCGAGGATCGTCGAGGTTCACCTCGTAGGTGCCCTCGTCCTCCCATCGGCGCTGCCAGCGCGCCTCTACCTCTTGGACGTCGTAGGCGTCGGACATGGGGTGAATTTAGTGGCTGGTGGGGCGGCGGCCCGACGGAGTCCGTTCCGGCTTCGGCGTCCTTAGAAACGGACGCCTCTCCGGCGGACTCCGCCTGGCCGCTCACGGCCGGTTCAACAGCCGAGTGCCCAGCCCATCTTGACGTTGGCGGTCACGGCGTCGCTCGTTCCAGCGGGCGAGTGGTCGACGTTGACGGCCGGGGCACCCTCTGGCGCGCCGTCGCATCCGACCCACTTGCCACCGTTGTCTCCGGACGTTGGTTCCTCAGCGCTCGGACATACGGAGCCGGACTCGCTGATGCCGATGCCGTCGAAGCCGAGCGACCACGTCACGGTCTTGCAGTTACCCTCGCTCGTATAGCTCTGAGGGTTCCACTCGACGGTCGTATTGCCACTCGGGTAGCTCGTCCAACCGGACAAGATGTCAAGCTCGGAGAATCCATCGTCCTGGCCAGTCGTACTGATCTGGTTCCCGAGATACCAGTCGCCGTTTGCGGGCGTCTGGATGCCGGTCTCGACGGTGCAGCTCTTCGAGCTGCCGCCGCCGCCGCTCACGTTCGCACACGGCGAAGCGAGGATCGAGTCGGGGACAACCTGGCTAAGGCTGACATGAGCGCTGCGGAGGATGTTGAGCGCCTCCGTCTTCGTGAAGCCGACAGCGAGCGCGTCCTCGTACACCGTCCGAGCGCTCTCGAACTTGACGTGGCCGGCGGTCTTGGTATTCGGCGAGGTGACGCTGGCCTCGGCTTCGTGGCTGGTGTGGGTCGTCGACAAGGTCGATCCGATCGGTCCGGCGAACGTGCTCGTGACGTCGCCCTGACGAAGCACGACGACTGCTTGGCCACCTGAGAGCCGGTGCTGGCTCACAACGGTTGACGCACCGTTCTGCCGCATCAGGGACAGCCGCGGCGCCGCGGTCGTCGCGCCCGCTCCCGAGGAGAGAGTGAGGACGCCTACACCGGCTGCGGCTCCGAACACGAGTGCACCCGACAGAGCGAGGCGAGTCGCCACCCGTGGTCGGCCATTGGGATGGCGCTCTACGATTGATCGATATCTCATCATTCACTACTTCCTTTCTTGCAGGCGCGGAAGGTCCGCGCTTGTAGTCCCAACGGGGCCCGTTGGAATCCCTTGGCGCACCGCGCTTAAGTGGCGCGGGCCACCTTTCGAAAAGCCCGGCGAGCGGGACCTCGTGGTAGGCCCTTAGCTGAGCTTCCTCGCCGACGTTCGTCGGCGGGCTTGCTCCGGCCTCTGCAAAAGGACGGACTGTCCCGCGTGCCAAATTTGTATGGCTCCCGGGCTAGTTACGACACTTGTCAGTGAAGTGCCGCAAGTCAGTCCTAACACATGAGGCATGGTCAGTCAATGGAGCCACTGGGAAGAGGGAGAGCGGCCGATGCGCCACCCTCGTCCTAGTCCGGCAGCTCAGAAGGTACTTGGATAGCTCTCGTGCCGTTGGCAGGTCGGAGGCGCCTTACGGCGAAGGGATCCCGCGGAGCGGCTGCTACCCTGAACGGCAACCTCTGGGGGCGTAGCTCAGTTGGTAGAGCGCCTGACTGGCAGTCAGGAGGTTCGAGGGTTCGAGTCCCTTCGCCTCCACCCCACCGTTGTCGGAATCACAACGTTTGCCCTGATCAGAGGCGGTATTCCGTTGGCATTTGCCAACCAAGGCAAATGGCGATGTTCGAACTGCGTGTCGGCTGCATCCGAGCAAGGGACGCCGTTCGCGCTAGCGAGCAGTTGCCGCATCTCTGGCCGGCGGGTGCTCCACCGAACCGGCAGCGTTCGGGGACACCTCGAAGCCGGCTGGTTCGGAGCGTCTCTGTTGGGGTTCAGTCGGCGAACAGGTCCGTCAAGTTGGCGAGCGGCACGATGCCCGCCGCCTTGGCCGCAAGTTCGAGATCTTCCGCGACAAGGGCGTCTGCTTGGAGGGTCGCCACTGCGATGTACTCAGCCACATGAACTGTGGGCCAACCGTGCTCTAGTGCCATCTGCCAAGCAGTGCGCCGCGAGACTCGATCGCCGAGAAGCCGCATCTTCGTCTCCGTCATCCGTTCGTGCAGTTCCATTGCTGCCTTCTCGGAGAGTTCGCCGTTGCGGACCTGCTCCAGGAGCAGGTCCAGCGCGAGAGAGCGGATCGAGTTCGGTGCGACCAATTGATGACCCGGGCTGACCTCGCGGCGGCCGCCCGCGAGGCGAATCAGCGTTAGTGGATCGATCGCGAAGCGTGTCACGGCCCGACGTTACTTCCATCGTCTGGAGCCACGGGAGCTTCAGCTCGCACATCCCGGACCGTCTCGTTCCCGGCGGTAAGGGACACCCGCTAGTCCTCGACGCAGCTTGTGAACTAGTCGGCGACGAGGGTCTCGAGCCGCTCGAGGCTCCGCTCCAGGACGGGTCGCCACCGCTCTCCGCCACGCAAGATGCGCTGGCCATCCTCGGGCACGCGGGTGCAGTCGAAGTACGCGGTCACCTCCGTCCGCTCGCCATCAGGGGAGAGGCGCCAGCCCCAGCGGTGGTTCCAGTCCTCGTCATCGTCCACGTCATGGCGCTTGGGTGCCCAGGCGATCGCCCGGTCCTGGACGTACTCCACCACTTGGTTGCGCATCTCGTAGTCCCCGAACTCGTCGTTGTGCATGCGCATGACGAAGATGTCGCCGACCGCCTCGATCGGCGGGGCGTCGGTGTCGCGGACCATGGTGGAACCGTCGAATTCGTGGTGGCGCCTCGGGTCGCGCAGAACCTCGAAGATCCGGTGCGCCGGAGCGTCCATGCGGCGCGACACTGCGACGACGAGTGGGTCGGACAGATCGGCGACCTCGGTCATGCGGCGACGCTAGCAACGGCGACTTCTGGTTGCTGAGACCTTCCGCTCGCAGCGCCGCAGCGTGGATTCGATCCGGCGTGGCGAGCTGCTGCATGCAGGGGTGACCACTTCCCAGCGTTTCGGGGCAGCTCGGCCGCTCGGATTTTCTAAAATCGTCCAATGACCCTCGAGTGGGAGCAGACGATCGTCGAGGCACGCGACCCTGGCGCGCTCGGGAGTTGGTGGCGAGAGGCGCTGGGTTGGGTTGTCGTCAACCAAGAACCTGATGAGTTCGAGATCCGACCAGCTGCGGATCGTCTTCCTGGACTCCTGTTCGTGCTCGTCCCAGAGCAGAAGACGATCAAGAATCGGCTGCACCTCGACTTTCGGCCGGACGATCGAGACGCCGAGGTCGAGCGACTGCTCGCGCTGGGAGCCACACGAGCGGACATAGGACAAGGCGAGCAGACCTGGCTTGTGCTTCGGGACCCTGAAGGCAACGAATTCTGCGTACTCGGATCGCGCGCGCTCTGAGCCGGCGGTCTGAGGCACCCGAAGTAGCTTAGGCACGTGACGTTCCGGGCGGCGTGTTGGGAGACGGCTGAGCCCATGAGAATGAGTGTTCACCCAGCGACGGCGGATCGCTGGAGCGACCTCGTGGAAGTCTTCGGCAGGCGTGGTGACGATCCCGGATGGTGCTGGTGTCAGCTCTTCCTCCGCGCCCCCGCCGAACGCCAGCCTGTGGCCGCAGACCACCGTGCGGCACTCCACGCCGAGATTACGCGGGCCGAAATGCCGCCGGGGCTCATTGCGTACGTCGACGACCACCCCGCCGGGTGGACCCGGATCGGACTGCGATCGGGCTTCCCCGGCGTCAACGGCAACAAGTCCTTGGCGCGCGTCCTCGATGGGGATGACGCGACGACGTGGTGGGTGACCTGCTTCGCCGTTGCCCGTCCATACCGGGGAGCCGGGGTAGCCTCGGCCCTGCTCCGGGCTGCCGTCGAGTTCGCTCGGGACCATGGTGCCGGAGCCGTGGAGGGTCACCCCGTCGACGTGTCTGGCCTCCGAGCCGACCGCGTGGCGGCGTCTGCTCTTTACACCGGGACGAAGGCGCTGTTCGTCGCTGCTGGCTTCGTCGAGGTCGCCCGCACGTACCCGACGAGACCCGTAATGAGGCGCGTGCTCTGACGACGTTTCCGCTCAAGGCGTCCTAATAACGCTTTCCGGTCCGACCACACGGCTGCCCATCAAGTGCCGCTCAGCCGCGATCGCGAGCGCCGACGAACTGCGCGGCTATGGGTGGCGATCCAGTCGAGCGACGGTCTTGCTCACAATCCATGCGTGCATGCCGACCTGCCGCACTCTTTTAAAACCAAGCTCTTCAAAGAGCTCGACCGTCGCGCTGAATAGGAATCGGTCCTGTGCCTCGCGACCGACCGTCACCTCCGAGATCGCCTCTACTCGCCCACCTCCTGCTTGCGCAATCTGATGGAGAGCACCCTCGAGAGCCACTCGCGCGACTCCCTGATGTCGGTGTCGTTTGTCTACGAAAATACATGCGATGCGCCATCGTGCGAGAGGCGGTGGCTCCTTGTTGTAGGCGCGTTGGTGCTTCAGTTCGAGCGACTCGGATGGACCGTACTGACACCATCCCTGTGCGTGACCATCGTCGTCGATCACGAGGGCGGCGTGTGCCCTGCTCGTCTTGACGAGCTCCCGCTTGAGCGTCCTTGGATCACTAACTCCTCGTTGGTACTCGACGTGGTTCGGAGCGCACCAGCATCCTCCGTAGATTCCGTTGTTGCGCTCGACCAGCTCTGCGAAAGCGTTCCAGGTCGACTCGTCCAGGGCCCGGATGTCGAACATCGATGTCCTCGTCGTGCGTCCCGGTGTCATGGCCAGATGCTACGAAGCTGGAAGCCCAGCCGCAGGGCGCTCAAATGCGATAGCGACCCTTGAGAGCTCCTAGTCCGGTCAGTGCCCGACTGCGTGCATGCCGAAATGGGTGTCCCTATGGTGTGGCCAGGGGCACCCATCGGGCGCCCTCGCCCCCAGTCCTCCTCGGCCGGGTCCCAGTCGCTGTGGCTGATTCCGCCGATCTCGGGGGTTCGAACATCGCTATTTCGCTCGGTCGGCGGCCGGGCGCGAGAAGCCACCATCTACCAGGGCATGCGTTGTGATTCCTACAACGGAGTGGAGGTGATGAGACGTTATTCCAACCCCCCTGGCAGCCCCGGTGACCTGGGGGAAATCCTCACCTCTCCGACTCGTCGTAACACGATCGCAACAGAAAGTCTGCTTCCCGCTCAACAGCAACGGCGGCTCCGACAGGACGAGGTTGCGCTTCTTATCGAGGACTACGTCCGCGGCGCCAGCGTGGAGGAGCTGATCGGCGCCTTCGGCGTCAACCGCGCGACCGTCTACGCCCATCTTGATCGCAACGCCATCCACCGCCCGAGAGGAGTCGGAAGACTCTCCGCTGAACAGGTGCAAGAGGCCGCCGGGCTTTACAGGAGCGGCCACCTTGTGACGGCAATTGCACTCAAATTCGGGGTTGGCGAAGAGACCGTTCGTCGGCCACTTCGGCGTGGCGTCGAACCTCACCCCCGCTGAGGTGCGCGGCTGACCAACCAGAGTCGGCGATCACCAAAGTCGGCTCAGCGCTGGAGGCGGAGACCCCGACCGCGCCTGTTGACTGCGCGCCCCCGAACGGCAACTCCGGGATGCGGCTGAATCGTCGGCTAGACGACTCTCGCTAGGTAAAACTTCCTCGCAATGACGTCGTTCGAGTCGGTCTCCACCTGGCGGCAGCCCGAACCTGAGCCGACGTCCGCCACTCGGACCGCTCTCATCGAAAGTGTGGCGGACACGGTCAATGGGGTTTCCCGAGGGCGTGTCCGCGTTGCCATCGACGGGCGGACCGGCGCAGGCAAGGCGTCCTTCGGCCACGAGCTCGCGTCGGCGCTTCGCAGGCTGAATCGTCCAACGTTGAGGGCGAGCCTGGACGACTTCAAGCACCCGTGGCGCGACGCCCGCGAGCGCGGGTACGACCGCGTGAGCGGCGAGGGGTACTACCGAAATGCCTACGACTTCCGATCCGCGGTGGAGCTCCTGCTTCTGCCGGCCGGGGCTGACGGGAGTGGCGAGGTCGTCCTCTGCGCGCACGATCCGCTCACAGGGGTGGACCATCGCGGCACCTTCGTGGCCGCTCCCGACGACGCGATCCTCATCGTCGACTCGGTTTTCGCACTGCGCCCCGAATACGACGCGTACTGGGACTTTCGGATCTGGCTGGAGGTGGAGCCGGAAGCTGCTTTCGAACGGGGAGTCGGGCGTGACGTCGATGCAGAGGGCGTCGAAGAGGCGACAAGGGTCCGTCGAGATCGATACGGACCCGCTGAGGAGATCTACCTCGCGGAGGTAGGCCCCGTCTCTAAGGCTGATCTGGTCATTGACAACAACGATTTCTCAAGTCCAAGGATGTTGCCGTCCGTCTCGCGTTAATGGGCATTCTCGCCGCCTCCCGGAACGCCGGCGGCGGGGCGGTCGTCGACGAGGTTCGAACATAGTCCGATCAGTTCCCGTCCGACCTTGCGACGGGCCCATCTGACGCCCGCAATTCGCCCAAGTTCAGGTTTCCATGCTGCATAATCCCAGTTCAACGTGCCAGGAGGGGTTCGAACATAGTCTCATCACCTCCACACGAAAGTCCTGGTCAATGGCCTGAGAACCTTGATGGCGATGCAAGATGAGCACTTTTGTCAACGCCTTGTCAACGGAGGTCTCATCCGAGCAGACTTTCAGACAACGCGGCGCCNNATCGAGGCGTGGCCGAGCATCTCGGAGACGACCTTGACCGGCACGCCCGCCGCGAGCATCAAGGTCGCGGCCGTGTGCCGCGTGTCGTGCAGCCTGATCCGCGGCAAGCCGAGATCCTTCACCTTCTCCTCGAACCAGTTGGAGAGCGACTGGGGGTGATATGGGCGTCCGAGTTCGTCGGCCATGAGGTAGCCATCCTCCTCGTGCGCGCCCCCGGCTGCGAGCTTCTCGGCAGCCTGTCGCGGCTTGTGAGTTCTGAGCAGCGCTACCAGCCTTTCGTCCTTCCGGAGTTCGATAACTGCGAGAACGATTTTTCGTGGGGGATCACCGCCCTCGACAGTCGAACTGCTTGCCGAGGGGTCGTCTGCCTGTAGCGAGCGGCAGCGTCCCGTCGCGAGGCGCTTGCTAACCCCGCAGATCGAGCACCTGAACCACCGGCGCACCCTTGCCGCGTCCCAAGACCGCCTGGCCCGCTGGTCCGCTCTCCCGGTGGCTCGCGGAATTCTCCAGCACTCTCGCTAGCCCTCGGCACCCTTCAGAGCACCCTGTGCGCGAGCTTGCCGAAGAATCGTCGCAACGGTCAACGGGGAGACGGGCCTGGGCAGATTCTGCGAGAGTCATGACCATGGACGCGACCGGCCCCAACGCGGATCTGCTCTTTCCCTCCGACGCCCACTCCTTGAGCCTCGCCCGCGAGATCTACGGCAACCTCGCCTCCCTCCCTATCCTCTCCGCCCACACGCATGTCGAGGCCGCCGTCCTCGAGCGAAACGAGCCGTTCGCAGGTCCCGCCGACCTTCTCGTCACTCCCGACCACTACCTCCTGCGCGTACTGCATGCGTCAGGTGTGGACCTCTCATCGCTCGGGCGGCGCGAGCGCGGAGGCGAGCGCGAAGACCGCGCACACGCAGGCGGTCGCACGGGCGAGCCTGCTGAATCCGGCGGGCGCGAGATCTGGCGCGTGTTGTGTCGCAACTGGCCGGTGTTCCGCGGGACCAACTCGCGCCTTTGGCTCGAGCTCGAGCTCGCCGGTCTCTTCGGCGTCACCGACCCCCTCACCGAAGCGACGGCGGACTCGACCTACGACCGGATCGCCAGTGCCCTCGCCGAAGACGACTACCGGCCACGTGCTCTTTACGAGCGCTTCGGGATCGAAGTGCTCGCGACGACGGACGGCGCGCTGGACGCCCTCACGAGCCACGGGACGCTCGCGGCTGACCCGCACTTCGAGGGCCGCGTCATCCCGACGTTCCGTCCCGACAACGTCCTCGACGCGACACGAGACGACTTCGCCTCGAATGTCGCCGACCTTGGCCGGCATCACGATCTCGACACCGACGGGTGGCAGGGATACTGCGAGGCAATCCGCATGGAACGGGAGCGGTTCATTGCGCACGGAGCTGTCGCGAGCGACCACGGGCCCGGTCTCCCCGACACGATCGACCTGAGCGAGCACGAGGCCGAGCGGCTCTTCGCGGACGTGCTCGGCGGCTCTGCGACCGAGGCCGACCGGACAAAGCTGACGGCGCACCTGCTTTTCAAGATGGCGGAGCTCTCCTGTGACGACGGGCTCGTCATGCAGCTGCACGCGGGGGTCCTGCGCGACCACGACGGCGCGGCGCACGCTCGCTTCGGGTCCGACATAGGTGCCGACTTCCCGGTGGGCGTCTCGTTCACACGCGGGCTTCGACCGTTGCTCGAGCGCTTCGGCTCCGACCCTCGTTTCACCCTCGTCGTGTACAGCGTCGACGAGACGGCGTTCGCGCGCGAGCTCGCTCCGATGGCGAGTTACTACCCCGCCCTCAGACTCGGGGCGCCGTGGTGGTACCTCGACGCGCCCGACGCCATCACGCGGGCGCTCAGCCAGATGGCCGAGGTGGCGGGGTTCTCGCGCGCCGCCGGCTTCGTCGACGACGCGCGCTCGTTCTGTTCGATCCCCGCCCGCCACGAGGTGGCCCGGCGCGTGACCGCGGCCTTCCTCGCCCGCTTGGTCGCCGAGCACAGGTTGAGCCTGCAGGAAGCGACCGACACGGGCGTCGACCTTTCATACCTGCTCCCGAAGTCGACGTTCGGCTTGTGACAAGGCTGTCCCGCGAGACCTTCGCGGGTGTCCGCGAGCCCGATCCGGTGCGCATCGTCCACATCGGCCCCGGTGCCTTTCACCGGGCTCACCAAGCGTGGTACACCGAGCACGCCGGCGATCGATGGGGCATCGCGGCCGTCTGCGCCCGAAGCTCTCGGCCACTCGAGGAGCTCGGCCAGCAGGGCGGGCTGTACAGCCTCTTCGAGCACCACGAGGCGGGCTGGCAGCCGTCGGTCGTCCAGTCCATCTCGAGCGTCGAGGACGCCGCCGAGTCGAGCCTCGTCCGGCTCCTTGCCTCACCCGCGGTCAGCGTTGTCACTCTGACCGTCACCGAGACCGGCTACGCGCCAAGCTCGCATGTCATCAAGCGGCTGGCGCTCGGCCTCGCCGAGCGGCTGCGCCACGATGTCGGGCCGATCGCCTGCTGCTCGCTCGACAACCTGCCGAGCAACGGCAAGGTGCTCGAGCGAGCGATAAAGGACGCGCTCGCCGAGACGCGACCCCAAGCGCTCAGCTCGCTCGATGAGCAGGTGAGCTTCCCATCGAGCGTCGTCGATCGCATCACGCCCCGGCCGACGGCGGCAGATCGTGCGAGGGCGGCGGCGTGGCTCGGGCTCGAGGACTGGGCCGTCGTGGCGACCGAGGCGTACAGCGAGTGGGCCTTCGAGGACCGCTTCCCGGCAGGCCGGCCGGCGTGGGAGCGAGGCGGCGGCCGCCCGGTAGAGGACGTCGGGGGGTTCGGGTTGAGGAAGCTGCGTTTCTTGAATGCTGGGCACTCGGCGCTCGCGTATCTCGGTGCACTCGCCGGTCACCGCACGGTCGACGAGGCAATCGCAGACGGGACGGTCGCGCTCCACGTCGAAGGGCTCTTCGACGAGGCCACGCGAGCGCTCGGGGCGACCGCTGACGGCCTTGGCCTGGAGGCGTACTGCAAGTCACTCCGTGTTCGCTGGTCGGACCGCATCATCGCCCACGAGCTCACGCAGATCGCCGAGGACGGCGTGGCCAAGCTGTCGGTGCGACTGGCACCCACGGTGACAGCACTCCGCACCCGCTCAATGCCGCACCACTGCGTTGCCGTCGTGGCGGCGTTCTGGGACCACCTGCGGGGGTGCTCGGGGATGGCGATCTCGCCGTCCGACGAGGCAGTGGCAAGACGCTGCCAGCAGCTCTCGCTCGACTCGGCTCGTGCGTTGCTGGGAGCCCTTCAGCCCGAGCTGGCAGACGACGGCGAGCTGGCGGCGGCAGTCCTCGAGGAGTCGGGCCGGAGCCGGTAGAGGGTCTCGCCCGCCTCCTCGACCACGAGCAGATCCTCGTCGGGGTCCGCCCGGAGCGCAGCGAGGTCGACGGCCGCATGGTCGAGGTAGCCGAGCCCGTGCTGTCGGCAGCGATCCTCGTCGATACCGGTGGCAAGAGTGACGGTGATGCGGGGTCGCTCGCCGCCATCCTCGGACCACGTGCCGTCGCCCCGCAAGTGCGTCGAATGCGCAAGGACGCGGCCTGGAATCCTCGAGAAACTCCCCCATTGCCCAACGAAATAATCCCTCACGTGATATCCGATCTCGGCAAGGAGGGCTCCATGGGTGCGTGAGAACTCGGTGATGTGGGGGGCGAACAAGAGAACTTCACCGCCGTCCCGTACGACCGGCTCCACCTTGTACATGCCCTTGGCGCCGGTCCACATGTCGTCGTAGCGCTCGGGGAGAATGGAGATCACCCGCCGAACAGGGTGGTCGAGCCACCGGACATGGACTTCGGCGGAGAGGGCTGCGGCTGCCGCGAACGACTCCTCGGGAGTCCCCGGGAAGATTCCCGCGAGACGCGTCCCGCCGGGCGCGACGACGAAACATGTGGCACATCTGAGCGTCGGGACCATTGACGCTGCCCGGTCGATGACTGCCCGCACAGGTGTGACCCCGAGCGTCCCGATGAGGGCGCGGGAGGTTTGAAGCGCACCGAGCCAGTGGGTGGCGTCGATCACCTCCGGCCCCGAGACACCTGGGAAGAAGTACTTGTTGCCTCCTGAATACCCGACGACTTCGTGAGGGAAAACGGGTCCGCAAACGAGCGCCGCGTCTGCCTCGGCGACGAGGCGGTTGATCCTGACCTCGACCTCTTCGTCAAGGCGACCGTTCGTGAGCTCGGCCATCTCGCTCGAACCGATCGACCCGAGTGAGACGAACGTGCCGTCGTCAGCCCAGTCATGGTTGCGAACGGTGCCCGTAACCGGGCCGAGGTGGAGCGCGAGAGCCTCCGTACTCATGGGCTGGTGTGTCCCGAGCGCGACGAGCCAGGTGACCGAGGCAGCCGACGGCATGAGGGTTGCTTCGACCACCCTTGCTATGCGCGCCATCGGAGCAGAGCGCGTCCCGTCCGGCACGAGCACGACGATCGACTTGCCGGCCAACTCGAAACGTTCGACCACCGCCATGACCGCAGCCGCGATGTCAGAGTCGGAGCACTCGGAGGTGGACGGATATGATTCGCCGATGGCGGAGACGGGCTCCTCTGTCATCCTCTCGTCCTCGGTTCTCCGCGTCACGGCCCAGCCCGATCCCTGGCACCTCGTCGTCTCCCACGATAGGAGGCGCATCGTGCTCGAGGAGGCCACGGCAGCGGCGGGAGCCGGAGCCGCGAGTGGGCAAGCCGGGCTAAGGACCTTCGGCCCTATCAATCCACGGCCGTCGGTCATAGGCTCGTGCCAGTTGTGGCACAGCCATAGGCTTGGTCATGACCAGTGTCGCTCGCCTCGCGATGCGGCACCAGAAAGGGTGTGTCCCCGCGAACAGGAGGTTGGGAATGCAGTTGGAGGACAGAACAGAGAGTCGGCACTCCCGTTCCCGTGTCCACGGCCATCGTCCGGGCTTCCGCCGCCGGCTGAGCTGGCTGAGCCTGGCGGCGATAGTTGGCCTGGTGGCTGCTGGTTGCGGATCATCTTCAAGCTCACCGACTACTTCGTCGACGAGCGTCCCGCACGGCTCGAACACGATTCCGTCGGGGCTCAGCATTAGCTCGTTCACCGTCGACATCGCGTCGGAGATGTCCAAGTTCAAGCCGCTGACCGAGTACGCGACCAAGGGCGCTGCCACCTTGCAGGTGGGGGTGATCCTGCCCGACACCACGTCGTCGACGCGGTACGTGGACTTCGACCAGCCGTACCTCAACGATGCCTTTGCCGACGCCGGCTACACCCAGGCGCAGTACCGCATCGACAACGCCCAGGGAAGCGACGCAACCGAGCTGGACGATGCCACCGCCGACATCAACTTGGGCGCGAGGATCATCGTCATGGACCCGCTCGACGGCCCGACGGGCGTGGCAATCGCGCAGCTGGCCGAGTCCAAGGGCGTCACCCTGATCAGCTATGACCGGGCCACCTTCCAGGGCACGAAGACTTACTACGTCAGCTTCAACAACGAGCTCGTGGGTCAGCTGATAGGCAAGGGCTTCGAGTCCTGCGTTGCCTCTTGGGGGATCTCCAAGCCCAAGGTCTTCGTCCTGAATGGCGGCGAGGACACCGACCCGAACGCCATCTCGTTTGCCGAAGGGTACAACAAGGTGGTCTGGGGCCAAGCGGCCAAGTCGGTCAACGCCGGCGCGACCAACAGCCTCGGCTACTCCCTCGTAGGCGAGAACTACGCCCCGGGGTGGGACAACACCAAGGGCGGCACCATCTTCCAGCAGGAGTTCACCTCCCACCCGCAGATCAACGCCACTATCGAGGCCAATGACGGGCTCTCCAACGCGGTGATCACCAATCTCATCGCCGACGGCGTCAAGCCGAACAAGGTCCCGACCACCGGGCAGGACGCCACGGCTCAGGGAATGGCGTACATCCTCGAGGGCTACCAGTGCGGCTCTGTGTACAAGGCGGTCTACAAGGAGGCCCAGGACACCGTTGCATTGGCCACGATCCTCTTGGCCGGCGACAAGCCGCCTTCAACGCTGCTGAACTCCACTACCGTCGACCCGACCGACTCCAGCATCACCGAGCCGGCGTCGCTGCTGACCCCCGTGTGGGTCGACAAGGCCAACATGGAGGCGACCGTGGTCAAAGATGGCTTCGACCCCGCCGCGGCCATCTGCGCCATAGCCGGTGCGACCCTCTGCACCAAAGACAAGATCGCGTGATCATCTGAGCCGGACGACGGAGCATTCTCAGTTGAAGCGCCTCCTAAACGGCGTTGGTGAGCCTTCCTGCGGGACGGTCCCACCAGCGCCGCTCCGGGGTAAGGAGCGCGTGCCCCCGCCGTCCCGGCGGGACGGGTTCGGAAGGTTGGCTTTGGCCTGCGGAGGCCGGAGCACCGGAACTGTAGGAGGGTCAACATCGCCAGGACCGCGGACGGGTCGTAACGAACGTGACTGACATGACCGAGGGGCTCAAAGGCGCGAGCGGGGACGGGGCGGAGCCCCTGTTGAAGCTGCGAGGGATCGACAAGCATTTCGGGCCGGTGCAGGCGCTCTTCCAGGTGGACTTGGACCTGCCAGCGGGCCAGGTGACCGGCCTCTGCGGGGACAACGGCGCCGGGAAGTCAGTACTCACCCGCTGCATCGCCGGGGTGCATCAGCCCGATCACGGTCAGATCTACTTTGAGGGGCAGCCGGTCCACATCCGGAGCGCCCGGGACGCCGCCGCTCTCGGGATCGAGACCGTCTACCAGGATCTGGCGCTCGCCGACAACCTGGACATCGTCCAGAACATGTTCCTCGGCCGGGAGCGGCTGCGCCACCGCCTGCTCGATGAGGACTCGATGGAGCGAGCCGCTGCCGAGACCCTGAGCAGCTTGCGGGTGACAACGGTGCGTTCGATCCGCCAGCCGGTGGCCTCGCTCTCGGGAGGTCAGAGGCAGGCGGTGGCCGTTGCCAAGGCAGTGATGTGGAACTCCAAGGTGGTGCTGCTCGACGAGCCCACCGCCGCCCTCGGAGTGGTGCAGACCCGGATCGTGCTGGATCTGGTCGCGCGGCTCCGCGACCGCGGGCTGGCGGTAATGGTGATCTCCCACAACCTGAACGACATGTTCGAAGTCGCGGACCGGCTCGCGGTGCTCCATCTGGGGAGGATGGTGGTCGAGGGTCCGGCGGCGGACTTCGACCGGCAGAGCGTGGTCGAGTACATGACGACCGGAGGCTCGGGTGGGCGACCGGTCGAACCGGCCGGGACTGCCAGCGGGGAGGGCTGAGCTATCGTCCAGACCGAGGAGTCCCAGTGACCGCGGACTCTGGCGAAGGCCCGACCGGGCCGGCGGACGCGACGGCGCTGCGCGACCTAACCGCCACCCCCGAGGTGGCCGCGGCCGAGGTCCCGCCCGAGATCCTCGCCCAGTCGCTCGGCCAGTACCTCCGGGGCTGGTTGCTCCGCGTCCGCAGCGGCAACAGCGGCGTCCTGCCGGTGGTCCTGGCCATAGTGGCGGTCGCCGTCGCCTTCGAGATCGTCACCCCCGAGCACGCCTTCCTGCGGCCGAGCAACCTCGTCTACATCTTCGGTCTGAGCACTATATACATGGTCCTGGCGATGGCTGAGATCGTGGTCCTGCTCCTCGGGGAGATCGACCTCTCGGTCGGGGCCGTCGCGCTTTTCGGCGGAGTGATCGCCTTCAAGCTGGTCCAGGTGCCCGGGGCGGGCTGGCCGTGGTGGGCGGCGATCCTCACAGCGGTCGTTGGCTGCGGTGCCGTCGGCGCCCTCCAGGGAACGATGATCTCACGACTCAAGATCCCATCCTTCGTCGTGAGCTTGGGTGGGTTCCTTCTCTTCTCGGGAATCCTCGTCATCGTCCTCGGCGGTGCCGACGGGACCGTGAGCGTCAGCTCTTCGGTGCCCAACCAGAAAGTCATGTACTACATGGTCCAGGGGATGATCGATCCTGTGGCCAGCTGGGTGGTGCTGGCGGTGGTGGTCGGGGCTGTCGGCACGACCCTATGGCTGCGCGGGGCGGCGAGGCGCCGCGAGGGCCTGGTGGCTCCCCCGGCCGGACTGACCGCCATCAGGATCGCGCTGGTGGCGATCGTCGGTGTCGCCACTGTGATGATCTGCACCGTCAACCGCGGAACCAGCCTCGTGACCGTCGAGGGGGTTCCCTGGGTCATCCCGATCGTCCTCGTCCTGCTCGGCGCGTGGACGCTCCTGCTGCAGCGGACCCGCTTCGGCCGCTACGTCTACGCAATCGGTGGGAACCCCGAAGCCGCCCGCCGCGCAGGCGTCAGCGTCGCCGCCATCCGAACCTGGGCCTTCGCCCTCTGCTCGGCGACAGCCGGTCTCGGCGGCATCCTGCTCGGCTCGTTCTTCTTTGGTGAGTACAGCACCAATACCCAAGACCCCGGTCAGCTGGTGCTGTACGCGGTCGCCGCCGCAGTCATCGGCGGAACCAGTCTCTTCGGCGGACGTGGCAGACCGATACACGGCGGTCTCGGCGGCCTCCTCATCGGCGGCATCGCGTACGGCGTGTCCCTTCTCAGCTTGGGGGAACTGGCTACGCCGCTGGAATACATCTTGCCGGGTGCTGTGCTCCTTGTCGCGGTGCTCGTTGATGTGCTCTCACGGCGCGGGGCCGGCACCGGGAGCGTGACCCGTGTCTGAACGCGATGCCAGGACGGCCGTCGACCCCACCGCCGCCCAAGATGTGGCCGCGACGGAGGTCCCGCCCGAGATCCTCGCCCAGTCATTGGGCGAGTACCTGCGCGGCTGGTGGCTCCGGGTTCGTGGCGGCAACAGCGGCGTCCTGCCCGTCGTCCTGGCCATCGTGGTGGTCGCCGTCACCTTCCAGATCGCGAACTCGAAGTTCCTGTCGCCGCAGAACCTGGTCAACCTTTTCGAGCAGAGCACCGTGTACATGCTGCTTGCGATGGCGGAGATCTTCGCCCTTCTCCTCGGGGAGATCGACCTCTCCGTCGGCCTAGTCATGGCGCTCGGTAGCGTCGTGGTCGCCGAGCTAGTGCAGCCGACCGGCGCTGATTGGCCGTGGTGGGCGGCGGTCCTCGTGGCGCTGCTCTGTTGCGCTGCGGTCGGCGCCATCCAGGGGTCGCTCGTGGCCCGGCTGAGGATGCCGTCGTTCATCGTTACGCTCGGCGGCCTTCTGATCCTGGAGGGAGTGGCGATCCTCGTCCTAGGAGGGTCCCTTGTTAGCATCGGCAACTCCCGGTTCAGCAACGAGCACGTCCTCTACGAGCTCTTCTGGGGCACCTTCGACCCGGTGGTCAGCTGGATCTTGCTGGCCGTGCTGGCGGGAGCCGCCGGCACCTTGCTCTGGCTCCGGGACGCCCGCAGGCGCCGCGACGGCCTGGAGGCCCCGCCACGCAGCCTCACCGCGATGAAGATCGTCTTCATGGCGGCGGCTGGAATCGCGGTGGTCGCACTCTGCAACGTCAACCGCGCCCACTTCGGGACGATCGAGGGTGTCCCCTACCTCATTCCGATCGTCCTCGTCGTGCTGGGAGCATGGTCTGTCCTTCTGCAGCGGACCCGCTTCGGCCGCTACGTCTACGCCGTCGGCGGCAATCCCGAGGCAGCGCGACGCGCCGGGGTGAGTCTCCCCGCCGTCCGCACCTGGGGCTTCGTCCTCGCCGCCCTTACTTCCGGGATGGCCGGCGTGCTGTTCGCCTCGTGGCAGGTCTCGTTGACCACCAACATCATCAAGACCGCCAACAGCTACGTGCTGCTGGCGGTCGCGGCGGCGGTCATCGGTGGGACCAGCCTCTTCGGCGGCCGGGGCAAGACCATCCACGGTGTACTTGGCGGCCTCGTCATCGGTGGCATCTACAACGGCCTCTACTTGCTGGGGGTGGCCAGCCAGTGGATCGACGTCGTGGTCGCGGCCGTGCTCCTCGCGGCGGCAACCATCGATGTCCTCTCCCGCCGGGGAGCGCCGCGCCAGGCCTGAACTCAGCGGGCGCCACCTCCCGTAGGCGGCTCAGGACGCGATTGACAAGAGCCTCTCGCACTCTCGATCGACCCTGAGTCGATCTCCGCGACTGGCACTTCGCTTAGTTCGAGGAGGATCGGGCGACCAAGCGCCCTATTTCAAACCCGTGCCCGGTTGGGCAGTGCGGCCAGGACGAGCAGGCCAGCCACTCCGACGAGGGCGGCGGCAACGATGAGCCCGAAGTCCATACCTGAGACAAAGCCCTGCCGGGCGGCTTCAGCCAGAGCTGCGCCAGATTTGCCAGGTACATGGTGGGCCACGGCAAGTGCACCGCCAAGGGAGCCGAGAATGAGCTTGTCGATATTCGGTGGAATCGGTTGGTGCCTGAGCAGAGGCGTCATGAAACTCTGATACCGAATGTTGAGCGCACTTCCAAGCACAGCCACGCCGAGTGCGCCTCCGAGTTGCATCGAGGTGTCGCTGGTGGCTGAGCCAACTCCAGCGTCCTCTCTCGGCAGCGAGCCCATGACCGACTCGGTGGAAGGGGCAAGGGCCAGGCCCACCCCGACACCGATGAGGGCGAGCCAGGGCGCGGCGTCTATGTACGTGCTGTGCACGGTGGTGCGCGACAGAAGTCCGAGACCGACGGCAATGAGGACCAGGCCGCCTACAACCACCGGTTTGGTGCCGAATCGCCGGGCCAGCATGATCGACAACGGGGCGACGACAAGCAAGACCAAGGCGATGGGCCCGATTCCCAACCCCGTCCTAAGTGGGCTGAAGCCGAGGCAGAACTGCAGGTACTGGGTCATGAGGAAGAAGAGGCCCAGCAAGGCAAACAGCACCAGCGCCAAGGACGCGATGGCGGCGCTGTAGCGACGGTTGCCGAAGAACTCCAAGGGAAGCATGGGGTGGTCGATCTTTCGCTCCCACATGACGAAGGAGGTGATGACCACGACCGAGCCGGCCAGGGCGCCGAGGATCAGCGGGGAGGTCCAGGTTCGGTTGGGGGCCTCGATGATCCCCCAGAGCAAGAGACCGAGTCCCACGATCGACAGTCCGGCTCCCAACGGGTCGGCCCGCCTGGCCCGCGGGTTCTTGGAGTTGGGGACGAGAGACGCAGTGGCGACCAGGCCGATCGCGGCGATGGGCACGTTGATGAGGAAGACCGACCCCCACCAGTAGTGGACCAGCAGGAAGCCACCGAGGATCGGTCCGATGGCCACTCCGATCCCTGCGGTCCCGGACCATATTCCGATGGCCCGAGCCCGGTCCCGCTCGGTCGTGAAGACGTTGGTGAGAATCGACAAGGTGCAAGGCATGAGGGCGGCGGCACCCACGCCCATTACCGCCCGGGCGGCCATGAGCCGGTCCGGGCTAGCTGACCAGGCCGCCAGCGCGGACCCTCCACCAAAGACGACGAGCCCGCCCATGAACACGAACTTGCGCCCCACCCGGTCGCCGAGCGCTCCGAGCGTCAGAAGCAGACCAGCGAACAGGACGGCGAAGGCGTCCACGATCCACTGAAGCTGGCTCGAAGTGGCGTGCAAACTGCGGACGATCGATGGCAGGGCCACGTTGAGGATCGTGTTGTCGAGGCTGATCAGAAGCAGCGTGATGCAGAGCACCGACAACGTGGCCCAGCGCCGAGCGCCGCCAGTGGCGACAGTACCCGGCGCGCTCGGGCTCCCCGTCAACTAGACCACGACCTTAGACCTCGAATATCGGCGAGGCTCCGGCTGGTGGACGCTCGACAACGCCGCCTGGCACCCGACTGGATTCAGCGACCTGTGCCATCGCCGTCTCCCGTTCTGGTTGTGTCGCCGTCACCAGGCATGCGGTCCTGCCGATATTGGTGGGACGACCCTAATCGCCGAGATCCGCGATGCCCAACCGCTTTTGAAGCGCGCCGGGATTGAGTTCGTCGTTGCGGACTACTACCGGCAGTTACTCGACGAGTGCAGCAAGTTCCTGGTCGGTTCCGGTGGCAGCCCCATTCCCGAGGACTTCGAGAGGATTGAACTCGTCAAGTACGAACCCGTGTTCACGGTGCCGGAACACGGGTTCAGCTGCTGGCGAGCCGGACTAGGAGAGTGCTGATCTACCCCGATCGGTGACCGCTGGCCGATCGCGCGGCTCGGATCTGGTTCAACGGACCGCTTCGGCCCGAAAATCGGCGAAGCACAACGGATTCAGGTCGACTTGGAGCTCTCGCGACCGCTTCTGTCGGCCCGGTGTGAGCCGGCGGGCGCCAAGATGCCGCTCACAGCGCCGGCGTGACCCAGCTCGATCCGTCGTAGGTGACACCGAGGTTGATCAGACGCGTGAGGTTGACCGCAGCGGCACGGTGCGACACGAACAGGAGGTTGCGCTCGATCCCTCGGTATCTCACCTTCCGGGCATTGCCTCGCACGAACCAGGCAAGGGTGCGCTCGATCATCGGGCGCAAGTTGCGGTACACCTCGTCGAACTCGGTCGTGGTCGCGGTCACCCGTGCAGCTGCGAGCAAGTTGTGCTCGGAATGGAGCACGATCGTGCGTCCTGCTTTCGACTTCGTGCAGTTACGCCGCACCGGGCAGGTGGCGCAGTGCTTGGCGAAACGTGCTCGGCCGTGGTCGTTGATCTTGACNNTGGTGCGAGCGGACTCGTCGATCTCGAAATCGTCGATGGTGTAGCCACCTTCGACTGCTGGTCGGAGCGGCAAGGGCTTGATGACCGCCGTCATCTCGTTGTCCTCCAAGTGCCGGCGAAGCGCTCCGGATCCGTAGGCCGAGTCGCCGAGGACCTCGGTGCCAGCCGGTTCGTCTTCCAACAGACCCGGTGCTGCCTCGGCGTCGCCGGTGTTGCCAGCTGTGAGGTCCGTGGCCGTAATGATGCCGGTCTCGGGCTCGG
>PLDN01000035.1:6039-6263 GCA_003136185.1 Acidimicrobiaceae bacterium | reverse complement strand
CGCCCCGCCGCGCCCTAGGCCTGCCGCGCAAGAGCACGCACCGGCGGCAGCTGCATCGCAGGCACCGGCCGCGGCACCGCCCGAGGCCGGCCCTGCCCGCGCCCCATCTCCGGCGCCGCAGCAATCGCCGGACGCAGGCCAGCCGCTCTCGTCCACAGGTAAGGCGATCCCGCCGCCTCCTCGGCCGCTCTCACCCTCAGGCCGCCCGATCCCGCCACCGCCCG
>PLDN01000035.1:0-6027 GCA_003136185.1 Acidimicrobiaceae bacterium | reverse complement strand
GTGGCACCGGCGGAGGATTCGGTGCTGGCCGCGGTGGACCCGGTGGTAGCACCGGCGGAGGATTCGGCGCTGGCCGCGGTGGACCGGGAGGTGGCACCGGCGGAGGCTTCGGCGCGCCGCGAGGCGGCCCCGGAAGTGGTCCTCCGGGTGCAGGCGGTGGAATTCGCGGCGGTCCCGGCGCTCGAGGCAGGCCGCCTCAGCGACGGCGGAGCAGGCGCCGTCGCAACATGGAAGAGCTGGAGCCGATCCAGGTCACGGCTTACGTGCCTTCGAACGCGCCCGTTCCCGAGAATGAAGTCATCGTCGAGCGCGGGTCGACACCGCAGCAGCTTGGGCCCAAGTTGAACCGGTCCGCAGGCGACGTCGTCCGCTTCCTGCTCTTGCAAGGCGAAATGGTGACCGCTACACAAGCGCTCACCGACGACATGATCGAGCTCTTCGCAGTGGAGATCGGCGCCCGTGTGCGCATGGTCGACCCCGGCGAGGAACAAGAGGCAGCACTTCACCTTCGGCTCTTCGGCGACGAGGACGCCGAGGAGGAAGAGGACGAGAGCATGCTCCGTCCGCGTCCGCCGGTCATCACCGTCATGGGTCACGTTGACCACGGCAAGACGATGCTGCTCGACCGGATCCGGTCGGCGAACGTCGTCTCGGGCGAGGCTGGCGGGATCACCCAGCACATCGGTGCCTACCAGACCGAGTGGCAAGGTCACGTGCTGACGTTCATCGACACCCCGGGTCACGAAGCCTTCACGGCGATGCGGGCCCGCGGGGCGAGCATCACCGACATCGTGGTGCTCGTCGTGGCCGCCGACGACGGTGTGATGCCCCAGACGATCGAGGCGATCAACCACGCCAAGGCCGCCGAGGCTCCAATCGTCGTCGCGATCAACAAGGTTGACCGCGAGGACGCCGATCCGAACCGGGTCATGCAGCAGCTCTCCGATCAGGGGCTCGTGCCCGAGGAGTGGGGCGGAGACACGATCACGGTCCAGATCTCGGCGCTCCAGAATCTCGGGATCGAGGACTTGCTTGAGCAGCTCGTAGTGCTCGCCGAGGTCCTCGAGTTGCGGGCGAACCCCGAAAGCGATGCCCGGGGCGTAGTGCTCGAAGCGAACCTCGACGTAGGACGCGGTCCAGTCGCGACAGTCATCGTCGAGACCGGCACCCTCCGCGTGGGTGACCCGATCGTCGCGGGCCCGGCGTGGGGTCGCGTGAAGGCGCTCATCAACGACCACGGCGACCAGATCAAAGAAGCGCCACCCTCGACCCCAGTGCAGGTGCTCGGACTCTCCGAACCGCCGATCGCAGGCGACGACCTCCGCGTCACGAACGACCTGTCGATCGCGCGGACCGTCGGCGAAGCGCGCGAGCAACGCCTCCGCTTCGCGGCTTTTGCTCAATCTGCCGCCGCTTCCTCCGGTGCACCTGGGGCACGGCTCGAAGACCTTTTCGAGCAGATCAGCCGCGGCGAGACGGCGACGCTCAACATCGTTCTGAAGGCCGACGTGCAAGGGTCGCTCGAGGCCGTCACAGAGAGCCTCCGCAAGCTAGAGCGCGACGACGTGAAGATCGCTTTCGTCCACCGTGCAGTCGGCGGGATCTCCGAGAGTGACGTCGATCTCGCAGCAGCCTCCGGCGCGACGATCATCGGCTTCAACGTCCGGCCCGACCGCCGCGGCCGCGAGCTCGCCGAGCAGCGCAGCGTCGAGATCCGGACATATGAGATCATCTACAAACTGATCGAGGACCTCCAGGCAGCCATGGTGGGCATGTTGGCGCCGGAGTTCGAAGAGATCGTCACCGGCGACGCAGAGGTGCGGTCGATCTTCCGGGTGCCGAGAGTCGGTGCCATCGCAGGTTGCTACGTGACGAACGGGGTGATCACCCGCGGCTCGAAGGTGCGCTTCCTTCGTGACGGCGCCATCATCTGGAAGGGTGCCATCTCCTCGCTCAAGCGCTTCAAGGACGACGTCCGAGAAGTCCAGAGCGGCTTCGAGTGTGGGATCGGACTGACCGACTTCCAAGATCTGAAGGAAGGCGACGTCATCGAGACCTTCGAGGAACGCGAGATCCCGAGGACCTGATGGCCGGCCGATACGACCGGCGCGCGGGACACGGCGGCGACCGCCCGATCCATCCTTATCCACGCTCGGCTCGTGTGAACGCACTGCTCGTCGAGATATTGGCGACGGCGATCGCGCGGATGAGCGACAAGGATGAGCGCCTTGCGATGCTTACGGTGACGGCGGTCCACACCGATCCGGACATTCGGCGCGCGCAGGTGATGTTCGCCTCGCTGAGCGAGCCCGCCTTGGAGTCGCTCGAAGAGCACCGCATCGCCCTCCAGGCGGAGATCGGGCGTGGGGGAAAGATGAAGAGGACGCCGACGTTGCGTTTCTCCGCGGATCCGGCGATCGCTGCGGGTGAACGGGTCGAAGAGGCGATCCGGCGGATGCGCGGCGATGACGGCTGACGGATACCTGCTGATCGACAAACCGGCTGGCTGGACCTCGCATGACGTCGTCGCCCGTTGCCGGCGCCTCATCGGCACGAGACGAGTCGGGCATGCCGGCACGCTCGATCCCGACGCGACCGGTGTGCTCGTGATAGGCGTCGGCAGGGCCACCCGGTTGCTCCGCTTCGTCACGTTGCTCGGCAAGTCGTATGTCGGTGAGGTGGCGCTTGGGGTCGCGACGTCGACCCTCGACGCAGCGGGGGAGGTGACGGCGCGGGTCGACATGACCGGCGTCGAGATCGACGCAGTCCGCCAAGCGGCGCTATCGCTCACGGGGAGGATCGAGCAGATACCCCCGATGGTGTCAGCGGTGAAGATAAAGGGCCGCCGGCTTCACGAGCTCGCGCGGGAGGGCATCGAGATCGAGCGCCCGCCACGGCCGGTTGAGGTGAAGAGATTCGAGGTCTTCGAGACTGGCGAAAACGGCGTGTTCCGGGTCCTCGTCGACTGTTCGTCGGGCACGTACGTCAGGGTGCTCGCTGCTGACCTCGGAACGCGGCTCGGGGGTGTGGCGCACCTGAGGTCTCTCAGGCGTGTCGCCGTCGGCTCGTTTCGGGACACCGAGACGATCTCCCTTGAATCCGTCACGCCAGAGTCGGTTCTGGCCTCCGCCGGACTTGTGAGGGATCTCCCCTCGGCGACCCTCTCGGACGAGGTGTTGGAGGCCGTCACTCACGGCAAGGTGCTCGACCGGGGAACGGTCGGAGTGTCAGGGGACGGGCCCTGGGCCTTGCTCGATGCAGAGGGCGGGCTTGTCGCGGTCGCCGAGACGAAGGGGCACGACCGGGTTCACCCGGCGGTGGTGCTCATGGCGGCAGGGTAGCGTCGCGTGCCTGTGCCTCGCAGACAGGGCAGCGTCGTCACGATCGGCGCCTACGACGGGTTGCACCTCGGGCACCGGAGGGTCATCGACGACGTCTGCCGTATTGCCCGTGCCGAGGGACTCGAGAGCGTCGTCGTCACTTTCGACCGGCACCCCGCCTCCGTCGTTCGCCCCGAGAGTGCGCCGTTGCAGTTGACCGACCTTCCTCAGCGACTCGAGTTGCTGCACGACGCGGGGATCGATGACGTGCTCCTGATCGAGTTCACTCCCGAACGAGCCTCGGAGTCGGCGGAGGACTTCGTGGACGAGATCCTCGTCGGCGAGCTCGCCGCCCGGGTCGTAGTCGTCGGGCGGGACTTCCACTTCGGCCGCGGCCGCGGTGGCAACGTCGGGCTGCTTGAGAAGATGGGGGCAGAGCGGGGCTTTCGCGTCGAGCCTTTCGATCTCGTCGAGGACACCGAGGCTCACGAGATCGTGTCGTCGACGCGGATCCGTGCGTTGATCCTCGAGGCGGACCTCGAAGGGGCCGCTCGCTTGCTCGGCCGACTACACGAGACCCGCGGCCTCGTCGTGAGCGAGGCGTCCTCCTTCCGAGGCGCGGGTGACGGCGCGGCTGGCGTGAGCGTCGAGATACCTCCGGGGATCCTTTTGCCCCCGCCGGGCGGTTACCGAGCGTGGACCGGTCTCGTCGGAGCTGGCAGGGTGCCTCTTCAGCGCTGTCACGTGCTCGTTCCCCCAGATCTGGGCGATATCGCGGTTCTCGGGATCCAGGACGCTTGGGTGCCGGGAAGCCCCGTCCGGGTGCTGTTCGAGAAGGCGGCAATGTCCGGGGAGTAGAGCTCAGGTGCCTGCGAGCAGCTGGAGCAGGTCAAACTTGCCGCCGTTAAGGTAATCGCGGCACCTTGAGGAGCGGAATACGTTGCCCTCCCCTCGGCTGCTGAAGGAGACGAAAGAGCCAAAGGCGGTCGTGCGGCGGGTCTGGCACAGATGAGATCCGCCGCCACGCAACGGCAAGGATCTCGGCGGTCAAGTCCGGCGCGTCGTGCGATCCGAGCGGGAGCCGGCGGAGGGCGTAGCGATGGATCGCATCCGCCGTCTCGGCGTAAAGGGTGATGAAGCGTTGCTCGTCACTTCCGCGCTCGTGTTCCACGGGTCGCTCCTCGCCGTCCTCCATCGACTTACTACTTCCCCGGGTGACACCGGAATCTTTCCAGGTTCGCCTCACTACACTGAACCCGTGTCCACGTATGCCATCCGTATCTTCGGCGACCCCGTGCTCAGGCAGCGCGCGGCCGAGATCGAGAACGTCGACGGCCGCCTCGCGCACCTCGTCCAAGACATGATCGAGACGATGTACGAGGCCCCTGGCGTGGGTCTGGCGGCCCCGCAGATCGGTGTGGAGCGGCGGCTGTTCGTCTACGACGTCGGCGACGATGAAGGGCCAAAGGCGATCGTGAATCCGGTCATCTCGGAGTCGCGGGGCGAGTGGGAGTTCGAAGAGGGATGCCTCTCCGTGCCCGGTTTGCATTGGACCATCGTCCGGCCGAAGGAAGTCCACCTCACTGGCTTCGACATCGATGGCAACGAGATCTCGATCGAAGCTGACGAGTATCTCGCCCGCGTCTTCCAACATGAGCTCGACCATCTGGACGGTGTCTTGCTACTGGATCGACTCGACAAGGACACGCGTAAGGAAGCGATGCGGACGCTACGCGGCCGGGTGTTCTCCGGTGCAGAGGTCCGAGGTGGTGCCCAGCCGGGCGCGCTGGAGCGCGACACCCCAGCTCTTTGAGCGTCGAGGCGTGATTCGGCTGGCGTTTCTCGGGAGCGCTGCGGTGTCGGCGGAATGTCTCGGAGCGCTCCAGCGGGCCGGTCACGAGATAGCACTCGTCGTGACAGAGCCGGACAAGCGACGCGGACGCGGGGGAGCCCTTGTTCCCACTCCGGTGAAGGTCGCGGCGACTGAGCTTGGCCTCGCGACGACCGACCGCGTCGAGGATGTGACCGGGGCAATGGTGGAACTCGGCGTCGTCGTTGCGTTCGGGCGCCTGATCAAACCTGAGGTCTTGGACCTCGTGCCGATGGTGAATCTCCATTTCTCACTGCTGCCGCGGTGGCGGGGCGCGGCGCCGGTCGAGCGAGCGATTCTCGCCGGCGACATTCACACCGGCGTGTGCCTGATGAAGGTGGAGGCGGGTCTCGACACCGGTGGGGTCTACGGCCGCGTCGAGACCGAGATCGGGCCGGACGAGACCGCAGACGAGCTCCGTGAGCGCTTGGGCGTCCTCGGGACCGACCTGTTGGTCGATCGGCTGCGCCTGGGTGTCGAGAGCCTCGGCGAGCCCGTCCCGCAAGAAGGCGAGTCCACCTACGCGGCAAAGCTGTCGGTCGAGGACCTGCGGCTGGACTTCAGGCGACGAGCGCCCGATCTCGAGCGGATCGTGCGAGCAGGCCGGGCGTGGACGACATGGCGAGGTGCTCGGCTGCTCGTTCACCGGGCGCGGGTAGAGCCCGCAGATATCGGGGAGAACGAACCCGGGCGGATCGTCGACGGCCGCGTAGCTACTGCTGAAGGGTGGTTCGAGCCACTCGAAGTGCAAGGGGAAGGTCGTAGGCGTCAGAGCTTTGCCGAGTGGCTCCGGGGAGCTCGCCCGAGCCACGACGACCGTCTCGGCCTCGACCCGGT
>PLDN01000080.1 GCA_003136185.1 Acidimicrobiaceae bacterium | reverse complement strand
CGACCTCGGTAAGGGCGAGACGATCGCCATTTTCGAGCTCGAGCCGTACTTGCGGAGCGATATCCAGACCTTCGATCGGTGTTTCTACGGCGCTGACCACACCGATCAGATCAGCAACGTGACCCTCGATGGCGGCTCGGGCAGCGGTCCGGGCGAGGGCGAGGCGGTCCTCGACATCGAGAACATCTCGGCGCTCGCGCCGGACGCCCACATGGTCGTCTACAACGGGCCCCAGAACAACCTCGGCAACATCTACGCGAGCACCGACGAGTACGAGACGATCGTGAGCCAGGACCGGGCGAACATCATCTCGACCAGCTGGGGGCTGTGCGAGTCAGCTCTTAACTCCTACGCCCCTGGCACTCTGGAAGTCGAGAGCTATCTGTTCGAAGAGGCTGCGGCGCAGGGTCAGACCGTGTTCGCCGCAGCAGGTGACGACGGTTCCGACGACTGCTCGTACAACTCAGCGACGCCGGTCGCGCCCGACCTCTCCGTCGACGACCCAGCCAGCCAGCCCTTCGTCGTGGGCGCCGGCGGCACGTCGCTGTTGGCTGCCACAGAGCCGCCGATCGAGACTGTGTGGAACGACGGTGTCGAAGGCGGAGGTGGAGGAGGCGGCATCTCGAACACGTGGGCGAGCCCGGCTTGGCAGGCGGATTCGGGCGTCGCTGGCGTCGGGAACTCGTACGAGGCCACGCCTAGCTACGACTTCTGCGGGGCCCCCCGTTCCGGTGCGTACGTGCCCGTGTGCCGGGAAGTGCCCGACGTGACGCTCGACGCAGACGAGTACCGAGGCCCGAGCGTCTACATGGCGAGCGCAGGCGGCTGGACGACGTTCGGCGGCACATCCTCGTCCGCGCCGATGTGGGCAGCCATCACTGCCGAGATCACCTCTTCGTCCTCGTGCTCGGCGTTGCCTGCCGCCGATACTTCGGGTCAGCGGGATCTTGGGTTCGTCTCGCCCGGCCTCTACGAGGTGGCGGCGGACCCGTCGAGCTACGCGACTTCGTTCAACGACATCACCAAAGGCAACAACGACATTTACGACCTAGGAAAGGGGTACGCGGCGACGAAGGGGTACGACCTGGCGTCCGGCCTCGGGTCACCGATCGTCACCGGGCCGACCGGTCAGCCCGGCCTGGCATCGTCACTCTGCAAGGTGCTCGGCGGCACGAGGCGGACGAGCGCCCCCGCCGTCACTGTGACCCACCTTGCACCCTCGCACGGGTCCGCTTCCGGAGGCACGACGGTGACGATCACGGGCACTGGCTTCTCCAAGGGATCGGTCGCTGTCGACTTCGGTGGCAAGCCGGCCACCTTGGTCACCTTCGACTCGGACTCGACCGTCACGGCGACCGCTCCCGTGGAGGCGACGCCACCTGGCACTATTGGCCAGCCGGGCGGGCCAGTCGATGTGACGGTCACGGTCGTCGGCAGGTCGACTCGCACCAGCGCGCCGAGCCCGGCGGCGGTCTTCAACTACTTGCCCGTGTCGAACGGGTCCTCCTTGCCGACAGTGCGCGGCGTCGGCCCCTACGGGGGTCCTCTTGCCGGCGGCAACGACGTCATCGTCTACGGCAGCGGCTTCCGGGCAGCAGGCCCGATATCGTCGGTCACCTTCGGTGGTCGACCGGCGACCGATATCCATATCGTCAACAACCTGCTGCTCACGGCGGTCGTCCCTGCCGCCACCAGTTCGACTGTGTGCACGACCGGCGCGGGATTCCATACGGCGAACGACTGCCAGGTCGAGGTCGTCGTGACGGGCGCGCACGGCTCCAGCCCGCCCGCAACCATCCTGCCGGCTTATACGGGCTCAGCGGTGACTGGAGGCAACGGCATACTCGAGCCTTCACCGGGCACTGAAGTCACTCCCGGACCGAGCGAGTACGACTACGCGCCGGCTCCTGTAATCAAGTCGATCTCCCCGACGCCGGCTGATCCTTCGGGGTCGACGCCCGTCACCATCAAGGGTTCCGGCTTCAACATCCTCACTTTCGACTGGGTGAATTTCGGCAAGGCCGGCCTCTACGACAGCGAGCAGTCGGTGCTGGATTCGATCGGTCCTGACGAGATCACGATGTCTCCCCCGCCGGGCCCTGCTAGCGCCGAACCCACGCGGCTGGCGGGAGGCGTGAGCGTGCAGAGTCTCGGTGGGTTGTCGAACGTGGAGCGTTTCTCCTATGCGGGCCTGGCGACGGTGGCTGCCCTCAATCCACGCGGTGGGCGCGACACGGGAGGCGAAGCGGGGGTCATCACCGGATCCGGCCTGGACTACGTCACGTCGGTGCTCTTCGTGGGAGGCGGGTACTCCACCGTCTACGACATCACGCACAAGAGCAAGACGTCGCTCACCTTTGCGGCCCCGGCCGACCTCCCGAGTGTCGATCTGGTCGAGCCGTGCACGAATGCCGGTTGTACGGCGCCCCACGGTGGGGCCGCCCGCGCCGCCGCCACATTCGTCGTGTTCAACGTCGGCTCGCCGTCGGTCTCTGGCCTTTCGCCCTCCTCGGGCAGCTCATCTGGTGGAAACAAGGTCACGATCTACGGAGACAACCTCGATGGCGCTCTCCGCGTGCTGTTCGGTTCGAAGAGCGCTTCCCACATCGAGACCGGCTCGGGCTATCCAGACGGCAATCCGTACGCGATCACCGTGAGGGCACCAGCTGGTTCAGTCACCACCACCGTGGTCGTGAAAGTGGTCACGGGCTCCGGTAAGACCAAGGCGGTCTCTCAGGCCGACTACCTGTATACCTAGCCGAGCGTGTGCTCAGCGAGCCCCAGGCTCGCCGGCGGCAAACTGGTCGACCATCTTGCGGGCGTCCTCGTCGTGGTACTGGATCGGCGGGGACTTCATGAAGTAAGCCGACGGGCCGTAAAGAGGACCGCCTATGCCGCGGTCGAGCGCGAGCTTGGCGCAGCGGAGCGCGTCGATGATGACGCCAGCTGAGTTCGGGGAATCCCACACCTCGAGCTTCAGCTCCAGGTTGAGCGGCACGTCGCCGAAGTTGCGGCCCTCCATTCGGATGTAGGCCCACTTGCGGTCCTCGAGCCACGGCACGTGGTCGGAGGGTCCGATGTGGACGTTCCCATCCGCCAGCTCGTGGTCGATCTGGCTCGTGACTGCCTGGGTCTTCGAGATCTTCTTCGACTCGAGGCGTTCCCGTTCGAGCATGTTGCGGAAGTCCATGTTGCCGCCGACGTTCAGCTGGTAGGTCCTGTCGAGGACCATGCCGCGGTCCTCGAACAACCGGGTCAGTATCCGGTGGACGATGGTCGAACCGACCTGGCTCTTGATATCGTCGCCGACGATCGGGACACCGGCGTCCTCGAAACGCTTGGCCCACTCTGGATTGCTCGCGATGAACACTGGGATGGCGTTGACGAAGGCCACCTTGGCTTCGATGGCCGCCGCCGCGTAGTGCTTCTGGGCGTGCTCCGAACCAACGGGGAGATAGGAGATGAGAACGTCGGCCTTCGTCTCACGAAGCACGGCGGCCACGTCGACCGGCTCTGCAGGGGACTCCTCGACGACATCCCGGTAGTAGCGGCCGAGACCGTCGAGAGTCGGGCCCCGCCGGACGGTAACGCCCAAATCAGGGACATCTGCAAAACGCACGGTGTTGTTCTGCCCAGCGTGAATTGCCTTGCCGACGTCGAGGCCGACTTTCTCGGCGTCGACGTCGAAGGCNNGCGTTGCGGTAGTACTCGATGCCCTGAACGAGCGAGCTCGCGCAGTTGCCGATGCCGGCGATGGCGACCCTGATCTTGCCTTGCGTTGTCATGCCGTTCTCCTTCTCCGCTTTCAAGAGACATCCGTCTCGGTACTGACAGCTACCGAGCTCGCTTGCTCGATGGCGTTTAGTGACTCGATCCAGGACAAGTCCTGGTTGAGCGAGTCGATAGTGTGCTCGGCGATCTGGCGCTCGTAGCGATCGAGAGCGCCGTGCGGGACTTGGAGGCCACGTTCGGCCGATGCGATCCGATCCTCGATCCGGCGCCTCTGGCGCTCGAGCAGCCGGAGCCGGCCGCCGCTCGTGAGATGACGGGCGAACGACCAGCGTAGGGCGAACGACTTGTCGTCACCCTGGCGATCAGCGTCGTCGGTGAGCAACGAGGCGAACATCTTGTCGCCTAGCTCGGTGAGCTCGTACACCTTCCGCCCGCGAGTGCTGCCTGCAGCGCTGCGGGCAGTCGTTCTGGCCGTCGTCGCTGCGCGCGCTGCCAATCTCGCTCGAAACGCTGCCCTCTCACCGGACAACGACCCCGACAACGGGATCACTTCTGCTGGTTGGCTGGCCGCCGAGTTGTGTGCGCGCGGCTCGATCTCACGGACGGCGCCCCCCCGCTCTAGTCGGGCGAGAGCGGGATAGAGCGAGCCGAACGACAGGCTGGCAAGCAGCCCAAAGCCACTCCGCAGACGTTTGCGCAGGTCATAGCCGTGCATCGGGCGCTCTTTCAAGAGCCCGAGGATCGCCAGTTCCAACATTGCGTGAGATCATAGCGTGTCGACATATCGACGCGATACATCGGGGCGTGCGAAGTTGCGGCGGTAGTGCCTGGGCGGGGCCAGGGAGGGGCGTCTACGATCGCGCTCGTGGGTGACGTACGGCAGCCGCCCGGCGGCGGAGGCCCAGCGAACCCAGGTTGGTACAGCGACCCGTGGGGCCAGTCGGCCTGGCGATGGTGGGACGGGTGGCAGTGGTCGGGCTGGCTCTCGCCTCCGGTCTCCGCGCCCTATCACGTTGTCGCCCAAGCGGTATCGCAAGCGGTTCAGCACCCGGCAACAGGACCCGCGCCGGTCGAGAACCCGCCGCCGGCGGCTCCCTACTCGCCGCCATCAGCTCTCCTCCCGCCGAGTGGCGTTTACGGCGCCTACCCCGGTCAGCCGCCGGCCGCCTATCCCTACCCCCCGCTGATGGCGACGGAGAGGCCCCTGGCCGCGCCGCCTGCGACCCCTGTGCCTGCCAAGCAGCGCCGCCGGCTCGTCGCGGAATTGCTCATTGTCCTGGCGGTCTTCCCGCTGCAGTACTCGATCACCGCAGTGGTCGTCCTCGTCTCGGATCTGCTTGGCAACGGGTCTGGGCGGCGGACCACCCCGATCATCAAGGGACACGCTGCCGCCTCGTTCCCGTTCGACCTTCTCCTGATACTGCTTCCGCTGGCAGCGGCGGCCCTCGTCTGGTACCTCCTGTCGGTCCCGGGGCTCTTTGGCAGCGAGTCGCAGGCCAAAGGAGAAGGAGGACTGCGAGCCATTGGTCTCGACAAGACGAACTTGCGGGGGGATCTCGCGCTGGTCATCGCCGTCTTCGTCTTCTGCGAGCTGATTCCGATATACGGGGGCGCCCTCGTGCTGCACGGTCTCCATGTCCACTCGATCGCGCCGGGGACGGGCGGTGTGCCGAAGTACTACGTAGTTCTGAACGTCTTGGACGGTTTCACCGCGGGCATCGTGGAGGAGATCGTCGTGCTGGGCTTCCTCGTCCGGCGCCTCGAGCAGCTGAACCTACCGAGCTGGGCCGTCGTCGTCATCGCCGTGGCAGTCCGCGGGTCCTACCACCTCTATTACGGCTGGGGTGTCCTTCCCATTCTCCTCTGGGCGACGGTGACCGTCATCCTCTATCGCCGCTGGCGCCGGCTGGCCCCGTTCATCATTGTTCACATGCTGTGGGACTCGAGCCTGTTCATCGCGGCGTCGATGAACACCCACGACGCGGGCTTGTTCCTACTTGCCGAAGCGGGGGTCCTGATCCCGCTCACTTTCGTCATCTTTCTCGTGTGGAAGAACCACGTCCCGCTTCCCATCGCCGCGCGCAGCCAATAGAGCAGTACCGTTACCTCGGTGCCGGAAGTACGCAGCGGTTCGCAGAGCTACTGGGGAGCAGGAGGACCGCCGCGCCCGGGACGAATCGAGTACCGGCTGATCCGCGAGTCAGTGGTGAGGGATTTCCGGCGGGGGCGCCTCGGGCGCCTCGACGTCTGCGATGCCCAACCCGAACTGTTGCGGGTAGCGAGGAACCTCGGTCGAGAGACAACGACCGAATGTCCGATCTGCGAGGAAGCCAAACTCGTCCACGTCTCGTTCGCATTCGGAGCTCGTCTGCCGGCCCAGGGCCGGGCGCTTGCCTCGGGGGAGCTCGCCAAGCTCGCTCGCTCGGGTGACGAGATCGCGTGTTATGTGGTCGAGGTCTGTACCGAATGCTCCTGGAACCACTTGTTGCGTATGTTCACCGTGGGCGGCGTGTCGGGCAACCGGATCCGCTGAGCCCCTCGAACCGCCGGCAGCCTGAGTGCGCTGGACGGGATGGAGGCTTCAAATGACAGAACAGGAAAAGGTGACCGTGCCTTCGATACGGTCTCGTAAGCGGCGCAACGGGGATGACCCCGTCGTCATGATCACCGCCTACGACGAGCCTTGGGCTCGTCTCGTCGATGCTGCCGGCGTGGACGTCATCCTCGTCGGNNGCACTCGTCGTCGGCGACCTGCCGTGGATGACTTACCACTTGGAGCCGTTCGACGCCGCTCGCCACGCCGCCCAGCTCATTCGGGCGGGCGCCGTCGCAGTCAAGCTCGAAGGCGGGCGCCGCAGGCTCGCAGCCGTAGAGGCGATCCTCGCGGCCGAGATCCCCGTCATGGCTCATATCGGCCTGACGCCGCAGTCGGTGCACGCGATGGGGGGGTACCGGGTGCAAGGTCGCGAGCTCGACGCGGCGGAGGCGTTAGTGGAGGAGGCAAGTGTGTTGGTAGAGGCCGGGTGTTTCGCCGTCGTGCTCGAAGGCGTGCCGGAAGTGCTCGCGGAGCGGGTCACGGCTGAGATCGCCGTGCCGACGATCGGCATCGGAGCCGGTCCTTTTTGTGACGGCCAGGTTCTCGTGCTGCACGATCTACTCGGCCTGTCGAAGCCCCCGGTTCCGAAGTTCGTGCGGCGATACGCAGACCTGGGGGACCTCGTCGTCGACGCAGTGGGCCGCTATTGCAAAGACGTGCGGTCTGGAGCTTTTCCATCCGATGCGGAGACCTATCACGGCTCTTCAGAGCTGCGCGAGGGACTCGCTCCGTAATGGTCATGGGACCGGCTCGCGAGGCCTGAGAATCACGAACCAGAAGTAGCAGGCGGCACCGACGACGAGCACAGCCCAGCCAGCGACGACGAGGCCGCGCGTCCCGCCGAACAGGATCCTCGAGCTGGGGAAGTCGGCGACAGCGCCGAGCGTCGACAGGCCGATGATGATTTGTCGCTTCAAGGCCCCCGCGCCCCCCGCCGCGCTGGCCATAAGCGCGATGCCCCACGTCTCGTACCACGGCCACACGACCGGACCTAGCAGGGCGAGCGTGAGAAGGCTCACGCCGAGAGCCTCCGGGCCGGATCGGCGATCCGAGCGCACGAGCAGCCAGATTGCCGTCGCCGCCGCGACCGCCAGACCCGCCGTGCGCGAGACGGCGGTCCAGGTCGATTGGTGCGCCCCGAGTCCGAGAGCGCTCGTCAGGTGCGAGAGGCCGAGACCGACGGCTGTCGCGGGATCGAGCCATGACACCACCTTGCCCGGTGTGACGGCCGCGTGGATCCAACCCCATCCGAGCTCGCCTACGGCGCTGACCGCGGCAAGCACGAGGGCCGCGAGTGCGACGTATCCAGCGATCCGGGCCACCCTTCGGGCCGGGTCTTGGTCCTCACTCGCCCACCAACCGAGGAAGACGACGGCGAGTAGTGCCGGCGCCTTTACCTCGGCGCCGAGAGCGCATGAGACCACGCCGAGTAACGGATGACCGCGTTGCGCGACCGCGAGCGCCACGACCACGAAAGCGAGCATCAAGGCGTCGTTGTGCATACCGCCGAGCAGCGTCAGCAGGACGAGTGGGTTGAGAACGGCCCACACGAATGCTTGCGCCGGATCGTGACCGGTTGATCTTGCGACAGCAGGGATGCCCCAGGCGATCGCCGCCAGGCTGATCAGTGCCGTGATCCGTAGGAGCACCAGCACTCCGAGCAGATGGTGGCCGCTAGCGACGACGTAGCCCTCGATGAGCCGCTCCCAGCCCGGCCCGTAGGGAGCGATCGATTGGCGCCAGATCGGGTCGACGTGCGCCAGCCACGGCCCTCCGCCAAGTGCAGCCGCGCCGTGGCTGTAAGGACTGATCCCCTCGCTCAGCATCTGTCCCTGCGCCGCATACGAGTAGGCGTCATGGCTGAAGAGGGGTGCGACAACGAGCAGCGGCACAGCCCATGCCGCCAGGGTGAGAGCGAGGTGGCGGAGCTCGATCTTGTGGAGACGTGGCTTCGCGCGCACCAGCCGCACGATCGAGAGCCACGAGCCGATGATCAGTACGAGGCCGGCGTAGACAAGAAGCACTCCGAGGAGTCGCTCGTTGTCGTCGCCCGCGCCCGTTCCGAGGCTCCATTGGAAGAACCACGAGCCACCGGAATGCTCCGTGAAGGGCGAGGCGGACTGGCTCGCGCCGAACGTTGCGCAAGTCGAGCCGATAAAGCCGGAGAGCAGCGCTGGACGAAGCTGAGGCGGCATGTTCCGCACGATCATCTACACACGATCCCACGGCGCCCACCGCCGCCCGAGGTTGTGCCGCTCTGGCCACGGATCGGGCTGCTCCTCTGGCGCTGACACACCCTCCGGGCATGCTCGGTCCGTGGCATCTGCCTGGAGTTGGGTCTCGCTGGCGTGGGCTAGCATGACCAGGAACAATCTGTCTACCCCTGCCCCGAGTGATCGGGGCCCCGAGCGTAAGCGCCGGGTCCGAAGGAGGTGAGGCCGCAGTGCGGCCCTACGAAGTCATGGTCATTTTCGAAGTCGACCTTGAAGAAGGCGACATCCGTCAGAGAGTTGATCGCGTTCTCGACCTGGTCAAGAGCCGCGGCGGCACGCCGGGTTCCGTCAGCCACTGGGGACGCCGGACCTTCGCCTACGAGCTAAAGCACCGCACCGAGGGCTACTACGTCGTTATCGAAGCGACGGCAGAACCCGATGTGATCGCTGAAGTCAGCCGGATGCTCACGCTCGAGGACGCAGTGCTGCGCCACAAGGTCATCCGTCAGCCCGAGAAAGTAGCCGGGCGCCCCACCAGGCGTCAGGCCGCTGCAGCGGCTATTGCGGCTGAGCCTGCGGCCAGCTGACGACTGGAGACAACACATATGCCTACTGGGAACACGATCACAGTCATTGGCAACATCACGCGCGAGCTCGAGCTCCGCTTCACCCCGAGCGGTCAGTCGACTGCATCGTTCGGTCTGGCAGTGAACCGCCGCTGGCAGAATCGCCAGACCCAGGAGTGGGAAGAGGCCACCTCCTTCTTCGACGTCGTCTGCTGGCGCGAGCTGGCGGAGAATGCGTCCTCGAGCCTCCACAAGGGGACACGCGTCATCGTCACCGGCCGGCTCGAGCAGCGGAGCTGGGAGAACCAAGAGGGAGAGAAGCGCTCGAAGGTCGAGATCGTCGCCGACGAGATCGGTCCGAGCTTGCGCTGGGCCAGTGCCCAAGTCGAGAAGAACGAGCGCCGGGGCCCCGGCGATGCTCAGTCCGCCCCTCGGCCGAACGCCGCACCTGCCGAGGCTCCCCGGCCCGCCGGCCAACCTGAACCAGAGACCAACTACGCATCCTACGACGAGGAACCTTTTTAAATGGCAAGGAACAATGATCGGGAGCGGGGCACTCGCCGCTCCCCCAAGGAGAACATCCGCCGCGGAAAGAAGAAGGTGTGCATCTTCTGTAAGGAGCACATCGCCTGGGTGGACTACAAGGACATCAACCTGCTCCGGAAGTTCATGTCCGACCGGGGCAAGATCCGCGCTCGCCGCGTATCGGGCAACTGCGCGCAGCACCAGCGTGACGTGGCGCTCGCCATCAAGACGGCGCGCGAGCTCGCGCTCCTTCCCTACACGCAACGGACGACGAGCGACCGCCCGGGTCCCCGCGGAGGGGGACGTGGGGGTCGGCCGCCGGCGGACCTGCAGGGAGTGCCCGACGCGCCCGATGTAGCCACGCTCGATCCTGCCTTGGTTGCTGACCCAGCCCCCGATGATGACGCTGAGACTCCCGAGGAGGAGCTCGTCGTCGCGGGTGTTGAGGAGGACGCATGAAAATCGTTCTTCGCAGTGACCTTGACCGTGTCGGCAAGCGGGGGGACATCCTCGACGTGGCGGATGGCTACGCCCGCAACTATTTGATCCCGCACGGTATGGCCATACCGGCCACTGACGGGATCGAGCAGCAGGCGAGCTCGATGCGACGCGCGCGCGACCTGAAGGACTCAAAGGACCGTGAAGGTGCCGAGGCGGTCGCCCGAAAGCTCGTCCCGATGGTGATTACCATCCCGGCACGCTCCGGCGCCGAGGGACGCCTGTTCGGCTCGGTGACGACGCACGATGTCGTCGAAGCGGTGGAGGCCCAGGCTGCCATCGAGATCGACCGCCACAAGATCGTCTCGAGCGAGGCCATCAAGACGCTCGGGTCGCACCAGGTGGCCGTGCGCCTGCACCCGGACGTNNGACCGGCGGCCCCTTGCTTTTCCGGCATCTGCCGATCCGATGTGGGGTCCGCCCTCGGGGACTGATACACCCCGTCCGTAAGATCGCACACATGTTCGATCTGATTTGCGCCGGGCCCCTAGTCTGGTTATCGGCGCGCGGACGACCTAATGACCGTTATCCACAGTCGTTAGCGAGTTTCCACTGGCTCGTCCACAACATCTCGGGCCTAGCGATCCCCAGGGCTCGTCGGCCATCCTGAGAACCACGATGGCTTCAGTCCAACCTCTCCCCAACGCTTCCGCTCGCCGGATCCGCAACCAAGTCCAAGTCTCAGGGTCCGGCGCGAATGGCGCGAGCGGGGCGCCGGGAGCGAGGGTGCCTCCGCATAGTTTCGAAGCCGAAGAGTCGTTGCTCGGCGCGATGCTGCTATCGCGAGACGCCATCGCCGTCGCCGTCGAACAGGTGGGCCCTGACGATTTCTACAAGCCCTCGCACGCTCACGTCTTCGTCGCTGTGACGGCGTTGTACGCACGAGGTGAACCGGCAGACGCCGTGACAGTTGCCGAAGAGATGCGGCGGGCCGGGACGCTCGACGCCGCCGGGGGCGCGGCGACGCTCATCTCGCTCCAGGCCAACACGCCGGCGATCTCGAGCTCGAGCCGCTACGCCCGCATCGTGCAAGAGCTCGCGATGCTGCGCCGGCTCATCGGCGTTGCTTATGAGATCGCTGAGCTCGGCTACGACCTACCTGGCGACGTCACAGCCGCGTTGGACCAAGCCGAGGCGATGGTCTTCGAGGTCGCTCAGCGCCGCTCGAGCGACAGCATCAGGTCTTTGAAGGAGCTCTTGACCGAGAGTCTCGACCAGATCGAGTATCTCTTCGAGCGAGGCGAGTCGATCACGGGAGTGCCCTCGGGCTACACCGACCTCGACCAGCACCTCTACGGTCTCCAGCCTTCCAACCTGATCGTCGTCGGTTCTCGACCCTCGATGGGCAAGACGGCGTTTGCGCTCGGCCTGGCGTCTCACGCCGCCGCGCGGGCGAACATCCCGGTGCTGTTCTTCTCCCTCGAGATGAGCCACGTCGAGATTGCCCAGCGGGTGCTCTGCTGCGAGGCGCGGGTCGACGCCGGCCGGGTACGCAACGGCAAGCTCGTCGAGAGCGACTGGTCGAAGATCTCCTCCGCTATCGGTCGCATCGGGACCGCCCCACTGTTCATAGACGACAACCCGAACGTCACCGTCATGGACATCCGGGCCAAAGCGCGCCGTATGAAGAGCGCCGAAGGGGGCCTCGGACTCGTGGTCGTCGACTACCTACAACTCATGACAGGGAGGAACTCCGCGGAGAGCCGCCAGGTCGAGATCTCGGAGATCTCCCGAGGACTGAAGATCCTTGCCCGCGAGCTCCAGATCCCCGTCGTCGCGCTCAGCCAGCTCTCACGTGGCCTCGAGGCGCGGGCCGACAAACGCCCGATGCTCTCCGACCTCCGTGAGTGCCTCACGGCCGAGACGCGCATACGGCGAGCGGACTCCGGCATCGAGACGACGATCGGCGAGATCGCTTCCACTGGCGAGCACAACGTCCCGATCTGGTCAGTGGACGACCGGTGCCGGCTCGTCCCTGCGTGGCTGACCGAAGCGTGGAGCACAGGCGCGAAGCCAGTTTTCGCAGTGAGGCTCTCATCGGGGCGGACGGTCCGCGCCACTGCGAACCACCCGCTGCTCACGCTCGACGGCTGGCGGAAGGTCGAGTCTTTGGCAGTTGGCACGCGGATAGCTGCGGTGCCGGCCGTGCCAAGCTCGGCCGAGAGCTATCGCGCACGAGGTGGCACGGCGACGCTTGCGCCAGGCGCTCCGGCCTCTCTGGCTCCCGTCGCCGCGACGCCTGGTGGATCGATGGGAGTTGGCGCGCCCGCGACGGTGCTCGAGCGAGTCGCCGCATCCGACTTCCCCTTCGCACCCGAGCTCTCCTGGGAAGAGGTCGTCGCAATCGAGCCCGACGGTACCGAAGAGGTTTTCGACGCGTACGTGCCAGGGACGCATAGCTTCCTCGCGAACGGGATCGTCTCTCACAACAGCGGCGCCATCGAGCAGGACGCCGACGTCGTGATGTTCATCTATCGGGACGAGATCTACAACCCCGACTCTGCCGACCGCGGCGTTGCCGAGATCCTGATAGCCAAGCACCGCAACGGACCGACCGGTGTGGCGAAGCTTGCCTTTGTGAACAACTACGCCCGATTCGGGGATCTGGCCAGGTCCTGAGCTCTCCAGCCGACCAGGCGGAAAGGGAGCCGACCACAGGGTCCTTTTGTGCAAGGGCTAAAGTGACCGAGCCCGAGATTTGGAGAGCGGTGTCCAAAGCGATCGCACGAATCCGAGCGCTACCGACTTGGGTGCTCGCGGTATTGGCGCTGGTCATCTGGCTGGCATGCGCCGCCTACGCGCTGCACTTCTTCAAGCACTGGGAGGTCGATCTCCGCGTCTACCGAGCTGCCGGCTCGGCTCTCTACCACGGCGGCGGGCCGTACTCCGGGCTCTTCACCGCCTACCACCTGCCGTTCACGTATCCGCCGTTCGCGCTGCTCGTTCTCAGCCCTTTGTCGCTGGGACCCCTCGGCCTCGTGGAGACGCTCTGGTGGCTGGCCAGCGCACTCGCGTTGGTGCTCACGCTGTTCTTGCTTTTGCGAGCGGACCGTGCCGGTCCAAACCAAGCGACGTGCGCGGACGGACGCCGCTCAGGCAGCGGAAGGTCTCTTGCTCTCGCTGCCATGCTCGGAGGGATTGCAACCCTCGCGTGCGAGCCGGTTCGTAGCAACTTCGATTACGGCCAGATCAACCTGGTCCTGATGGCGATGGTGGTGCTCGACGCGACCCGAGGACCGTCGAGATGGCGCGGGACACTGGTCGGATTGGCCGGAGCAGTGAAGTTGACGCCGCTCGTGTACCTCGGCATCTTCGTCGTCCGAAAGGACTGGCGCTCGTTAGGTCGCGGTGTAGCTTCGTTCTCAGCCGCCACTCTCGGGAGCTGGCTGATCCTGCCGCACGACTCGGCCCTCTACTGGCTCCATGATGTGGTCAATCCACGACGAACAGGCGCAGTCGGCTCGGTGACCAATCAATCCTGGTACGGAATGCTCCATCGTGCTCCCTTTCATGGGGGTCGCCTGGCCGTCGTGCTCTGGGCTGTCCTCGCAGTCGCGACGCTCGCCTGCGGCTTGTTCCTCGCGAGGAGGCTGCTCGCTCCAAGCCAGACGTCCCAAATGGTCCTGGCGCTGGCTCTCACCGAACTCCTCGTCAGTCCTGTGTCCTGGACGCACCACTGGTCGTGGGTAGCCATCGTGCCCGTCGTCCTCATCGCGCTCGGGAGAACCCGGCCGGCGATCTCGTCGCTGATGGTGCTCCTTCTCGCAGTGGCGATTGCCGATCCCTATCGACTGGACCACGGGCCTGTGTCCTTTTTGACGGGCAACTCGCTACTGCTCTGTGGAGCCGTCGTCCTCATCGTCTGGGCAGCGTCGGAGTGCGCAGTCAGGCGTCACGCCCACGACCTCAGCGAACCTCGGCCAGTCACGCACCAGATCATCGGGACCTGAGTAAACTTCGGGCGGACGAGGGGCCTCGAGCGAATGAGTGAGTCTCAGCTGCTCCTGAACGTCCCGGTCGCCGTCACGAGCATGCTCTTCAGCGTGATCTTGTGAGTGCCAGCTGACAGTTTCAGCATCGAAGGGTCGATCATGTACGTGACAGAGCCGAGGGTGTTGGCCGTGAGTGTGGCAATCGCATAATCGTCTATGAGCAGTCTTACGGGGTGGTGAGGTAAGAAGCCGCCCGCGAATAGATACGACTCGCCTCCTGCTGGGACGTCGGTACTCGAGAGGTGAAAACGCTCGAGCGATTTGAGGTCCTCGTAGGCCTCGTGCCGGACAGCACGGTCCTCGTTTGCTGATCTGGTGGCCGATACGAGAGCCGGCACAAAGCTGGGAGCGAAGAGCGTTCCCCAACCGCTTGCCACGTCGAAGCCCTCCGTGGCGGTAAAGCCAGGGACGACGACCTGCCCGGTTGGAGTCTCGGCCGAGTTGTTCCCACTCACGACATCGACGATCCCGTCCTTCGTGCCGCGCGGGCCGAGCACGCCGTAGAGGGCCGAATTGATCGGCCCGACGTTCGCGTGGTTGAACTGGGTCGCGAGCGCCAAGACCCCGGCCAGCATCGGCCCCGCTTCGGAAGTCCCGTCCTGCGCGTCCATCGTGATGTCGGGTACCGAGCGCATGGGGCTCTTCGTGATCGCCGCTACCCCCTTTTGGTAGGTGGGCCGCGTGAACACCGAGGAGTAGCCAGCCCCTTCGGAGAATCGCCCGTCCACGTGCCAGAGCGGGTCGGGACCGAGGCGCTCCCCCGAGCTACTGAAGTTCGGGACGCTTCCTCCCACGGCCGTAACCCAAGGGGAGTCGTCCCAGGCTGCAGTGTCAGGCGTCTTCGATACGTCCTTGCACTGCCCGTTGGCGACCGCCAGGTTCTGCACGACACCGCAGTCGCCGGTCCCGACGACCACCGGGATTCCCGCTCCGGCTGCCGCCAGCTCTCCAGGATCCTGCGCTGTGACCTCGGCCTTGCCGGCGCTGTAGGTGGTCTCGCCTGTCCCATCGCTGATCGAGATCACGTTTGCCAGGTGATGGCTGCTGATCTGCTCGAGGGCTTCCATCATCTCCGGCGGGGCTACCTGGCTGGCGGCGTCGTCGACGATCTCGCTGTCAGCCGGTGTGACCGAGATGAGGATCTTGGCGTACGGCGCGACGAGGTGGGCAGTTATCACGTCCAAGGAGAGCTCGCCCTGCCAGGCAGAACACGACCCGTAACTTCCGAGCTTGACCATTCCCGCCGGACACCTAGCGGGCAGCTTGCCGTCGCCCGAGGGGTAAATGGTCTGGATCTCGGGGTTCGGCAAGCCGAAGAGCTTGTCGAATGAGGCGACCTCCCTGGCGATGCCCGGGTAGTCCCAACCCTCGATAACGGCGACCGTCGTGCCCGCGCCGTCGATGCCTTTCTTCCACAGCGAACCAATCCCGTAGTCGACGATGTCCTGTGGTCCGGGGGAGTACGCCGCGTACTTCTCGTAGTCCTTCTGCATCTTCTTCAGTACTGCGGTGAGGACCTGGACCTGCTTCTGCTTCGACGGCAGCCCGGACGGGGCGGCCGCAGAGGCGCTGATGGAGCCGGCGGCCGAGGCGCCGAGGATTGCAAAGCGCGGGCCCGGCGTCCGAACGGCTAGCTGACTGTTGCCGCTGTTATGGCGCGCTCCAGCTGATACGGCAGTACTTGGCCACAAGACAAGAGACGCCGCCAGGCCTGTCGTCAGCACGGCCGCGCCCGCGACTGGCATGAATCTAAGGCTCGTCACCTTGCGCATAGTTGGCTCCTTTGCCATGTGCGTGCGATATCTGCCCGAGATGCGATGGGTGGCGCCGTCTACCCCCGCCACGGGCAACGATATCCCGCGCCGCCGCGGCTGCACCGTCAGAATCGGACGCCTTTGATCGCCGAACGACCATGCCGAAGTGGAGGCCGCGTTCGAGCCCGATCCCTCCGCTAGCGAGCGCGTACCCCTTGCGCCTGAAGAGTGATCCAGACGTCCGGCGCAATCTCTGGCTTGCCCGGGACCGGTCTTGGCTCCTCACTCCACCCGTCGCCGGCCACAGCCGTCGCAACGCGACGCCAGAAGCGAGCCGCGCCCGTGTTCGCCTCCTGAAAGGCGATCTCCCAGCGGCCGGGATGCATGCCAAAGAGCTGAAGCATCGCCTCGTGGCCGACCTGCTGCCTGCGCACCGCCCGGACGACGAAGAACTCCGCCATCATCCGTGGCTCTTCGCTTACGCCGCTCACAAGGGCTAGCCCTGAAGGGCTCGTCCCGCGGTAGATCAGATAGCCACACCTGTCCAGATCCGAGAAGAACGGCGCCAACCGACGGAGAGGGAATGTTCCGGCTTCGTCCGGCAGGGTCCCACGGAACTCCGACAAGTCGTGACGATAGAGCTGCCACAATCGTTCGGCAACAGGCCGGATCTCAGGGGTTACCTGGCGAAGGGAGACTCGTGGGTCCACCCCGCCATCTTGCCAGCGACCTCAGCTGCCAGCGACGAGTGCTTCGATCTCCCGGAATAACCCAGCCAATGCCTCGGTGTCCACGACGAGCCTTCGCCTCTCACCAGCACCTTCGGCACTACGCACCAGACCCGCCTCCCGCAGCAGTTTCACGTGGTTGCTTACCGTCGGCTGCGATACGGCGAGCTCCAGTGCCAGCTCTCCGACGCCGCGCGGCTCGAGGGCAAGCAGCTCGACGAGCGCGAGGCGTGTCGGATCTGCAACGGCCCGCAACCGGCGCGCGAGCTCGACCGTACGCGCGCGGTCAGAGGTTGCCCGGTCGTTGATGGTCATCGCGAAGAACTGAACGTCCGGTAGATCGATGACGAGCGATCCTCCGTAGGCGCAGATCGCGACGACGGTCGAGCCCGACTGCCGAGCGCGCTCCCACCCCTCGTCGAAGATCGGCTTCGCCATGTCGGCGCCTTTCACCAACGACTGCCAAGGCTGACCTCGCTGCTCACGTGCGGTGCAATCGTCGACCACACGCTCGATCGCCGGCA
>PLDN01000106.1 GCA_003136185.1 Acidimicrobiaceae bacterium | reverse complement strand
CGAGACGAGCACAGCGGTCGAGACGCTGACCGAAGCGCCCGACCTACTCCGCGAGCCCGAACTCAGCCAGCAACCGCCGATCGGAGTCGGACAATCCGCCGCGGGCCGCGATCAGGTCAGGGCGCCGATCGAGCGTGCGCCGCAGGGCCTGGGCATGGCGCCAACGCGCGACGCGAGCATGATCTCCGCTACGCAGGACGTCGGGCACCTCCCAGCCTCGGAACTCCGCCGGGCGGGTGTACTGCGGGTATTCGAGCAGATCCTCACGAAAGCTCTCGTCGCCGCTCGAATCCTCGTTGCCAAGAACGCCCGGGACGAGCCGGACCGCCGCCTCGACAATCGTCAAAGCCGCAAGCTCCCCGCCGGCCAGCACAAAATCGCCAACGGAGATCTCGCCGTCGACAAGGTGGTCGGCAATTCGTTGGTCAACGCCCTCGTACCGGCCGCACAAGAGAGAGAACGCGCCGCCGGGCGACTCCACCGATGCCAGCTCCTCGGCCATCCGTTGATCGAAACGCCGCCCAGCCGGCGACATCAAGTAAATCGGCCTCGGGGGAGAGATGAGCTCGACGGCAGCGAACGCAGGCTCAGGAGCGAGCACCATTCCAGCCCCGCCACCGAACGGAGCGTCATCGACGGACCGATGTGCGTCGGTCGCGCCCACGCGAAGGTCATGGACCCGAATGTCGACTAGGCCCGAGCCGCGGGCTCTTCCGATCACACTCGTCTCGCAGTATGCCTCGACGATCTCGGGGAAGATCGTCAGGACGTCGACACGGAGCGCCGCGTCGGTCACTCGAACAGGCCCTCGGGGGCATCCACCACAAGTCGATCTGCCTCGCGACGGACGACAAAACGCAAAGGCACCAGCCACCCGCTCTCACCCATCAATAGGTCGCTCGCCGGGTTATATTGCACGGCGACAACGCGGCCGTGCGACCGACCGGAGACTTCGACCACCTCACACCCGATGAGCTCATGGACGAACATCGCGTCAGCGTCCTCGATGGGCTCCGCGAGCAGGACCGTGTCGCGAAGATCCTCAGCGCATGCGTGGGACGTGACGTCCTCAAACCGCACGATGAACCGGTGCTGGTGCGGCCTCGAGGAGACCACCTTCAATCCGGCGTCTTCGCCCTCCGCTCCCGCCGCGCCTCTCCCGACGAGCACGCTCCCCGGATCGAGCCGCTCCAGGCGGTTCGAGACGAGGTCGACGATTACGTCGCCCGCCAGGCCATGCGGACGGATGATCTTTCCGACCTCGAGGAGCTTGCGTGGCTCCCCGGACGCGGAGGAATCGTCAGTCGACGATCTCGACAAAGACGTCCTGACCCTCAGAAGCGGCCGCTGCCCGAACGAGGGTGCGCACGGCCTGAGCCGTCCGACCGCGCCGTCCGATGATGCGTCCCATGTCACCTGGAGCAACGTGGAGGTAAAACCGGAGCTGTCCCCGCACTTGCTTTGTCTCGATGACGACAGAATCCTTCTCGTCGACGATCGAACGGGCGACGTGCTCGAGCACGGCACGACCAGCGCCACCCTCGGAAGCGTTGCCGTCAGGCTCTAGCTGCCGGCCAACGCCAACGTCGGAGACGCCGCGCGTCCTGGCGGCACCGTCGTCATCGGCATCGGCGCTGTTGGCATCGGCGCTGTTGGCATCGTCGTCGTCCCGAGCTTCATCGTCGGCCTCGTCGTCGGTCTCGTCGTCGTCGGCCTCGTCGGCCTCGTCGGCCTCGTCGGTCTCGTCGTCGACCTCGTCGTCGTCATCGAACTCCTCCTCGACGTCGAGGTCTTGTGCATCCTCGGCACCGGAGAACTTCGAGAAGTCCGGCTCTTCGAAGGCGGGCCCGTCTCCCGGAAGCTGATCAGACATGGTCAGGCCTTCTTCTTGGCAGCGCTCTTGGCAGGACTCTTCGCGACGCTTTTTGCAGCACTCTTCGCGACGCTTTTGGCAGCACTCTTCGCAGGGCGGACCCTCGTCGACGGGGCCTTGGGAGTCTTCGTCGCTTCGAAGTCGCTCCATACTCCGGAGATCTGGAAGAGCTTCTTGACTGTCTCGGTGGGCTGGGCGCCCTTGGCGAGCCAGGCAAGCGCCTTGTCGCTCTTGACATTGATCTCGGATGGATCCGAGCGCGGGGCGTACGTCCCGACGATTTCTATGAATCGCCCGTCACGGGGCGAGCGGCTGTCGGCCGCGACGATGCGATACGTGGGTTGTTTCTTCTTGCCCACGCGCATCAGGCGGAGCTTCACACTCACTTGGTGCCTCTTTCTCTAGCTATAGGAGATATGTTGCCGGATCCGGCGGACCCGTTCTGAAAACTCATAACCCCCCGCCTCACCGGGTGTGCCGGGAGGAGGGGGTGACGCGGCCGCCGCCCTTTTGTTTCTTGCGGTTTCCGCTCTTCTTGGACCGCCCGCCGGACCCACCGGACCCGCCGGACCCACCGGACCCGCCGCCCAGCAGACGTCCCATAGGCATGGAGCGCATCATCTTCTGCATCTCTTTGAACTGACGCAAAAGATTGTTGACCTCGGTCGTAGTAGTGCCGCTGCCGTTCGCGATGCGCAGGCGCCGCGAACCATCGAGGACTGTCGGATCATCGCGCTCGGACGGCGTCATGGAATGGATGATCGCCTCCACTCGGCTGACGTCCTTGTCGTCGATCTGGGCGTTCTTGACCTCTTTCGGGAGTCCGGGCAGCATCCCGAGCACACCGGTGAGGGGGCCCATCTTCTTCAACTGCTGCAGCTGCTCGAGGAAGTCGTCAAAGGTGAACCGACCCTGCTGCAGGCGTGCGACTGCCTTCTCGGCGACGTCCTGGTCGTACTCCCGCTCGGCCTTCTCGATGAGGCTGAGCACGTCGCCCATGCCGAGGATGCGACTTGCCAGCCGATCCGGATGGAACGTCTCGAACTCCGCCGGGCGCTCGCCGGTCGACACGAAGGCGATTGGCTTGCCGACCACCTGCTTGACCGAGAGCGCCGCGCCGCCGCGGGCGTCGCCGTCGACCTTGGTCAAGATGACCCCGTCGAGGGCGAGTGCTTCGTTGAACGCCACCGCCGTGCGGACGGCGTCTTGCCCGGTCATCGCGTCGACGACGAAGAACGTGTAGTGCGGCTTGAGCACACCGGAGATGCGCCGCACCTCGTCCATCAGCTCCTCGTCGATGGCGAGGCGCCCGGCCGTATCGACGATGAGAACATCGCGGCCGAGTCGATCGGCTTCGGCAAGACCGGCCCGAGCGACCGCCACTGGATCTGTCGGCTCCGAGAAGACCCCGACTCCGACGCTCTGACCGAGGACCCGGAGCTGCTCTACCGCTGCAGGACGCTGGAGGTCGGCGCCCACCAGCAACGGGTTGCGCCCTTGCTGGCGAAACCAGCGTGCGAGCGAGGCAGCCGCAGTGGTCTTTCCCGATCCCTGCAAACCGGCAAGGAGAACCACCGTCGGCGGGCGGGAAGCGTAAGTGATCTTGAGCGGCTCCCCGCCAAGCGTCGCGGTCAGCTCCTCGTTGACGACCTTTATTACCTGCTGAGCAGGGGTGAGGCTCTTCGACAGCTCCGCGCCGGTGCACCGCAAGCGGATCCGCTCGATGAGGTCGCGGACGACCTCGAGGTTGACGTCTGCTTCGAGCAACGCCACCCGGATCTCGCGCAGAACCTCGGCCACCTCGGCGTCGCCAAGCCGCCCGCGGCTGCGCAGGCGCGTGAGGATTCCATCGAAGCGGTCAGTGAGCGTCTCGAACATGAGCTTCACCAGGTTAGTCGCCCGAGACCGGCCCTCCGGAAGCCCAGCGGTCAACGCGCCCGATCGTCGACCGACATCCAGGGTCGGCGCTCGCGCGTACAGTTCGGGAATGGCTGATCAAACGACTCGCACCGAGACCATCGCCGTAAGCGACGGGAGCTTCGAGGGCCACCTGGCACTCCCTCCATCGAACTCTGGCCCTGGCATATTGCTGCTACAGGAGATCTTCGGAGTCAACGACTTCTTGACCGAGAAGGCGGCCGATCTCGCCGCACTCGGGTATGTCGTGCTCGCCCCCGACGTGTTCTGGCGGATCGAACCCAATATCGCCCTACCCCACGACGAGGAGAGCCTCCAGCAGGCTTTCGGTTATGTCGGTCGATACATGGCCGAGATCGAGCCCGCAACAAAGAGCGCCGACCTCGTCGCGGCTCTAGAGCACCTAAAGGCTCTGCCTGAGGTCGCCGGTCAGAAGGTCGCGGCAATGGGGTACTGCCTCGGTGGGTACCTTGCCTATCTGACGGCCGCCGGGGGGAGCCCTGACACGTGCGTGTCGTACTACGGCTCGGGAATTGCCGACCACCTCGCGCTCGCCCCGCAGATCACCTGCTCGATCCTGTTTCATTTCGGGGGCAACGACCCCTACATTCCGAATGATCAGGTCGAGCAGATAGCCGCGGCGTTCTCGGAGCGAAGTGACGTCACGATACGGCTGGAGTCCTCGGCGGGACACGCATTCGAGAACTTGCTGGCCCCGCAGTTCGGTATGCCCGAGCCGGCCGCTCGGTCGTTCGCCGCGACAACCAGCTGGCTCGCTGAGCACCTCGCGTAGCCGTTTATCCGAACCGCGCGCCGACTATCCGAACAGGGCCGCGACGAACTCACTCGGGTCGAACTCGACGAGGTCCTCGATACTTTCGCCCACCCCTACGAGCTTGATCGGCAGGCCGAGCTCGCTCCGCACGGCAAGGACGACACCGCCCTTCGCGGTCCCATCCAGCTTTGTGAGAACGATGCCTGTCACACCCACGGCCTCGGTGAATTGCTTCGCCTGCACGAGGCCGTTCTGACCCGTGGTGGCGTCGAGAACGAGCAGCACCTCGGTCAACTGACCCGGCGGGCGATCGGCGATCCGCCTGACCTTGCGAAGCTCGTCCATCAGGTTGACCTTCGTGTGCAGCCGGCCGGCCGTATCGGCAAGCACTAGGTCGGCTTTGCGAGCCGCTGCGTGCTGAACGGCGTCGAAGATGACTGACGACGGATCGGCACCCTCAGAACCACGGATTATCGCGGCGGACGAGCGCTCCGCCCACGTCTCGAGCTGCTCGCCCGCAGCCGCTCGAAACGTGTCCCCCGCCGCCAACACGACCGCTGCCCCCTCGGCCGCCTCGCGCGCAGCGAGCTTGCCGATCGTCGTCGTCTTGCCGACTCCGTTCACTCCGACGAAGAGCCAGACGGTGGGACCCTCGCCGGTCCCGCGCGCCAGCTCGGCGTGGTCGCCCGCGAAGATGGCCTCGAGGTCGCTGCGCAAGCCTGCCAGCAGTGCCTCTGGCGTCTCGTCGATCTCGCCGGAACGGACCTTCGCGCGCAGGTCGTCCAGCACCTTCGTCGTCGTGGCGACACCAACATCCGCCAGGATGAGAGCCTCTTCGAGGTCTTCGAAGGTGGAGTCGTCGACGTTCTTCCCGCGGATTCCGTCGAGGTATCCGCCGAGCAAGGCCCTCGCCCTACCGAGGCGATCACGGAGAGCGGGCCGCTCGCCGAGGGCGGCGGTCTCTACGGCGGGCCCTGCCGGTGCGGTTGAGTCGGCCGGGATGTCCGAGTCGGTCGCGACTGGCGAAGCTGGCGATCCGGGCGCCGCGACTACTGGACGCGAATCGGCAGCGTCGGGGGCAGCTGCCCGCGAGCCCGGGGGCGACGAAGGCGGACGGAGACCCCGCGGCTCGGGCGGGCGAGGCAGGTCCGGGCGGCGGGAACGGACCACGAAGGTGACCGACGTAACGGCCACCAACGCGAGGACAACTATGACGATGATGAGGGCCAACATGGCTCGGGCAGCCTACCTGTGAGCGCCGAACGGCTTTTCTGGCCAGCGGTTCGGACCAACCAGGCTGTTCAGACCAACGGCCAGGCCGCCAGGCTGCCAGGCCTAGGCCCTGGCTACCGTCTCCCCTCGCAAGCGCTCGCTCACGACCTTCGAGGCGCCGCCAGGCTGCATCGTCACGCCGTAGATGACGTCGGCTGATTCCATCGTGCGTTTCTGGTGGGAGACGATGACGAGCTGAGCCTCGGTCCGGAACTCGTCCACCAGGTCGAGGAACCGGTGCAAGTTGACGTCGTCGAGTGCGGCCTCGACCTCGTCCATCAGATAGAAGGGCGAGGGCCGGCTACGGAAGACCGCGAACAGGAACGCCAAGGCGACAAGGGAACGTTCACCGCCGGAGAGCAGCGAGAGTCGGCGGACGTTGCGGCCGGCCGGCCGAGCCTCGATCTCGATACCTGACGACAACATGTCCTCAGGATCGAGCAACGTCAGCCGGCCTGTCCCACCCGGGAACAGCGTCTCGAAGAGGTGCTCGAAGTGACCGGCGACGTCGGCGAAGGCCTCGGTGAAGACACTCACGATCTCCTCGTCCACGGCTTTGATCACCCGGCCGAGCTCGCGCCGCGTGTTCCTGACGTCCTCGAGCTGACCGCTCAAGAAACGATCCCGCTCCTCCAACCCCACCAACTCCTCGAGGGCAAGAGGATTGATCGGACCGAGGAGCCGCAGCTCCCGCTCGAGCTCGCGCACCCGCGCAGCGGGAGGCGTGCCCGGCGGAAGCTCGGGACACTCTGCGCCAAGGGCATCGGCGATCTCGACGTCGAGATCGTGACGGATGGCCTCGAGCGCCGTCTCGAGGCGGACCCGGAGCTCTGCTCGCTCGAGCTCGTTCCGCTGAGCCTGCTCCCGGAGACCAGCAAGATCGCGCTCGGCAATTGCGCGGTCGCCTCGGGCAGCAGTTAGGCGCTGAGCGATCGCCCCGACGGTCTCGTCGTGCCGTCGGCGCTCCTCGCGCAGCGTGACGAGCACCAAGGCGAGTTCCTCCAGTAGGGCACTCACGGCGGAGCCGATTCGTGCGAGAGGCCCCGACACGACCTCGTGTGCGCGCCGGCGCTCGGCCGCACCCTCACGAGCGGCCTCGCAACCGGCGAGACGACGCTCGACGTCAGCCCGCCGCTCGGTGAGCAGGGCACGCCGCTCGTCGATGCCGGCCGATCGCACCTCGAGGTCGGCTTGCAGGCTTGCCAGGTCGCGGGCACGCTCGTCGAGGAGGCGTCGGGCCTGCGCGACCTCCGTCTCCACAGCACGGGCTTGCGCTTCGGCCTGCTCAGCGGCGGTGAGTTCGTCCTCCAGAGAAGCGAGCTCGACGTCGAGGTGCTCCGCCAACGACGCCGCTTCGGCCTGCCCGGCGTCAATCTGTTCAGCCTCCGAGGCAAGTTGCAGGAGGCGACGCTCGGTCTCGTCTCTTTGTGTGACCGTCTGGCGCTCTTCTGCTCCCGCCGCCGCAGCTGCTTCGCTCGCCTCGGCCGCCACTCGCCGAGCCGCGCCCCACGCCTGGCGGGCCGATTCGGCTAAGCCACGCGCCTCAGCGGCCGCCGCGTCAGCATCGACCGAGTCGGCGTGCACGGACTCGAGCGCAGCGCGGGTCGCGCCTGCCCGACCTGCTCCGAGCCGCCAGCCGCGTGAGGACAGCCGATCGCCCTCCACGGTTACGACCACCGTCTCGGCGCTCGATCGACCGACAAGATCCAGCGCGTCGCGGATGCCGGTCGAGCAGAGCACGACGTCGGCGAGGAGGCCGTCCAACAACGCTTCAGCGCCTGGCTGAGTGCCCCGCACCCGAGCACGGAGCGAGTTGGCGCCGACGGACGAGCGTGAGGCGGTGGATTCACGGCCTGAGTCGATCGGCAGGACGGCGCCGCTCAGCTCGAGTTCGTGGAGATGCTCGACCGCATTGCGAGCCCGCTCGCGCCCGTCGACCACCACTGTCGCAAGGGCCTCCTGGACCGCTGCCTCGAAGGCACGCTCGTATCCCTCGTCCACCTCCACGATGTCGAGCAGCGTCCCGAGTACGCCCGGGCGTCCGGCGAGCCGCTCGACACCGGCACGGGCGTGTGCCTCATCGAGAGCACCCCGGAGCGCCTCGCCTCGGGCGAGGAGCCCATGGCACTGCTCGACGGCCTCTCGGGCGTGCGCCTCGGCGACGGTCACCGCATCGGCGGCCGCCCTCTCGTCACGCTCGGCGGCGATTTGAGCATCCCGCAGCGTCGCAAGTCGCTCTCCGAGCTGCGCGGCGGCCCCCACGAGCACCTCGGCTCTTTGGCCCAGCTCCGTACGCTGGCGCTCGATCGCCGCAGCCCGCTCGTTGGCGCGGGCGAGCGCTTCACGGGCGCGCGCCCGCTGGTTGGCAACATCATCGCGACTCCGGCGCCGCTCGCCGGTCGCCTCGCTCCTCGGTGCCTCCCGTTGGAAGGCGGCCGCAAAGTCAGCCTCGGCGAGCTTGAGCTCTTCGGCCTGGCGGGACACCTCTGCCCACTCTGGCTGAAGTCGCTGAGCGGCCTCCATCGTAGCCGCGAGGTCGCGCTCGAGCCGTGAGGATTCGGCCTCGAGCGAGGAGATCACATCGGTCTCGGTCGTGGCTGTCAGCGCTGCGTCCACGCGGAGCCTGCGCTCGGCGATCACGTTCGCCACCCCGCGCGCCCGCTCGTGCAGCCGCTCTGCACTCGAGAGCGCCGAGACGACATCGCTTGCCTGCTCAGCTGAGAGCGCCGCCTCACTCGTGGCCACCAGCTCGTCCAGCCGGGTGAGCGCCGCCTTCAGGCGATCCTCGTCGCCCGCGAAAGACGTCTTGCGCTGCTCGTTCTCCTCCGTCCTCCTCTGCAAGGAGTCGAGCTCTCGCCCAGCGACATAAAGGCGTAGCGCCTGCAGTTCGTCCACGAGCGAGCCGTGCCGCCTCGCGGCCTCTGCTTGCCGCTCGAGTGGCCGGAGCTGGCGACGGACTTCCCGCAGGAGGTCCTGTAACCGCAGCAGGTTGGCTTCGGTGGACTCGAGGCGGCGTTCGGATCGCTCACGTCGCCGCCGGAACTTGAGGACCCCGGCGGCCTCCTCGATGACGGCCCGGCGATCCTCCGGGCGAGCGTCGAGAACCCCTGCGAGCTGGCCTTGGCTCATGATGACGTGCTGCTGCCGACCGACGCCTGCGTCGGAGAGCAGCTCCTGGATGTCGAGCAACCGACAGGAAGCGCCGTTCATCGAGTACTCGCTCTCGCCCGTGCGGAACAAGATCCTCGTGATCGTCACTTCGGCGAGGTCGATCGGCAGCCTCCGGGAGCTGTTGTCGATCGTGAGCGTCACTTCGGCTCGGCCGAGAGCTGGCCGCTTGGAGGTGCCGGCGAAGATGACGTCGTCCATCTTGGAGGAGCGGACCACCCGGGGTCCCTGCGCCCCGAGCGCCCACGCGACAGCGTCTACGACGTTGGACTTCCCCGACCCATTCGGCCCTACGACGACCGTCACTCCAGGTTCGAATTCGAGCGTCGTCGGGTCGGCAAACGACTTGAACCCGCGGAGCGTAAGGGACTTGAGGTGCACAGCGAGGCTCACCCTAGTCCGGCGCTCACCTCCGGTTCGGGTACAGCCGCAGGCCCGGCGCCGCCCTCGTCGCGCTTGTTCCGCCGCCTCTGGCGGACACCCTCGAGGCACGCGTCGGCGCTGATCATCACGGCTGAGATCCACACGAACTCCGAGGGGAGCTGGAAGTGCGAGGGCCATCCTCCGCCCGGGAGGAAGCGCTCGAAGTGCTCCCAAATCACGATGTAGACAGCGGTCAAGAGCATCAAGATGGCCGATCCGTACGTGAGCACGGCTCGGCCGCGGCGCATTCTCAGAGCCGCCAGCATGCCGACGGCAACGACGCCACCAGCGACTGGCCCGGCCGCGGCGAGCCCGAGCAGACCGGCTAGTACCACGCCGATCGCGACCTGACGAGGCCCGAACGAAGACGGCGTGAGCTCGGTGGGAAGAACGATCTCCGGTGCCGGGTCGCGCCCGGCGACGACGGCCAAGACAGAATCGCCCCCCGCAGCCCCCGCAGCCCCCGCGCCGATCGCTCCACCAGCACCGACGCGACGCCTACGCCTACGCCGCGCGAGCACCATCGACCCAGGCACGATCAATAGGCACACGGCAAACGCGACACCCGAGACAACAAGCGCCAGGTTCGCCTCGCCCTGGGGCGCGAACTGCAACGTCACGTTGAACGACCGGTTCGACGCCGGACCGCTCGCCCCAGGAAGCGAGCTGGGATCGACGAGCCAGCCGTTGCCGAAACCGTCTACGAGGAAGTGCTGGTCGAGGCTGCCCCCACCCTCCACCGCAGCCTGCCAGCCCTTATTGAAACTCTGGCCGAGAGTCAACACAAACGGAGCCGATGCGCCGCTCACGTGCAGGCGGATCGACGTCGAGCTCTGCGATAGGACCGAGATGGCCGGGGTGGACTTGCCAGGCTCACGTGGCGTCGCAGCGACGGACCCGTTGCCGGGCTCGTGCATGGCGCCCCCGCCTGGAGCAGAGTCGAGCGCCAGCTGGTCGATGTCGATGCCAGTGACAGAGCCGTCCGCACCCTGCAGTAGATGAGTGCCGGCGCCTAGGCTCACCCCGGCGCGCGAGCTGCCGCAAGGAGAGATGCGAAGAGCGCCCCCCTGCAGGGCCGAAGCGGCAGAGCCGGAGAGCGAGATCGGCACGGGCCGGCCGTCAACGCGCAATAGATCAGTCTGACAACCGCTCGGAACCCTCGCCGGGAGGTGCTCGAGCGGTACGCCCGGGATACCAACCTCGGCGATGCCGATCGGGAGGGCTGTCTCGAGGGACGTCTCGTAGCTGAGCGTGTTACGCACGGCGATCTTGGCGAACGTGATCCGCAGCGAGTCACCGGTGACCGCCGGGAAGCTCACGTGCACAGTTGTCACCGAGCCTGGCGTCTTCGTGAGCGGGATCGGGGGGAGCGCCACACTCCTCGTGACGCCGCCGCTTGACACGAGAAGCAAAGACGGCCGGGAGTGCTCTGGATCCGAAGAGACGGACAAAGTGAGATGCCTGACCGTGACGGCGTGGCGGAGGCGGTACTGGAGCCATGACCCTTCGTCGGCGCTGATCCCGAGACCGGGCATCCAGACCGTCTTCGCATTGCCGTCGAGCGTGGCGCTCGCAGTCGCCTCGAAGTTACCTGGCATGCGGCTCGACGACGTAGCCGAGACCACCAATGAGTCCCGCCTGCCGACGATCTGGTCGATGAGGTTGTCACCGACGAGATCCGACAGGTGCGCCGTCCCAGTGAGCGAGAACGACCGGGCGGTAGGCAATGAGAACTGGCGGATCAGGTAAGGCTCGGGGTCGGACCGCGGGGGGATCGGCGCGACCCGGTCCCGGGTCATGATGAAGGTCAGGCGGTCGTTGATCGATGACCCACCGGCATGGCTCAACAGATCCGTCGGCATCGAGACGATCTGAGTCGTGCGCACGTTGCCGACGCGGATCTCGGCAAAACCCACCAAGCTCGAGCCGACCGGCGACGGCTTCGCGCCCGTCGTGCGGTTCGTCCGGTCGATCCGCACGCGCATCGTCGAGAAGGTCCGTCGACCGAACGCGATGACCTCCCCCGCCGTGGTCCGTGACTGCGGGCCGAGCTCGACGGTGATCGGGTCCTTGCCGTCGAACGTGATCGTGGCCTTGGTCACCCATTGGTTGGTGAGCCAGGTTGCGTTTCTCGCAGATGGCGGCTCCACGAGAGTGACACTGTCGGCACTGACTGGATGGCGGGTGGAGACCTGCCACCACTGCCCGATGAGCGGGGCATCAACCGTCCCCTCGGTCTCCCAGGAGGTCGCCAAGTTGCCGTCGATCGCATTCGCGGGGCGGTCCTCCGAGCGGAGCGTGAACGCAGTGCCGTACGACTGGGCGGTGACCGACGCGACGTTGCCGGTCAGGACCGATGTGGTCATGCTCGAGGTCGTCGCGCCCGGGAACAGATCGAAACCCGGATCGTTCATCACGAACGCCGTCGTCCCCTCCGAAGCGGTCTCGGTGTAACCGGTGTTCTCCGCCAAGCTGTTCCACTCGAAGGCCTGCTTGCGGTTCGTGTCAGTCACGACGAGTTGAGCGGGCCGCGACAGCACTTGACGGGCGAGCGCCTCTTCGGTGTCGAGCGTGCCTGAGAACAGGACCGTCGGGTTGGTGGTGAGCAGGCCGACGTCCGCCGCGTCGACGACGCCGGCATTGTCGCCCGCGATGACAAGAGGTTCGCTCAGCCCGTCGGCACGAATGACAGGTCGCGGGTCGCTCACGGGGTAGACGACGACGGGCTGCGTCTTCGGGATGCCTGGGGGGAGGTCGAAGTAAGTCTCGTCGAACATGCCGATCGACGAGATGTTCTGGCTGGGAGTCCCGAACCCGATCGGCTTGCCGAGCCCGGGAGGGGTCGTGTGAAGGTCGCGCAGGACGAGAGCGGGCCGAGGCGGGTTGTAGCGCCCGTACTGCTCGTCGTATTCGACGAGCACGTCGCCGACGCTCATGAGCCGCGCGACGGGAGCGAGAGCTTTCCAGTCCATCGTTCCCTGCTGGAGAGGGTTGTCTATCGCATAGAGCAGGTTGGCGGTCGGTATCGATCCCTGGATGAACTGCTCATGGGTGACAAATGGCCGCTTCGAGTCCAACACTCCCGCCCAGATCGGGTCGACGGTGTCGCCATACCGGTAGGCGGCGAAGTCATCGCCCGGCAGCGCGTAGACCCGGGTGCCCGGCGCGACCGAGTTGAGGTAATTGGCTGCTGCGGTGACGTAAGAAGGCGGCTTTGCCGGTTGCGAGAACTCCGAGATCACTGAGTCGCCGCCGAGGAGCGGTGCGTTCGCCGCCATCGCGAGCGCTACTGCCAGCCAGCCTGCGAGCGAGCCGAACCCGGGAAAGCGGCGCACCGCCGCGGCAATCCCCGCGCCGAGCAGCATCGCGAGGCCGAGAACCACGAGCGGAGTCGCCCGGTCGGTGGATCGGAGGGCGTCCCCCACCGTCGTCTTCGTCATGAACGCCTTCTCGAGCGCGCCGATCGGCGTCGGGGAATCGAAGGGGTGGGGGCCGACGGACAAGATGAGGCCGACGAGGACGAGCAGCACGAAGTACGCTCGCTCCTTCCACTTCACGAGAGCCGCAGCAAAGAACGCTGCGACTGGCACGAAGTAGCTCAGCCCGAGCAACCAGAAACGAGTCGTGAACAAGATCGACGACTCGGTCCAAAGCCCGATCCGGTCCCCGTTGTAGAAGTACCAGTACCCGAGGCCTCTGATGACCTCGGAGGAGCCGGCAGCAGAGCTTGCCGCCTCGACGCTCTCGGTGTACTTCAAGATGTCGACTCCGTAGAGGCCTTCGACAGAGAGGCCGGCCAGCCACCAGAGCGACGTGAGGAGAGTGAGGAGTCCCATCTTGCCCAGCAAAGTGAGTGCCCGGCGCGCCGTCAGCTCCCGCTGGACCCAGACCGCGTAAGGCAGCCAGAGCAGCGGCGCCACTGCGACGTAGACGATCGAGCTCGCGTTTATGCCGCTCACGAGAGTCACCACGATGGCGAAGAGCGCGGGATATCGCCACCCTCCGCGCCGCACGGCGAGCACGGTGAACGCAATCATCCAACCCAGGCCGGAGAAAGGCAGCAATATGACCGAGATCCGCCCGGCGTACTGCATTACGTAAGGGGACAGTCCGTAGGCGATGGCGGCTGCGATCCGCCCGACGCCCGTCACGCCGAGCAGCCGGCTCAGGTAGAGGACCCCTGCCGCGGCCGCGAAGAGGATGCTGCCCATCCAGAGCCGCTGCGCGACCCAGATGGGCACGTGCAACGCCGAGAAAGCCCAGAAGAATGGGCCCATCGGGAGCAGGTAGCCAATGTTCTGGTGCGTAACCGTCCCGAGAGCCACGCCCGGGTTCCACATGGACGACGCGCTCTTCACCAATGTGCCGGGATCGAGGTAAAGATAGGTCTTCGTGTCGTCCGAGACGACGCCGGGCTTGGTGAGGAGCATCGGGATGTAGCAGACAGCCGCGACGAACAGGTAGGAAGCGACTCCCGCCAAATGATCCCGGCTGCGGTCGAGAGCCGAGTCCCGGTGCCGGTCCGGCTTCCCGTCCCGGTCCCGAAGCGCGTCAGCCGCGACGGAACCTGGCGGCTGCGACATACGCGCACAAGCTACCCCTTGGTGGTCGGACGGTCCGACAGCGGAGGACTGCTCACGCTCAGGTCAGGACCACTCGCAACCTCCGGTCAGGACGACTAAGCGGGGCCTGACGGCCACCCGGATCTCGAGGTCAAAAGACGACGTAGCTCGCGACGGCTGCCACACACCCAAGAGCGACGACTGCGATCACATATGGGCGGCGCGACTCAGCTGGCGACTCCGAGGAGGTCGACATCGCCCCGCGCCGGCCTCAGGCCTGGCAACCCAGGCAGCAATATGCGGTGCGCGCGCCGATCGCGATCCTCTCGATCGGCGCCCCGCATCGGTCGCAGGCCTCGCCGGCCCGGTTGTAGACCCGGTGATCATGCTGGTACTCCCCCAACTCGCCCATCAGGTCCCGGTAGCTGGCGTCCTTTAATGACGAGCCTCGCCTCGCGACGGCCGCTCGCAGGATCGACGTAGTCGCACGCGAAACCGCGCGGAGCTCCGCCTCGGTGAGCGAGTCGCAACGACGATCGGGGCGCACCCGGGCCCGATGGCAGATCTCGTCCGCGTAGATGCTTCCTATCCCGGCGATCACCCGCTGGTCTGTAAGCGCCACCTTGATGGCCGTCTTCTTGTGGCCGAGGCGCTCCGCGAGGAGCTTGGCCGAGATCCCGTCGACGAGCGGGTCCGGCCCGAACCGGTCGAACTCGACCGGAAGGCCGTCCGGCCGCACGTCCTCGGTGACATACCATTCCCCGAAGGTCCTCGGATCGACGAAACGCAACTCGCTCCCGTCGTCAAACCCCATGACCACGTGCGTGTGCGGTGCCTTGCGGACCGATTTCGGTTCGGCGACGAAGAGCAACTGGCCGCTCATGCGGAGGTGGATGACGAGGACTTGGCCGTCGTCGAGCGGGAGCGCGAGGTACTTGCCGCGGCGATCGGTCCTCACGAACGTTCGTCCTTCGAGCCGGCGGCGTAGCTCGGCCGGACGCTGGCGCCGCACCGTTCTCTTCCCGGTCACTTTTACACGGGCGGCCACCTTGCCTGGGAGGATGGAGTCGAGGCCGCGGCGGACCGTTTCTACTTCGGGGAGCTCAGGCACGACGCCCGGACAGTGGGAACTGCTCGAGGTCACCGTCGGCAGAGGTGAGCGACAGCAATGCGACCATTGCCGCCTGGCGCTCGGCGTCCTTCTTCGAGCGCCCCTCGCCAGACCCGAGCCGGTGACCGGCAACGATGGCCTCGGCCCTGAAGCGCTTCGCGTGATCGGGGCCGGTCTCGGCGATGAGGTAAGAGGGCTGACCGCGATCGAGATGTGCGCAGAGCTCCTGGAGCCGGTTCTTCGGATCGCCGAGCCGCGCCTCGTTGACGATGCCGCCGATCTCTTCGGCGACGAGCGAATTGACGAAGGTCTGGGCTCCGGCGAACCCGGCCGAGAGGTAGACGGCGCCGATCACTGCCTCGAGGCAATCGACCAGGATCGACGCCTTGTGGCGACCGCCGGATGACTCCTCGCCGCGGCCGAGCAGCACCGAGTCGCCAAGCCCGAGCGATGCCGCGACCGGACCGAGGCCGAGAGTCGAGACCACTGCTGCCCTCACTCGGGCGAGATCGCCCTCGGGAAGTGCCGGGAACGAGCGGTAGAGGTGGTCGGTCACCACGAGGCCGAGCACGGCGTCACCAAGGAGCTCGAGCCGCTCGTTCGAGGGCTGCGAGGCGTGCTCCGAGCAGTAAGAACGGTGCGCCGTAGCCTGGCGGAGAAGGTCAGCCGGAACGTCATACGGCGCTAGCCGTGTCGCGAGGTCGTCCCGGCCTGCGGTGACCGTGCCCGCCGGCACATCGGCCGGTTCAGCCGGTTCGGCCGGCTCGGCCGGTTTATCGCCCGGGTGTTGCGTCGTCGAGGTCGGCTCTCCGGTAGACGTAAGGGGCCTCAGGCTCACGTTCTTTCGAGCTTGGCACTCACGTAGTCGACGGCGTCGCGGACGGTACGGAGATCCTCCAGGTCCTCGTCGTCGATACGGAACCCTGGGACCTTGTCGGCGAGCTCCTCCTCGAGTGCCTCTACGAGCTCGATGAGCGCGAGGGAGTCGGCATTCAGGTCGTCCGAGAACGAGGAGGACTCGGTGATGGTGGACGCGTCGATCTCGAGGATCTCCGCCAGCTGGTTGCACACGAGGTCGACGACCTCGCTCCTCGTGAGCGTGGAGCCACTCGGGTCAGACAACTTCAGCCTCCGTCTATTCGGGCGCCTCGAACGACCCGCCTCATGGCGGGTCCAGAACGCGTGACGTGATGATAATGCGCAACGGGCTCGAGTCTTGAGTCTGACTCTTTCTGACGGGTGCGGCCGCTGTCACAGCCGGGGGCGACCCCGTCGGGCATGACGCTCCGTCAGAGGCTCCTCGCCTCCTACGCTCATGGGATGGCAGACGTACACGCCGCCGAGCTGACAGCTCTAGCCAAGTCCTGCACCCGGTTCATCCAGGGCAACGGCCGAATGACCGCGAGCGAGTTCCTGAGCGACATTCCACGCGACACCGAGCTCGACCGCTACGGGGCGGGAGGGATAGTCGAGGCGCTCGAGGTGCGGGTGGCCGACCTTCTTGGCAAACAGGCAGCTGTCTTCTGCCCGACCGGCACGATGGCTCAGCAGATCACGCTCCGGGTACACGCAGACCGTCGTTCACGGAGAACAATCGTCTTCCACCCGGCCTCCCATCTCGACTGGAGCGAAGGGCGGGGCTACGAGCGTCTTCACCACCTGAATGGGATTCAAGCCGGCGAGCTCAGGCGGCCCTTGGCTGCCCGTGATCTCGATGCAGTAGCCGAGCGGCCAGCGGCGCTCCTCCTCGAGCTGCCGCAGCGCAACCTCGGTGGCGATCTACCCGAGTGGGCTGAACTCGAGGCACAGGTGGAGTGGGCACGAGATCGTGGGGCAGCGGTGCACATGGACGGCGCACGCCTGTGGGAGGCGCAGCCCTTCTACGACAAGACGTTCGAAGAGATCTGCGGTCTGTTCGACACCGTCTATGTCTCCTTCTACAAGATCCTCGGTGCGCTCGCCGGATGTTGCCTCGCGGGCGATGCCGATATCGTGGCCGAGGTTCGGGAGTGGCGCCGCCGGCACGGGGGCACGATGTTCTCGATGTGGCCGAATGCAGCCTCGGCGATGACCGCTCTCGACCGCCGCTTGCCACGAATGCCTGAGTACTTTCAGCACGCGAAGGAGATCGCTGCCGTGCTGAAGGACATCCCGGGCGTCTCGGTTCTCCCGGATCGTCCGTGCTCTCCCATGATGCATCTGTTCATCGACGCCACGCGTGAGGAGTGGGAAGAGCGCTTCCGACGGCTCGCCACCGACGAGGGGATCTGCAGCTGGCCGCAGCCCTGGCCGCAGACCGACCTCCCGACGGTCCAGCGAGTGGAGTTCGTGATCGGCGAGGCGACGATGGGCTTCTCGACAGATGAGGTCCGCCGGATCGTCGGTCAGATGGCTGGGGTTTGATTGGTCGGATCGCCTGGGTAGCGCGCCGCGCCGACCCACTGGCGCCGCGCCGACCCACTGCCGCCGAGCCCGCTCAGGACGGTGGACGGACCGCCTCGGCGAGCTTGCTGACGATCCCCCGCGCTGCAAGGTCGTGACCTGCTCGTATGGCGTTCACGATCGCCCGACGGCTGGACGATCCGTGGCTGATGATGCAGACCCCGTCCACGCCGAGCAGCATCGCCCCGCCTGTCGCCTCCGGATCGAGCGGTGCGGCAGCCTCCAACAGCCCAGGTAGCAGCACCTCGCTCGCAGCCTTGGCCTCGTCGCTGGCGGACATCACCCCACCAAGCAGGGTCATGAAGGTCTTGAGCGCTCCCTCGAGGGTCTTGAGCGCGACGTTCCCGGTGAAGCCATCGGTCACGACGACATCCGCCTCCCCCGTCAGCAAGTCGCGGCCCTCGACGTTGCCGATGAACTCGTAGCCGACAGCCAGCCGCTCGGGACCCTCGAGGCCCTCGAGGCCCTCGAGTCGCTCGGGGCCGCCGGCGCCCTCGCCTCCAGCCAGCCGCTCGTATGTCTCCTTGACCAACACGTTGCCCTTCGACGACTCCTCACCGATCGAGAGCAGGGCAACCTTCGGCCGTAGCACGCCGTAACGCTCGCGATAGAACGCCGCGCCCATCTGCGCGAACTGCACGAGCCAGTCGGACTGGCAGTCGGCATTGGCGCCGGCGTCCACCATCACCGTCGGGGAACCACCCGGCACCGGCAAAGGCGTCGCGATGCACGGCCGGGCGACACCAGGCAGGCGACCCATGCGGAATAACGCCGAGGCCATCGCCGCTCCCGTGTTCCCAGCGCTCACCATGGCGGAGGCCCGTCCGTCCCGTACCGCCTCTGCCGCCCGCAGCAACGACGAGTCCTTCTTCGTGCGGACCGCCTTCGCTGGATCTTCCTTCATCGTGATGACCTCGGAGGCCGGCAGGATCTCGAGCCCGCCGACATCCCCGAGCGAGCCGTCGACCGGGCCGACGAGCACGACAGGAAGACCGGCCGCGACAGCATCGAGGGCTCCGGCAATAATCTCGTCAGGGGCGCGATCGCCACCCATCGCGTCCAGCGCGACGGGCAGGTCCGCTATCGCCACGAAGCGACCCGGTCAGCCACTGATAACCTGGTCAGCCACTGATCAATCGACTCAATCGACCTCGACTGCCTGGCGACCCTTGTACCACCCGCAATGCGGGCAGACGATGTGTGGCAGCTTGGCGCGGCGACACTGAGGGCAGACGCTGCGGGCCGGAGCGCTCAGGCTCCAGGCCGACGCGCGGCGGCTACGGCTCTTCGACTTCGACGTCTTCTTCTTCGGGACGGCCATCGTCGCTTTCCTCTACTCGGGGTTGCTCCGCTTGCTCAGATTTCATCGCTGCCTCCGCGTTCCCCGACACAAGGCCAGCGAGTGCCGACCATCTCGGGTCGACCTCCTGCTCGCACAAGCACTCATCTCGGTTGCGGTTGGCGCCGCATGTCGGGCACAGCCCGCGACAACTCTCACTGCATAGCGGCGCCAGCGGCAGTTCAAGGATACAGGCGTCGCGGACCACTGGCTCAACGTCGAGCTCGTCGGCCCCCACGACGTAGGATTCGTCACCCTCCTCGCCCGTCCCGATCGGGTCCAAAGCGGCGTCGCGGGGGTCCCGGCACAGCTCTCGAACCTCCGCGATCAGCGTGCCCGAGGCCTCCTCCAGGCATCGCCGGCAGACACCTGACCAGGGAGCAGACACCCGCCCAGCCACTGTGACACCGCCGAGCGTCGACTCGATCCATCCATCGAAACGCACCTCAGCCCCCTCGGGCACCTCGGCACTCGACACCGACATGTCCGCGATCGGTCCTGCCAGATGCACTTCCTCGCGCGTGCCCGGGCGCGAGCGCAGGGAGCGCACGTTCAACACGAACGGCCGGCCCCTCCCGCTGCGGTGCCCGGCGGTCGACCCTCTCTCGCGCGCCGGCCGCTTGCCGGCGGCGCTCACTCGAGATCCTGATCGAACAGCGACTCGTCCTCATCGTCCAACTCGCCATCGCCGCCCCGGCCGTCGTCATCGTCGCCGTGAGGGTCAGCCGGCACTGCAGCCAGGCGCTCCCGGCCTGCGCGCACGGTCTTCATGGTGCGGTCGAGCACGATCTCGAAACCGGCGAGCCTCTGATCGACGTAATCCTCCGACTCGTGCTTCAACCTGCGGGACTCCGCCTCGGCGTCCTCCACGATGCGGACCGCCCGGTACTCGGCCTGGCGCACGATCTCGGTCCTCTGAACCATGCGCTCCGCCTGCACTCTGGCATCGTCGACGATCTCGGAGGCCTCCCGCTTGGCCGACGCGAATAGCTCGTCGCGGTCCTTCAGCAGCCGTTTCGCACGCCGGAGCTCCTCGGGCATCTCCTCCCGGGCGGCCTCCAGCAACTCGAGGACTTCGTCGCGCGAAATCATCACGGAGGAACTCAAAGGGACGGACTTTGCAGTCGCCACGATGTCGATCAGCTCGTCGATTATCCCCTCGACCCCCGCGTCGACAGCCTCGCCTTCGTAACCGGGATCGGCGTCCGGGCCGAGGTGGGTCTGGTCGCTCACTTGGTGAGCCCTTTCAGCCGCCGGTTGACCGGCTCGGGCACCATCGAACTCACGTCGCCACCGTAGCGAGCGACTTCTCGGATCAAGCGGCTCGCGATGTACGCGTGCTGAGCCCCGGTCGGGATGAACAGCGTCTCGATCCCGGACAGCTGCCGGTTCATCTGAGCCATCTGCAGCTCGGCCTCGAAGTCCGACACCGCCCGCAGCCCCTTCACGATCACCGTCGCGCCCAGTTCACGTGCCAGGTCGACCACGAGGCCAGACATGGCCACGATCCGCACATTCTTCACGTGGGCGAGCGACTCGGCGAGCATCAGCTCGCGTTCCTCGATCGGGAAGAGCGGCTCGGCTTTCTGCGGGTTGCGGAGCGACGCGACTATGACCTCGTCGAAGAGCAGGCTCGCCCGCTCGACCACCTCCAGGTGCCCATTGTGGAAGGGGTCGAACGATCCGGGGGATAGTGCAATCGTCAAGCGAGATCCTTGTCGGTCGGGTGCCGTGAAACCAGCGTGACGAGCGTACCGCCGTATCGGTAGCTGCGGATGGTATCGAAGCCTCCGGTGACATCGAGCGGCGAGCCATGCTCGAGAACGGCCACCTCGGCCCTCAACCTCTCGAGCAACTCAGCCCACCCGGAGAAACGATACGGGGGATCCACCAACCCCAACCCCACCGGATCGTCGGTGCTGCCGAGAAAGGACACGACGTCCGCACGGACGGCGCGAACCCCAGGCCGACCGGCAAGGCCGACGCTCGCCAGGTTCTGCTCGATCGCGGTGATAGCCCGACGGTCGGAGTCGACGAACGTGCAGGAGGCGGCTCCGCGAGAGAGCGCTTCGATCCCAAGCGCACCCGAGCCGGCGTAAAGGTCGAGCACAGTCGCCCCTTCGACCAGCTGCCTCGCTTCGAGGATGTCGAAGATCGCCTCCCGGACCCGGTCACTCGTAGGGCGAAGCGTCGGCAAATCGGGCGCAACAAGGCGACGCCCTCGAGCCTCGCCCCCGATCACCCGCATCGCGTCACGACGAATCAGCTCCGGAAGAGGAAGGCGGCCTCTTCCTCTGAGACGAAGACCGCGACCTCGTCACGCAAGGTCTCGTACGAGCCTCTCAGCTCCGGACCGTCAACGATCTCAGTCGCGACACGCCTCGCTTCGATCACAAGATCCCGATGATGCTTCAGGTTTGCCAGCTTCAGGTCGCTCTTGCCCTTTTGGCGCGCGCCAAAAAGCGTCCCTCCTCCACGTAGGGAGAGGTCCTCCTCGGCCAACTCGAATCCGTTCTGGGTTCTCACCATTGCCTGCAGCCGTTTCTCGGCAGGCTCGGTGATCTCGCCTTCGGTGAGGAGGTAGCACCAGCTCACCAGCTTCGCTCTGCCGACCCGTCCGCGGAGCTGGTGCAGCTGAGCGATCCCGAAACGGTCCGCGTCCTCGATAACCATCACGGTGGCGTTCGCGACGTCGACTCCGACCTCCACGACCGTGGTGGACACGAGGACATCGATTTCACCCGCCCGGAACTGCGACATGACAGGCTCTTTTTCCCTGGCGGGCATCTGGCCGTGGAGAAGGCCGACGCGAAGACCTTCCAGAGGGCCGCGGACGAGGCGGCTGCGCTCCTCGACGGCAGATTTCGGAGGGCGGCGCTCGGTCTCGAGATCGCCGGCGGCGAGCAGTCTCCGCTGCAAGGTGCCATCACGGGTGTCGTCGGTGTCGTCGGCGTCGTCATCGAGCTCGATATCGGCGTCTGGATCCTCGGGCATCTCTTCGTTCTCGCCGCCGCCGACTCCCACGAGAGGGCAGACAACGTAGGCCTGGTGTCCAGCTGCCACCTCCTCCCTCACACGCTTCCAAGCCATCGCCTCCTGGCGCGAGCTCGAGAGCCACCTCGTCTCGATCGGCGACCTTCCAGCAGGGAGCTCGTCGAGCGTCGTGTGTTCGAGGTCCCCGTAGACAGTCATGGCGGCGGTGCGCGGGATCGGCGTGGCTGTCATGACGAGCAGGTCCGGGTCGAGCGAGGCCTTCTCTCGCAGCGCGGCGCGCTGTTCGACCCCGAAACGGTGCTGCTCGTCAACGACCACGACGCCGAGATGAGCAAAGTCGACTCCTTCGGAGATGAGTGCGTGGGTACCGATGACGATGTCGAGATCGCCGTCCGCGAGCTCGGCGAGTATCCGGGCACGCTCGGGAGCGGTGGTCCGGTTGGTGAGCAGGTCAACCATGAGAGAACGCTCGCCGCCGAGTCGCTTTAAGTCCTCGACCATGAGACCCTCAAGGAGGCTATGAGAGGAGAGGAAGTGCTGCTCGGCCAGTACCTCAGTCGGGACCATGAATGCTCCCTGGTAGCCGCCTTCGACTCCGACGAGAAGCGCCGCCAGCGCCACTACGGTCTTACCGGCTCCCACGTCTCCCTGGAGGAGGCGGTTCATTGGCTGCGGGGCGGCGAGATCCGTTGTGATCTCTCGGATGGCCCTCTGTTGATCGGCCGTCAGGGTAAAGGGCAACCGATCCAGATACTGCTCGAGCAGCCTGCCCTCCGACTTATGAGCGATGCCGTTAGCAGCGGCAGCCTCCACGCGACGGCGCGAGATGAGCTTGAACTGCAGCCGGAGAAGTTCGTCGAACGCCAGTCGTCGCCGAGCGGTATGCCAAGCGTCGGGAGCCTCTGGATCGTGAACCTGTTGGAAAGCTTCGGTTCTCGAGACGAGCCCGAGCTCTTTCTTGAACCGCTCATTCAGCGGATCGGCGAAGTCCTTCGCCCGATCGAGCGCGTTCTTTGCGAACCGGCTGATCTCGACAGACGAGATCGACGCTTTTCCAGACTGTGGGTAGATGGGCACAATCCGGCCCGTCTGCTCGCCGACAAGGTCCACACCTGGGTTCGCCATCTGCCGCTTACCTCGGTACATCGAGAGCTTCCCGAAGACGGTGACCGTCTGGCCCTCCTCGAACTGCTTCGCCCGCCAACCCTGGTTGAAGAACGTGCACACCAGAGTCCCCGAATCGTCGCGAACGACAATCTCCGCCATCGTGCGGCGGTTCTTCAGGCGTCTAGCGGAGCTCCTCGTGACCGTCGCGGTGACAACGCCCTCCTCGCCTTCGCTAAGGGCAGCGATTTCCGTCTGGTTGGTGCGATCAACTATCCGGCGGGGGTAGTGCGTCAACAGATCGAGCACTGTCTCGATCTCCATCTCCTTCAGACCCGCGGCCTTCCTCGGCGAGACGCTCTCAAGCTCGGAGACAGGGATCTTGCCCAACTGCGCGAGTCGACGCCCGGTCACCGGGTCCTCCGGGTTACTCGGTCGCAACGAGGTACGGATAGAGAGGCTGGCCCCCCTGATGCAAGTCCACGGAGACCTCCGGCCGGTTCGCCGCGAGCCACTCGGTGATCCGCCTCGTGTCGGCGGGCCTGGCGCCGGCGCCCTCGATGATCGTGACGATCTCGTGCTGCTCGAGGACGATCTTGTCGAGCAATTGGCAGACTGCCTCCGCTGGCCCATGAGCCACCACCTCGATGCCCTTCCTGGTGAGACCGATCCAGTCGCCCGGCGCCACGTGACCGGCTCCGGTGTCGCTCGCTCTCACCGCCTGGGTGACCTCGCCCGCAACCACACGATCAGCTGCATTGGACATGGAGTCCGCGTTGTCGGCCGCGCTTGCCTCGGGGTCGTACTCGAGCAAGGCCGCGAAACCCTCTTGGATGCCCTGGGTCGGCACGACCCTGGCAGGTTTGGCGGAGACGGCGGCAGCTTGAGCGGCGACCGCATAGATGTTCTTGTTGTTCGGAAGGATCACGACCTCATCTCCCGGCACGCTCTCGATCATGGCGAGGATCTCGGCCGTCGAAGGGTTCATCGACTGGCCGCCAGCCACGATGTTGCGTACGCCGAGGGAGTGGAAGATCCGGCGGATACCGTCGCCCGTCGCGACCGCGATGACCGAGGTCCTCGGCGCAGGCAGATCGTCGGCGACCCGGGGTGTAGTCGCAGACTCCTCCTCCGCACGGCGGACCCACATCTCCTCCTCCACTTGCTCGAGCAGGTCAGTCACGCGGATCTCTCTCGGCCGACCTGCGTCGAGCCCAGCTTCGATCGCCGAACCGATGTCGTCGGTGTGGATGTGGCAGTTCCATAAGCCGTCACCGCCCACGACGACTATGGAGTCACCGATCCCGGCCCACACCTCCTTGAAGGCTGGTACGAGAGTGTCCGGCGCCTCGAGGAAGTACATCACCTCGTATCGCAGCCCACTTAACTCCCCTCCGGCGTCGGCCTGCTCGTGGGCGGCGAGCGCCAAGTCGCTTTGGACGTCGGCGGCTTCGAGCGGGCTTTCCTGGCCGAGCACGCTGGTACCACCGCGTCCGAGATTCCGGACAACGTGCTCGGGCAGCGGCAGCTGGTCGGGAATCGGTCGATCGTCGATCGTGAGTAACAGCGCGTCGAACAGGAGAACGAGGCCCGCTCCGCCCGCATCGACCACGCCTGCCTTTTCGAGAACCGGCAGCTGCTCGGGCGTGTGGGCGAGCGCCTCGACGGCCGCTTCACGAGCCCGGGCCGCCACTTCCGCAAGGTCGCCGCCGCTCGAGGCCGCCTCACACGCGGCCTCTGCAGCAGCCGCCGCGACGGTGAGGATCGTCCCCTCAACGGGCCGCATGACCCCCGCGCGGGCGGCGGTGTCGGCCTCGGCGAGACCGGCTGCAAGAGTGCTTGCATCGGCTCCACCGCTCGTCACGCTGAACGTCTGAGACAAGCCACGCAGCATCTGACACAAGATGACGCCCGAGTTCCCTCTTGCGCCCATCAAAGATCCGTGCGCGATCGCCTTGCAAACGGCTTGCAGATCTGCCGGATCAGCCAGCCCGGCAAGCTCGCGGACGACCGATTCCAGCGTGAGGTGCATATTCGTGCCGGTGTCGCCGTCCGGCACGGGATACACGTTGAGCCGGTTGATCGTCTCGCGGTGCATCTTGAGCGCGTTCTCATAACCGACCATGGTGCTGACGAGCTCGGGTGCGCCGAGCACCGTCGCGGTCACCCGATCACCTGCCGGTTGCCGCCACGGATCGACCTCATCTCGGAGGATGGTAACCTCCTTGCCTGTTCCCGGCAGTTCCCTGTGAATGGAGTGGCGCGTCCAATGGCAGCCGTGTGTGAAATCTGTGGCAAGCACCCTGGCTTCGGGATGAGCGTCTCGCACTCCCATCGCCGCACCAAGAGGCGCTGGGACCCGAATATCCAGCGCGTACGCGCACTCGTGAACGGCACGCCCAAGCNNCCGCAATCCGCCACCTGAAGGACCGGACTCCGCCGCGGTGTCGCCGGGCTTGCTGCTGGGCTGCGCCCACCAGATCTGCTCGTGGCGAGGGCCCTACCCATCGAGGTCGTGCTCCCAGCCGGTGATCGCGAGGGTCTCCCCTCGCAACGCCCGGGTGACGGGCTCAACAACACAGTGCCCGATCCGGATCGGAGCGCGTAGTCCCGCCTCTGTGAACGCCTCGACGACGCGTGCTCCGGGCGGCGCGGCAAAGACGAGTTCGTAATCCTCCCCGCCTCCGAGCGCCTGTTGCTCGGTCGCGCCCGGGGCTACCGGGACCTCATCGAGCTCGATACCGACTCC